>JASFKL010000102.1:0-11724 GCA_050118655.1 Gammaproteobacteria bacterium | reverse complement strand
TGCCGCCCTCCGACATGGCCTCGTAGGCCCTGGTAATATCGCTTTGCAGCGAATCGGGCAGCGGAGCGTCGATGATCCAGCCGCGAATTTCCTCGCCGGCGGCGGCCAGTTCGCGAACGTCGTCGATATCCAGAGCGTCGAGCCTGGCGTGAATCTGCTCGCGGATTCCGGCCTCGTCGAGGAAAGCGTTGAAGGCGTCGGCGGTAGTGGCGAAACCGCCCGGCACATCGACGCCGAGTTCTCCCAGATTACCGATCATCTCGCCGAGCGACGCGTTCTTGCCGCCCACGCGATGGACATCCTTCATGCCAAGCCGTTCCAGCGGCACGATATTTTCAGACATAGGCTTGATTATCCGTGGTGTTAGTCGATTGACTGGCAAGTATACTAGTATATCGCTTCGAAACCGAGACCGGGCAGGGCCCGAATGACACAAAAGCAGGACAATAAACAGCTCGTCTATTTCCTCTCCAACGGCACCGCGATTACCGCCGAGACCCTGGGGCTTTCCTTGCTGGCGCAATTTCCCGACCGGCATTTCCAGACGCGCACCATCCCGTTCGTCGATACCCTGGAAAAGGCGCACGCGATCAGCGACGAGATCGGCCGGGCCGGCGAAGAGGCAGGCCAGATGCCGATCGTGATCTGCACCATGGGCGACGATGCGCTGATGAAGATCGTCAACCTGACTCGAGCCCTGGTCATCGATCCTTTCGGCGACATCCTGCCGCGTCTCGAAAAGGTACTCGCCGCGGAGCACCACCAGCCGGGGCAGTCGCACCGCACCGCCAACCCGTCGATCTACGACTCGCGCATCGAGGCGATCGATTACGCGATGATCCACGACGACGGCGGCAAGACCCAGCAATACGACCAGGCCGACATCATCCTGGTGGGCGTTTCACGCTCCGGCAAAACCCCGAGCTGCCTGTACCTGGCGCTGCAATTCGGCATCCGCGCGGCAAACTACCCGATCACCGAGGAAGACATGCAATCCGAGCAGCTGCCGGTGCCGCTAAGGCCGTTTCGCGACCGGCTCTACGGCCTGACCACGGACTTGAACCGGCTGGTCAATATCCGCCGGGCGAGGCGGCCCGACACCCCTTACTCGTCGATGAAACAATGCCGCTACGAATTGCGCGCGGCAGAGGAAATGTATCGGCGCCACGGCATCAAGTACATCAATACCGCGGAAATGTCGGTCGAGGAAATCGCCGCGCGCATCATTCGCGACAACGAGTTGCATCGCACCGAGCTGTCCTGAGACAGCCGGCGGGACGGGGTTCAGTCCATGTAGCCGATCACTGCCGCGCCGAAGCCGGAGCTCGAGAGCTCGGTCGCATCGGGTTCGTTGCGCGCGAGATCGTAAGTCACCTGCTTGGCGCCGATGGCGCCTTCCATGCCCTTGATGACCAGGTCCGCGGCTTGCGCCCAGCCCATGTAGCGCAGCATCATTTCGGCCGACAGGATGATCGAACCCGGGTTGACCTTGTCCTGGCCGGCGTATTTCGGAGCCGTGCCGTGGGTCGCCTCGAATACGCCGACGGTATCGGCGATGTTGGCGCCCGGCGCGATACCGATGCCGCCGACCTGGGCCGCGAGCGCATCGGAGACGTAATCACCGTTGAGATTGAGCGTCGCGATCACCCCGTACTCGGTCGGGCGGGTCAGGATTTGCTGCAGGAAATTATCCGCGATGACGTCCTTGACCGTGATCGTGTTGCCGGTTTTGGGATTCTTGAATTCGCACCACGGACCGCCGCCGATTTCGGTGGCGCCGTAGAGTTCCCTGGCGAGCTCGTATCCCCAGTTGCGGAAAGCTCCCTCGGTGAATTTCATGATATTGCCCTTGTGAACCAGGGCCACCGAGTCGCGGTCGTTGTCGATCGCGTACTGCAACGCCTTGCGCACCAGGCGCCGGGTACCCTCGGAAGAAACCGGCTTGACGCCGATGCCCGAGGTCTCCGGAAAGCGGATGCTGGTGACGCCCATTTCCTCGACCAGGAACTTGATCACTTTTTTCGCCGCCTCGCTGCCGGATTCCCACTCGATACCGGCATATATGTCTTCGGTGTTTTCGCGGAAAATCACCATGTCGGTGTTTTCCGGATGCTTCAGGGGCGTCTCGATGCCGTGAAAATAACGCACCGGCCTGACGCAGGCGTACAGGTCCAGGCGCTGGCGGATCGATACGTTGAGCGAGCGGATGCCGCCGCCCACCGGCGTCGTCAGGGGGCCCTTGATCGAGACGATATATTCCTGCATGGCCTGCAGGGTTTCGTCCGGCAGCCAGTTGTCCTCACCGTAGATCGAGGTAGCTTTCTCGCCGGCGTAGATTTCCATCCAGGAGATTTTCTTCCCGCCACCGTAGGCCTTTTCCACGGCGGCGTCGACGACATCGATCATTACCGGCGAAATGTCGACCCCGATGCCGTCGCCCTCGATGTAGGGAATGATCGGGTTGTCCGGAACGTTCAGGCTGAAATCGTCGTTGGCGGTAATGGCCTCGCCGTCGGCGGGTATCTTGATGTGCTGGTAACTCATGTCGTCCCCTGGAAGCGATTGCTTTGGTGGCGCGGATTATACATCAGATCCACGAGGCGCAAATAAAAACAGCCGGGAGGAATCCCGCCCGGCTGAAAATTGTTACTTGTTTTTAAGTGGGTAATGACTGTACTTTAAGACCGGTTGCGGCCGGATTAGTTCCTATGCTAACTGCCGATCGAGCGGATTTTCTGCGCCTGCAGTCCCTTCGGGCCTTCATCGATTTCGAATTCGATTTTCTGGCCGGAGGTCAACTTCTTGTAGCCCTCCATCTCGATCGCCGAAAAATGCGCGAATATGTCCTGATCCTTGTCATCGTCCGTATTTACGAACCCATAACCCTTAACGTTGCTAAACCACTTGACTGTTCCCGTAGGCATGACTCATCCTCTTCCCCGTTGCTGTCGTTGAACTCGAAGTGATGGGTTTAACCGATTGAAAAAAGCTATATTAATCATTCGGATAGCCGCGTTAGTCGACCCTGTTTTAGCGCCATCTGACACGAAATTTAATGATAACCAAGCCTTGAATTATTTCAAGCCCGACATTACCTTATAGTTTTTACTAATGGATACCGCGTAATCATGTCAGACCGGCAGTTCGACAACGACGACGACGATACCCTGCTGCTGGAGCGCACCCGCCCCAAGCTCAAAAAACCCCCGCTATACAAGGTAGTGCTGCTGAACGACGATTACACGCCGATGGAATTCGTGGTGCACGTGCTCGAAGCGATCTTCGGCCACAACCGCGAAAACGCCACCCGTATCATGCTCAACGTTCACAAGACCGGCAAGGGCGTCTGCGGCATTTACACCCGGGATATCGCCGAGACGAAGGTCACCGCGGTGAACAGTTACGCGCGAGAAAACAAGCATCCGCTGCTATGCGACATGGAGGAGAGTTAAAGGCGGATTTCGCACGGAAATTTTTTCGAATTGATCGAACATTTGGAACACATTCAAGGTCAAATCGTCTATATTATCCAGCAGGACCCACAAGCTTTAAGGCGTAGTATCGATGCTGAACAAAGAACTGGAACAATCCCTCAACAAAGCATTTCATGAAGCAAATGAAAAGCGCCACGAGTTTATAACCGTCGAGCATTTGCTGTTGATGCTGACGGAGAACGACGCCGCTACCGCGGTACTCGAGGCCTGCGGCGGAGACGTCCAGTTACTGAAGGCAGAGCTCGAGATCTTCGTCGACCAGAACACGCCGCTGCTGATGGCCGACGAGGACCGCGATACCCAGCCCACGCTCGGTTTTCAGCGCGTCCTGCAGCGCGCCCTGTTCCATGTGCAGTCGTCCGGTAACGGGGAGGTTTCCGGTGCCAACGTACTGGTAGCGATCTTTTCCGAACAGGACTCGCACGCCGTTTACCTGCTCAACAAGCACAATATCGAACGCCTCGACGTCACCAATTACCTGTCGCACGGGATTACCCGGGTCAACGAGGAGAGCGAGGAGGAAAGCTTCACTCACGAGGCCGAAACCGTTACCGGCGACCAGGAGAACGCGAACCCGCTCGACAAGTTCGCGACCAACCTGAACGAACTCGCTTACTCGGGCAAGATCGACCCGCTGATCGGCCGCGAGCACGAGGTCGAGCGGATCATTCAGACACTATGCCGGCGCCGCAAGAACAACCCGTTGCTGGTCGGCGAGGCCGGGGTGGGTAAAACCGCGATCGCCGAGGGCCTGGCGCGTAAAATCGTCGAGGAAGAAGTCCCCGAGGTATTGCTGGAAAGCACGGTTTATGCACTGGATTTGGGCGCGCTGGTCGCCGGTACCAAGTATCGCGGCGATTTCGAAAAGCGCCTGAAGGCAGTCATCGGACAGCTTACCCGCGAGCCGGGCTCTATCCTGTTCATCGACGAAATCCATACCATCATCGGCGCCGGATCGGCCTCGGGCGGAGTCATGGATGCCTCCAACCTGATCAAGCCGGTGCTCGCCAGCGGCGAGATCAAGTGCATCGGTTCGACCACCTACACCGAATTCCGCGGAATCTTCGAGAAAGACCGCGCGCTCGCGCGACGCTTCCAGAAGATCGACGTGCCCGAGCCCAGCAACGAGGAAACCTATCTCATTCTCAAGGGTCTGAAATCGCGATTCGAGGAACACCATAACGTCAAGTACACGCTGCAGGCCCTGCGCAAGGCGACCGAGCTTGCCTCGCGTTACATCAACGACCGCCACCTGCCGGACAAGGCGATCGACGTCATCGACGAGGCCGGCGCGCAGCGCCGCCTGATGGCCGCCAAGCAGCGCAAGAAAACCATCGGCATTCACGATATCGAGAATATCGTCGCCAAGATCGCGCGCATTCCCGCGAATACCGTCAGCACCTCGGATCTCGACATGCTCAAGAACCTGGGCAAAAACCTCTCGAGGGTGGTATTCGGCCAGGACGAGGCGATCAAGGCGCTGGACGCGGCAATCAAGATGTCGCGTTCCGGGCTCGGCCGCGAATCGAAGCCGGTCGGATCTTTCCTGTTCTCGGGCCCGACCGGGGTCGGCAAGACCGAGGTCTGCCGTCAGATCGCCAATATCATGGGCGTCGAGCTGATTCGCTTCGACATGTCCGAATACATGGAGCGGCACACGGTGTCGCGACTGATCGGTGCGCCGCCGGGTTACGTCGGCTACGATCAGGGCGGTCTGCTGACCGAGGAGCTCAACAAGCATCCTTACTCGGTGGTGCTGCTCGACGAAATCGAGAAGGCGCATCCCGATGTCTTCAACCTGCTGCTGCAAGTGATGGACAATGGTACGCTGACCGACAGCAACGGGCGCAAGGCCGATTTCCGCAACACCATTCTGGTAATGACGACCAACGCCGGCGCCGAGCAGATGAGCCGCGCCTCGATGGGCTTCACGTTCCAGGATCATACTCTCGATGCCGGCGAGGCGATCAAGAAAACCTTCACCCCCGAATTCAGGAACCGGCTCGATGCGATCATCCAGTTCAAGGCGCTCGATACCAACGTGATTCTCAACGTGGTCGACAAGTTCCTGATCGAACTCGAGTCGCAACTCGAAGCCAAGAAGGTCAGCATGACGGTGAGCGATGCCGCGCGCCGCTGGCTGGCAGAAAAAGGTTACGATCCGAAAATGGGTGCCCGCCCGATGGCTCGCGTCATCCAGGACGAAATCAAGCAGGTGCTCGCGGACGAGCTACTGTTCGGCGCATTGACCGGCGGAGGCAGGGTGAAGATCGATGTCAAGGATGGCAGTTTGCACTGCCACGTCGTCAAGACCCGCAAGCGCAAGGAAAGCGCCTCGGTCGACTAGAAGACTTATCTTTCGCGGAAAGTAATTCTGCCCTTGGTCAAATCGTAGGGCGTCAGTTCCACCGTGACCGTGTCGCCGGTCAGGATTCGAATGTAGTGCTTGCGCATCTTGCCGGAAATGTGCGCGGTAACAACATGTCCGTTTTCCAGCTCTACCCGGAACATGGTGTTGGGTAGCGTATCTTTCACCACCCCCCGCATTTCAATGTGATCGCCTTTAGGCATATTCTCACTCGTCGTTATAAAGCGCGTCATTATCCATTATTTAACGGGTATATCAATAGAGCCGGTAACACCGCCGAAATCGCTGTGATAATATCCGCGCTATCAGAATAAATCGCGCAAGACCATGACAGAGTACGCTTACGTATTTCCCGGCCAGGGATCTCAATCGGTCGGTATGGCCTCCGCCTGGCAGGAGCACCAGGCAACCCTGGACGAGGTTTTCGGCATCGCCGCGGAAATTCTCGGTTACGATCTGGGGGAACTGGTCGCCAACGGTCCGGAAGTCGATTTGAATCGCACCGAGGTCACCCAGCCGGCGATGCTTTGCGCCGGGGTCGCAAGCTGGCGCATCGCCAGTTCGAGCGGGGGAATGCCCGCACCGGCGGTTATGGCCGGCCACAGTCTCGGCGAGTACACCGCGCTGGTCTGTGCCGGCAGCATCGATCTTGCCGACGCCATCGGCCTGGTGGCGCGCCGAGGACAACTGATGCAATCCGCGGTGGCACAGGGGGAGGGCGCGATGGCGGTAATTATCGGGCTCACCGACGAACAGGTGGTCGAGTCCTGCGCGCGGGTCGAAGACGGCGTCGTCGAGGCGGCAAATTTCAACGCCCCGGGGCAGGTCGCCATCGCCGGCGAATCCGCGGCGGTCGAGCGCGCGATGCAAAACGCGCAGGAAATGGGCGCGCGGCGCGCGATGCCGATCCCGGTCAGCGTGCCGTCGCATTGTTCGCTGATGCGCGGTGCCGCCGAGGCACTCGGCGAGGAACTCGCCGAATTGAAGATAGAAATGCCATCGGTGCCCGTAATCCACAACCAGAATGCAGCCCCGGCATCCTCGCCGCAGGAAATCCGCGAGCGCCTGGAATTGCAACTCTATAAACCCGTCAGGTGGGTTGCCTGCGTCGAGGCAATACGGGACCGGGGGATCGCCGGAACGATCGAATGCGGTCCCGGCAAGGTATTGACCGGCCTGGCGCGGCGGATCGAAAAGTCGCTGCGTGCATACGCGGTATACGATGACGCAACCCTGGCCAGCACCCGACAATCACTGCAGGAGGCTTGACATGTTAAGCGATCAAATCGCGCTCGTAACCGGCGCCAGCCGGGGTATCGGGCAGGCCATCGCGCTCGCGCTCGGCGCCGAGAACGCCATCGTGATCGGTACCGCGACCAGCCAGGCCGGCGCCGATGCCATCTCCGCCAGGCTCGCGGAAGACAATATCAGGGGCCGCGGACTGGCGCTCGACGTCGCCGATTCGGAGTCGGTCTCGGCCTGTATCAAACAGGTCACCGACGAATACGGCGCGCCCGACATCCTGGTCAACAATGCCGGAATCACCCGCGATACATTGCTGATGACGATGAAAGACGAGCAATGGGAAGAAATCGTCAACACCAATCTGAGCTCGGTATACCGCATGTGCAAGGCCGTGATCAGGCCGATGATGAAGAAACGCGCCGGGCGCATCGTCAATATCTCTTCGGTGGTCGGCGCGACCGGCAACCCGGGACAGACCAACTATGCCGCCGCCAAGGCCGGCATGGTCGGTTTCGCCAAGTCGCTGGCGCGTGAAATCGGCTCCCGCGGCGTCACCGTGAACACCGTCGCTCCGGGATTCATCGACACCGACATGACGCGGGAATTACCCGAAGAGCAGCGCGAGAAGCTGGCCGGCCAGATTCCGCTGGGGCGTCTCGGCAGCAGCGAGGAAGTCGCCGCGGCGGTCGTATTTCTGGCCTCTCCGGCCGCCGCCTATATCACCGGCGAAACCATAAACGTCAACGGCGGAATGTATATGGGATAGCCCAAAGCCGCAAAAAAATCAACTAACTATTTGATTTATAAAATATTTTGCCTCGCAAAAAAAATTTAGACATTTGTGGCAACTAAAACCGCTTTTCAATACAATATCGCCCCTTACAAGCCTTCGAATTATTAACCGGGAGAATCTCTTAAAATGAGCTCTGTTGAAGAACGTGTGAAAAAAATTGTTGCAGAACAATTAGGGGTCAAGGAGGAGGAAGTGACGAACCAGGCATCCTTTGTCGATGATTTGGGCGCGGACTCCCTCGATACGGTAGAGCTGGTTATGGCACTGGAAGAGGAATTCGAAACCGAGATTCCGGACGAAGAAGCCGAGAAAATCACCAGCGTTCAACTCGCCATCGACTACGTCAACGCCAACCTTTAGAAATCCACTCGAATCGAAGGATGCCGCTTACCATCTAGCATGATAAGCGGCATTTTCATTTTGACCGAGTAGCGTAAATCATGAAGGGGAATCAATTTTGTCAAAACGTCGTGTCGTAATAACGGGGCTCGGATTGTTGACTCCGGTCGGCAATACCGTGGAAGAGTCCTGGAAGAACATCGTTGCGGGAAAGAGCGGCATCGCGCCGATCACCGCATTCGATGCGAGCCAGTTTTCGACCCGCATTTCGGGTTCGGTGAAAAACTTCGATGCCACCGAATACATCGCCGCCAAGGATCTAAAAAAAATGGATATCTTTATCCATTTCGGGGTTGCTGCCGGCATCCAGGCGCTCGACGATTCGGGTATCGAGGTTACTGACGAAAATGCCGGGCGCATCGGTGTCGCCATCGGTTCGGGTATCGGCGGCCTGCCGTCGATCGAAAAAAACCGCGACGCCTACGTCGCCGGCGGCCCGCGAAAGATTTCCCCGTTCTTCGTGCCGAGCTCACTGATCAACATGGTCTCCGGTAACCTGTCGATCATGCGCGGCCTGAAGGGCCCGAATATTTCCATCGTCAGCGCCTGTACTACCGGTGCGCACAACATCGGCGACGCCGCGCGCATGATCAGTTACGGCGATGCCGACGTCATGGTCGCCGGCGCCTCCGAAATGGCGACCTCGGCACTCGGCGTGGGCGGTTTCGCCGCGGCTCGCGCGCTATCGACCCGCAACGACGATCCGGAAGCAGCGAGCCGTCCCTGGGATCGCGACCGCGACGGTTTCGTGCTCGGCGACGGCGCCGGTGTGGTCGTTCTCGAGGAATACGAAATGGCGAAGAAGCGCGGCGCCAACATCTACTGTGAACTGATCGGCTACGGTATGAGCGGCGACGCGTACCACATGACCGCTCCCTCGGAAGGCGGGGAAGGGGCCGCGCGCTGCATGCTCAACGCCATGAACGACGCCGGCCTGAATCCGGAAGACATCGATTACATCAATGCTCACGGCACCTCTACGCCTGCCGGCGACCTTGCCGAGACCAATGCGGTCAAGCTGGCGATGGGCGACCATGCCTACAAGCTCGTGGTCAGCTCGACCAAATCGATGACCGGACACCTGCTCGGCGCGGCCGGCGGCATCGAGGCCATTTTCTCGATCCTGGCGCTGCGCGACCAGGTCGTGCCTCCGACGATAAACCTCGACAACCAGGACCCGGAATGCGACCTGGATTACGCCGCCAATACGGCCCGCGAAATGAAGCTGTCGGTGACCATGTCGAATTCATTCGGCTTCGGCGGTACCAACGGCACCTGCATATTCAAGACGATCTAGGCTCGCCGGGATGCCGGGGCAAGGCCCCGTCGTCCCGCCGGGTCGCGCGGAGTTCAGCACCGGCGATAACATCCCGGCCGTGGACGGCGGAAAATACCTCGGCGTCGCGGATCCCGACTATCCTGTATAATTACCCGGTTCGAGAGAAACCCCGAATGCGTCTCCGAGCGTTTCCCAGGTAGCGAGCGATAGTGAAACTCATCAAGAAATTATTCAGCCTGTCACTGATCGGCGCACTGCTGGCGATCGCGATCCTGGTGTTCAAGCTGTTGAACTTTCAGCACAGCGAAATCGTCGTGCCCGAAGACTCGCAGATATTCATGATCAGTCCGGGCAGCAACATCAAGTCGATCGCCGAGGACCTCACCCGGCGCAAGATTATCGAGGATCCCTGGCTGTTTATCCTGCTGGCCAAACTCAAGGATGTCGAGACCCGGGTACGCGCCGGCGAATACCGGATCGAGGCCGGGCAGACGCCCGACGATCTGCTGCAAACCTTTACCGCCGGCAAATCGATCCAGTACAGCTTCACGGTCATCGAGGGATGGTCGTTTCGACAGATGATGAAGGCGATTTCCGACGATCCGATCCTGGTGCAAACCCTCGGGGGCAAGACCGACGCCGAAATCATGCAGGAGATCGGGCATCCCGACCAGCATCCCGAGGGTATGTTCTTTCCGGATACCTACCGTTTTCCCAAGGGAACCACCGATGCCGATTTCCTGAGGCGCGCCTACGATGTCATGCAGCAGCATCTCGAACGCGAATGGATGCAGCGCGACCCCGACCTGCCGCTGAATTCCGCTTACGAGGCCCTGATCCTCGCATCGATCATCGAAAAGGAAACCGGCGCCGGCTTCGAACGGCCGCTGATCGCCGGGGTATTCATCCGGCGGCTGAAACGCAACATGCGCCTGCAAACCGACCCGACCATCATCTACGGCCTCGGCCAGGGATTCGACGGCGACATTCGATTCCGGGATTTGAAAAAGGACACGCCGTATAATACTTACCTGTATTCAGGCTTGACCCCGACGCCGATCGCCTTACCGGGCCTCGATTCGATTCACGCGGCATTGCACCCGGCGCCGACCAAGGCACTGTATTTCGTTTCCAAAGGCGACGGTACGCATCATTTTTCCGAAACCCTGGCGGAACACAACGCGGCGGTTAAACGTTTCCAGTTGAACGAGCAAAAATAAACAGCGGTAAAACCACTAAAGTGAACGCTTCCCAGTCCAATCGCATGATCGTCATCGACGGTGTCGACGGCTCCGGCAAGGGGGTGCAATCGCGCCGCCTGCTGCGGTCTTTCGAGGAAGGCGGCCTGGCGGCAATCCTGACGCGCGAACCGGGCGGCTCGCCGGCGGCCGAGGAAATCAGGCACTTGCTGGTCAACGGCGAGCCCGAGAAATGGGACGACATGACCGAGTTGCTGCTGATGTATGCGGCTCGCCGGGCGCACCTGCGCGATACCGTCTGGCCTGCGCTCGAGGCGGGCCAATGGGTGATCAGCGACCGCTATGCCGATTCCAGCCGCGCCTTCCAGGGCATTGCCGGCAATCTCGGGCTCGACTGCGTGGAGGCCGTGCATCGCATCGCGATCGGCGATTTCGTGCCGGCGGCGGTGATCATCCTCGACGTTTCCGAAACCGTCGCGCTGGAGCGCGCCGCGGTGCGTGGCGGCGGAGAAGACCGCTTCGAGAAAAAGGGTAAGGCCTACCACGCCCGGGTACGCGAGGCTTTCCTGCAAATCGCCTCCGGCGACCCGGAGCTCTACGAGGTGATCGATGCCGACCAGTCCATGGACCGGGTCAGCGAGGCGATCGTCGCCGCCGTCAACCGACGCTTCGAACTCGAACTCGCGGCCGTCCGGGATGTCGACTAGTGGAACAGGCCGGGCCGGCATATTTACCCTGGCAGGCACCGCTGCTGAGCCGTGCGCTGGATCTCAAGGCCCGCGGGCGCCTGCCGCAGGCGGTGATTATCGACGACGACAGCCGGCAGGATAGCGGCGGCTTCGTACATTACCTGGCCAGCCTGCTGCTTTGCGATCAGCCCCGGGAGCTTACGCCCTGCGGAGCCTGCGACGCTTGCCGGATGATGCAGGCAGGCACCTACGCCGATT
>JASFKL010000101.1:0-11753 GCA_050118655.1 Gammaproteobacteria bacterium | reverse complement strand
TACGCGGCAAGGACGTTTTTATCATCCAGCCGACCTGCGCGCCGACTAACGACCACCTGATGGAATTGTTGGTCATGATCGATGCCATCAAGCGCGCATCGTCGAACCGGGTAACCGCGGTCATCCCGTATTTCGGGTACGCGCGGCAGGACCGGCGGGTGCGCTCGCAGCGGGTGCCGATAACCGCCAAGGTGGTGGCCAACATGCTGACCAGTGTCGGTATCGACCGGGTTTTGACGGTGGACCTGCACGCGGACCAGATACAGGGCTTTTTCGAATGCCCGGTCGACAACGTATATGCGTCGCCGATCCTGATGGGCGATATCTGGAAGCAGAAATACGAGGAAATGATCGTGGTATCGCCGGACGTCGGCGGCGTGGTCAGGGCCCGGGCGATCGCCAAGCAACTCGACGATTCGGAGCTGGCGATCATCGACAAGCGTCGTCCGCAGGCGAACATGGCCAAGGTGATGAATATCATCGGCGACGTCAAGGGCAAGACCTGTATCATTGTCGATGACATGGTCGATACGGCCGGTACGCTCTGCGAGGCGGCCGGGGCGCTGAAGAACAAGGGCGCCATCGGCGTCTATGCCTATTGCACGCACGCGGTGCTGTCGGGCAAGGCGATCGAAAACGTGCAGAATTCGGTCATGGATGAACTGGTGGTCACGGATACCATCCCGTTGTCCGAGGAAGGCGCTGCCTGTACCCGGATACGCCAGGTATCGGTGGCCGGGATGCTCGGAGAAACCATCCGCCGCATCCATTACGAAGAATCCGTCAGTTCGTTGTACATGGACTGACGCCCGCCGCGGGTCGGGTTGCGCCGAGGGCGCAAGCGGCAAGCGGTGTAATTGAATCCTGTCTGGTCGCAAGGCAGGCCTCCGTCTGCGGGCGGATTTTTATTTTTGGAGTACAGCAATGTCAGAAACGATACATTTGAATGCTGAACTGCGCTCTGACTCGGGGAAAGGTGCGAGCCGCCGCCTGAGACGACAGGGCCTGGTACCGGCAATCGTATACGGAGGCGAGCGCGAGCCCGCCCAGATCAGCATCGCGCACAACGAGTTCATCCACGAGCTCGAAAACGAGGCGATCTACACGCAGGTCATCGAGCTGCACGTCGAGGACAAAAAGCAGGAAGTCATCCTGCGCGATCTGCAGCGCCATCCTTACAAGAACAAGGTCATGCACGCGGATTTTTATCGAATCGACCAGAAAAAGCCGATCAGGGTCGTGGTACCGATCCACGTCAAGAATGCCGACAACTGCGTGGGCGTCAAGGCGGACGGCGGCGTCATGAGCCACCTGGTGACCGAAATCGAGATCATCGCGCTGCCGAAGAATTTGCCGGAATATCTCGAAATCGATGCCGAAAACCTGCATCTCGGCGAAACCCTGCACCTGACCGATATCAAACTTCCGGAAGGTGTGCAGCTGGTTGCCCTGTGGCACCTCGAGGACGTCGAGGACATCGAGCACGACGACCATAACGTCGGTGTACTGACCGTGTTCAAGCCGCGCGAGGAAGTCATCGAGGACGAGGCGCCCGAGGCTCCGGAAGAGCCCGAACTCGAAGGCGAGGAAGCCAGTGCCGAGGGCGAGGAGCCCGGCGACGAGTCGGCGAAGGACGAGTCCGGCGACGAAGAGTAACCGGCCGCTTGCCTGCGCTGACCGCAGAGATCCGTTTGATCGTCGGCCTCGGTAATCCCGGGGCCGATTACGTTGATACACGGCATAACGCCGGCTTCTGGCTGATCGACTTGCTGGCCGAAGACCGCGGCGCGAGCTTCCGTTTCGACAAGCGTTACAACGCCGATCTCGCCAAACTGAGCGCCCACGGACGCGATATCCACCTGCAAAAGCCGCAGGCTTACATGAACCGCAGCGGCCAGGCGGTGGCCGCGCTGGCGCGGTACTTCAAGATCGAGCCCGAACAGATCCTGGTAATGCACGACGAGCTCGACCTGCCGCCCGGCACCAACCGCATCAAGCAGGGCGGCGGCCACGGCGGTCACAACGGCTTGCGCGACGTGATCAGCCATCTCGGCAGCCGCGAGTTTTTCCGCGTTCGTATCGGTATCGGCCACCCGGGCGAGAGCAGCCAGGTCACCAATTACGTACTGCGCAAACCCTCGGCGGCCGACCTGGGCGCGATCGAGACGGCCAACCGCGACACGCTGGCGGTCATGCCGCTGGTTCTGGAGGGGCGCATCGACAAGGCGATGCAGGCCCTGCACAGCTAGCCCGGACATTGCACGAAGGCAGCACAAACTTATGAGTAATCGTATGAATATCAGGCTCTTTTACCAACTTGCCAAAAAACAGACGCGGTACGGTTTGTGCCTGAACGAAATGCAATATTCGGGCTAGGGGAAACATCATGGGATTCAAGTGCGGTATCGTCGGCCTGCCCAATGTCGGTAAGTCGACGTTGTTCAACTCTCTGACCCGGGCCGGTATCGCGGCCGAGAACTACCCGTTTTGCACCATCGATCCGAACGTCGGCGTGGTCGAGGTGCCGGATCCGCGCCTGCAGCAACTCGCCGATATCGTGCAGCCGAAGAAAATCATCCCGACGACGATGGAATTCGTCGATATCGCCGGGCTGGTCGCCGGCGCGTCGAAGGGCGAGGGGCTCGGCAACCAGTTTCTCGGCCATATTCGCGAAACCGATGCCATCGCCCAGGTCGTACGCTGCTTCGAGGACGACGACATCGCGCACGTCAGCAATGCCATCGACCCGATCGCCGACATCGAAACCATCAATACCGAGTTGTTGCTCGCCGACATGGAATCGGTCGCGCGCCAGGTCGAGCGCGCCGCCAAACAGGCCAAGTCGCACGACAAGGAAGCGAAAGCCCGGCACGAATTCATGCTCGCGGTACAGGCGCATGTCGAGGCCGGCAATCCGGCGCGCTCTTTCGAGGCGACCGACCAGCAGCGGCCCTGGATGAAAGAATTGCACCTGATCACCGCCAAGCCGGTGCTCTATATCGCCAACGTCGCCGAGGACGGTTTCGAGAACAACCCGCATCTCGATGCGGTGCGCGAATTCGCCGCGCGCGAGGGCGCCGAAACCGTCGCCGTCTGTGCCGCGATCGAGGCCGATATCGCCGATCTCGATACCGAAGAGGCGGCCGAATTCCTGGCCGAGATGGGGCTCGAGGAGCCGGGGCTCGACCGCGTGATTCACGCCGGCTACCGGCTGCTACACCTGCAAACCTTTTTCACCGCGGGACCGCAGGAAGTGCGCGCCTGGACGGTACGCGAGGGCGCCACCGCGCCGCGCGCGGCCGGGCGCATTCACACCGACTTCGAAAAAGGCTTCATCCGCGCCGAGGTCGTCGCCTTCGACGACTTTATCGCCGGCCGCGGCGAGCAGGGCGCCAAGGATGCCGGCAAGTGGCGCCTCGAGGGCAAGGATTACGTCATGCGCGAGGGCGACGTCGTGCATTTCCGCTTCAACGTCTGAGCGAGGCGCTCGCGCGGGATGCCGAATCGGCTGGCGGGGCGACGGCCTGCCCGGTAAACTTCGACGGATTATGGTCCCGGCCGCCAGGCAAAAGCGCTGGCGAATCAGAATGAATAACCCTGCAATCGAGGGCGCCGAATACCTGTCGCCCGAAGATCTTCGCAAGCTCCAGCAAAAGCGCTGGTCGGCCCAGGCCGCTTATGTCTTTGCGCGCTCGCGTTTTTACCAGCGGGCCTGTCGCGGCATCGAGGTACCCGACAGGCTCGACGACATCGAGTCGCTGCCCCTGACCGACAAGGAAATGATCCGCGAGGATCAGCGTCTGTTCCCGCCTTTCGGTTCTTACCTCGCCTGTGAGGCGCACAAGATACGGCGCGTGCATCGCACCTCGGGCACCAGCGGAATCGCGATGAACCTGGCGCTCAGCGAGGCCGACGCGCTGATGACGGCGAGTGTCGCCGGGCGGGCGCAATCCGCGGCCGGGCTCGGCCCGGGCTATCGCGTCGTGCATTGCCTGAACTACCAGCTATGGATGGGCGGATTTAGCGACCATACGGGCCTCGAGGCGACCGGCGCCACGGTAGTGCCATACGGCGTCGGCGGCAGCCGGCAATTGATCCAGGTAATCCGCGAACTCGGCATCGATGCGATTTCCTGCACCCCCTCGTATCCGAAAGTGCTCGAAGGCGTGATCGACGAGTATTATCCCGATCTGCGTCCCGCCGACCTCGGCTTGCGCCTGGGTCTGTTCGGCGGTGAACCGGGGCTCGACGAGCCTGCTTTTCGCCGCAGACTCGAGGAGACCTGGGGATTCAGGGCCCGCAATGCAAATTTCGGCGTCTCCGACGTGCTCTGCAACTTCGCCGCGCAGACCGAACACTGCGAGGATTTACACCTGCTCGCCTGTGACGTCCTGTTCCCGGAACTCGTGGATGCGGACAGCGGCCGGAGATTGCCCTGGCGAGACGGAGAACGCGGCGAACTGGTGCTCACCCACCTCGCCAAACAGGCACAGCCGCTGGTGCGGTTTCGCACCGGGGACATCATAGACCTGGTCGCTATCGACACCGCGTCCTGCGGCCGCACCGCGCCGCGATTTCGTGTCGTCGGGCGCAGTGACGACATGGTCGTGGTTCGCGGCCTGAACCTGTTCCCGGCGATGATCGGCGGCGTACTTCACGGCTTCGCGGAATTATCGGGCCTGTGGCGCGTCGAACTCGATACGCCGCCGCCATACGATTCACTGCCTGTCGACGCCGAACTGGCTCGCCCGGTGGAATCGACGGCCGGCCTCGCCGGCAGGATCGAGGCGGAGATCAAGGCCCGGCTCGGTGCTCGCGCACGAGTGAGGCTGCTCGAGCCGGGCAGCCTGCCGCGAACCGAGGGCAAGACCCGTTACGTTTTCAGGAGCTGGGAATGAGCGAATTCGACTATCAAACCGTGCTCAGCGAGTGCAGCGACGGAATCAGAACGATTACCCTGAACCGGCCCGAGTGCCTGAACGCGATGAACCGCCAATTGCTGACCGACGTTGCCCTGGCATTCAAAGACGCCAATGCCGACGAAGCGACGCGGGTGATCCTGTTCACCGGCGCCGGGCGGGCCTTTTGCGCCGGCGACGACCGCGAGGCGCACCGGCACCCGGAAAACGAGGCCGAGGCCCGAGAACTGGTCGCTGCGATTCAGCGGGTCACGCGGGAAATGGTATTCGGCGCCAGGCCCGTGGTCGGCGCGATCCACGGCTGGGCCGTCGGCGGCGGGTTCGAATGGGCGATCAATTGCGACTTCTCCGTCTGGGCGCAAAGTGCGCGCGCCTTCTTTCCGGAAATATCGCTCAACCTGTTCGTGACCGGCGCCGTGACCTCGCTGCTGCCGGCGATGGTCGGCCTGGTCAAGGCACGCGAAATGCTGTTACTCGGCGATCGTTACGGCGCCGCGGAACTCGAGGATCTCGGTATCGCCTGGCGGGTCGTCGAAGACGACCGGCTGCTCGACGAAAGCCGCGCGCTGGCGATGCGGCTGGCCGAATTGCCGCCGCGCGCGGTTGCCGACATGAAGCGCGTATTGAGTCATTGCGCGCAGGCCGATATCGAGCGCGCGCTGGAACTCGAAACCGAGGCCACCGTGGCCGGATTTCTCGACCCGGAGACCACTCGTCGCCTGAAAGATTTCTGATTCCCCGGCAATGACAGGGTTAGCGTTCGACGCGAAACAGCGGCCAGTCGCGATCGAGCGATTCGAGGCGTACCGGGGCGAGTTCCTCGAACTCGATCCCCGATCCCGCGACCAGGTCGGTGATCGTGCGCGAAACGAGGATCTGGCCCGGCCGGGCCAGTTCGCACAGCTCGCGTGCCGTAGAAACCGTCTGATTGTCTGCCATGCCGCCGTCGACAGGAATCTCGCCGATATGAATTCCGGCACGGCAGCGAAGGTCGAATTTCCATAGCCGGTTGAGGATTTCGAGCGCGCAGTGGATGGCGCGCGCCGGCCCGTCGAAGCTGTAGATCCCGACCGCGCCTTTCCGTCCCAGCTTGCGGCCCCGATACAGCTTGCGATGATGTTCGACGGCGGCAGCGATATCGTTTTCCAGGCCTTCATCACCGCCGACCTCCTGTGAGCTCGCGTCGATGAAGATTACCGTCGCCAGAACCGTGTCTGGCTCAACCGGACGGGCGGCGACCTGCAGGAATTCCCCGATTGCCTCGGTGATTTTGGGAATATCGCCGGTCCATGGCAGGTGGTCCGCTCCCGGCAATTCGACATAGCGGGCCCCGGGGATGGCGCTGCCGAGCAGGCGACCGGCCTCGATATCGATCAGTACGTCCTCGCTGCGGTGAATCACCAGGGTGGGCACCCGGATGCTCGGCAGGATCTCGGTGATGTCTATCTGGCTGTTCATTTCCATCAAAGCCCTCACGGCGCCCGGGGTTGCGCCGAGGCGTTCGAACTTGCCCCACCATTCGATGAACTCCGGATCGTCGCCGACGCTCGGCGCAAACCTGGGCAGCGAACTTCCGCTGCCCCATGCGGTCTCGACGTAGTCGAACAACCCCTGCAAATCCTCGCGTGTGGCGAACCACGACCTGAAACTGGCGAAGGCGCCGTAAAGAATCAGGCCGTCGCAGCGTTCCGGGTGCATCGCCGCGAACAGGCTGGCGAGTGAACCGCCTTCGGATATCCCCATGATGCAGGCGCTGTCGAGACCGACCGCGTCCATGACCGCGCGCACGTCGTCCATGCGCACGTCGACCCCGGGCAGCTCCGCCACCGTGTCCGACAGTCCGGTACCGCGCTTGTCGAACATGACCACCCGGGCGAGACGGCCGAGCGCGGTTAGCCAGTCGTTGAGCGCCGGCAGGGCCCAGTAATTGTCGATATGCGAGACGAATCCGGGCACGAACACGAGGTCGATCGGTCCCTTGCCGAATTGCTGGTAGGCGATGTGGACGTTGCCGCTACGGGCGTAACGCGTTGCCGGCGGCGCGCTACCGGCGGCCGGGTACGCCTCCCGGCCGGTGGATTTCGGCGCGGCCTCGCGGTCGGCGTCGAGCGCGGCGCAGAAGCGGAAACCGCGCCCGTGAAGCGTGCGGATGTATTTCTGCCGGGCGCCGTCGTCGCCGAGCAGCTTTCGAGCGCTCTTGATCCGGCTGCTGAGCGTCGTGTCTGAGACAACCCGGTTTTTCCATACGATCTCGAAGATTTCTTCCCGGCTGACCACGCGATCGCGCCGCTCGATCAGCATGAGCAGCAGTTCGATGACTTGCGGCTGGGCTTCGAGCCGGGTATCCCCGCGCCACACCTCGAACGTGGTGTCGTCGATGCTGAAACCGTCAAACCGGTAAATCATGACTCGCTGTCCCGAAATCTCCCGCGGATGGCCGAACCGACAAGATACACGACAAATCCATGAAATATCCACCCTTGCTCCAAGCTTGAATCAGTGCACGGCCCTATAGTTTCGCCATCTTTTCAGGCGAAAAGAGTTTCTTAACCCGCTACAGGAGAAATTGAAATGATGTCCGCAATCAAAATGTACTATGGTGCGCGCGCCGGCGCGCTCAAGCCCGCTTCCATCGTAAGCCGCGAGATGAGCATCACCGTCGAGCAGTTCGCGCATAACCTGCCTGGGATTGCGCGCGGAATGCTCACCGCGGTCGGCGCTGACCGCGGTCAGCACAGGCTGACCGGCCCCGACGGCGCGGTCGGAATCGTCTGCACGCAAAAACCCGACCGCTATCTCGGATCGCTCGCGATCCCGGTGCTCGAGGTCCGCTTCGACTTCTCGGAATACGACCAGTCGCAGGTCGCCGCCTTCATGCAGCAGTTCGACCGCGCCTACCTGAAAATGGGCGCGTGAAGCGGGCTCGATCTCGTTCCGCGCGGGCCCGAATTCGAGGCGCCCGCGCGGGACAGCGAGCTCCTGCCCGGGGGCTGCCCCCGACTGCGCTTGACACCGAGTAGCGTTCACGCGAAAATCGCGCGCTCTTCGAGACCGGGCAATCCGGTTGCGCAATATCCAAGGCTACGTAGCTCAGTTGGTTAGAGCACATCACTCATAATGATGGGGTCCCCTGTTCAAATCAGGGCGTAGCCACCATTTTTCGCCTGCTGCGCGCCACGATTGCGGCGTTGGATCTCGGCTCGGACCGATCGCGTAGCGAAGGCTACGCTCACGGCCACTCGCCTCAATCCGCCTTGCACTCGCGGCGCTCGCGACGGCGAAAACGTTCGATGCGATGGGATTTTCCGGGCTGCTGGATCCAGGAATCCGGGTCATCCCCGCGCAAGCGGGGGATCTTGAAATTGTGGCGTAATTACAGGATCCCAGATATGTGCCGGTGCATATTCCGGGACGAGGGCTGAAGCCGTCGAATCCACCTTGCTCTCCGGCCACTCGTGACGGCCAGAAGTTTCTCGGTTTGTACTGCTCGGGTACCAGGGCCGGTTATTTGTTTCACGCACTGGGTCTAATATCTTCACACAAATATAAGTAATATATTTGAAATATTATTAAGTTATTGTTAAAAATCACTAATAAGGTTTGATATATGATAACTAATATAAAATGATTACAGGCGCGCAAATGAAAGCTGCACGGGCACTGCTGAACCTGGACCAACGCGATCTCGCGGAAATCAGCCAGCTTTCATTACCCACCATTCAGCGCATGGAAACCTCGGCAGGTACCGTTCGCGGCAACGTGGAATCCCTGGTCAAGGTCGTCAACGCACTGCATGATGCCGGTGTCGATTTGATTAACGAGGGTGCCGTCAGCGAGGCCGGGGGGCGTGGCGTTCGGTTGCGCGATACAGGTTGAACTAAGCAATGACCCTGGAATTGATAACTGCGGTCGCGGTGCTTTGCAGCCTGAGTTCGGGCCTGATCGCGCTAGTCCCCTGGCGCAATACGCTTTGGCTGCGGTATGGCGTTTTTTTCCTGTTGTTCGCATCCGGACTTTTATCTTCGGTTATCGCGCTGACGACCCTGATCGATGGGGGCAGCATCGAAATAATATTGCCCTTCGGCCTGCCGTGGTTGAACTGGCATCTGCGACTCGATCCGCTGGCGGGATTTTTTCTGGGCGTAATCGGCATCGTGACCATGGCGGTCGCCATGTTCGGGCCAGCCTATGTGCGCAGTTATCAGCAGAGCCAGTATTCGTTTGGAGCGCTGGTGATTTTTACCGGTGTGTTCGTCGGCAGTATGCAAATGGTCGTGCTCGCCGCGGACGCCTTCTCGTTCATGGTGTCCTGGGAACTGATGTCTGTTTCCAGCTATTTCCTCGTTGCCTTCGAGCATCACCACGCCGCCAACCGGCGCGCGGCATTTCTGTACTTGCTGATGGCGCAGGTGGGAGCCTTGCTGATTTTGCTCTGCTTCGGCGTGCTGGCCGGTTTTGCCGACGAATTCACCTTCGCGGCTTTTCGCGAGGCGAATATCAGCCCCTTGTGGGCCAGCCTGGCGTTTGCGCTGGGCTTTGCCGGGTTCGGCATGAAGGCGGGTATCGTACCGCTGCACGTCTGGCTTCCCGAGGCGCACCCGGTCGCGCCGTCGCATATTTCCGCGCTGATGTCGGGCGTGATGCTCAAGGTCGCGATCTACGGGTTCGTGCGTTTGCTTTTCGACCTGCTGCCCGAACCCGCCTGGGAATGGGGGGTGGTACTGCTCGTCTTCGGCAGCGTCACGGCTCTGTACGGCGTGCTTTACGCGCTGATGCAACACGACCTGAAACGATTGCTGGCCTATCACTCGGTGGAAAACATCGGCATAATTTATATCGGTCTCGGTCTTGCCGCTATTTTCACCGGCTCCGGTCATCCCGGTCTGGGCGTACTGGGGCTGATCGCCGCGCTATACCATACGCTGAATCATGCCCTGTTCAAGAGCCTGCTGTTCCTCGGCTCCGGGATTATCGTTCAGCGTGGCCACGAGAGAAACCTCGAACACATGGGCGGATTGTTAAAACGACTCCCCTGGACCGGCCTGTTTTTTCTGATCGGCTGTATCAGCATCTCGGCGCTACCGCCGTTCAACGGTTTCGTATCGGAATGGCTGACCTTCCAGACCGCGTTACAGGCGACCGCGCTCGATAGCGGCATTCTGCGGGCCGTCATACCGATTACCGCCGCCATGCTCGCGCTGACCGGCGCCCTCGCGGCCGCCTGTTTCGTCAAGGTCTACGGAATCGCTTTTCTCGGGCAGGCCAGGAGCCGGCACGTTCGGCGGGCCAGCGAGGCGAAAATCGGAATGCTCGGTGCCCAGGGTTTACTCGCCGGTCTATGCCTGATTTTCGGTGTATTGCCGACTACCACGATCATCGGGCTCGGCCGGGTAACCGGAGATTTGCTCGGCGTCCCCATCGTTGCGGCAACCAGCCGCGGATGGCTATGGCTGACCCCGGTTGCGCCCGAGATCGCGAGTTACAGCGCGCCACTGGTGCTGCTGGGCGTGCTGATTGCCCTGGCCGCCTGGGCAGCCGTCTGGTTGCTTCTGCGCCGCAGGCGCCGGATTAGCCCGGTGCCGCGCCAGGGCGCATGGGATTGCGGCTTCGGTCCGCTGAATTCCCGCATGCAATACAGCGCTACCGCCTTCGCGATGCCGATCCGCTGGATATTCAGGCCGGTCTGGCGCTTCGACGAGGAACAGTCCCGGGAAATGGATGCCAGACTGCCGACCAAACCGGAACGGCTTGGCTACCGGATTCACGCCGAGGACATTACCTGGAACAAGCTATACCTGCCCCTGGAACGTTTGGTAACGATGGCGGCACGCCGGGTGTCGCGTATCCAGACGGGAAACCTGCGCCATTACCTGACCTATTCCTTCGTCACGCTGGTGATCCTGCTATGGCTGATCAGCTGAGTACCGTCAACTGGTTACTGGCGCTGGCCCAAACGGCGCTGTTCGTCGGCACGGCGCCGTTATTCGCGAGCTGGGTCAAGCGTATGAAATGCCGCTTGCAAAATCGCCGGCCGCCACACCTGCTACAGCCGTACCGGGATATACGGCGGCTGTTCGCCAAGGAAATGCTGTTGGCGGACACGGCATCGGCAATTTTCCGGATCACGCCCTACGTGTTGTTCGGGACCGCGGTGCTCGCGGCTTCGGTGATACCGTTTTTAAGCGTGCATATTCCGATGGCGGGCATGGCGGACGCCATCGTACTGGTCGGATTGTTCGCGCTGGGCCGCTTTTTCCTCGCGCTAGCCGGACTCGATGTCGGCACCAGTTTTGGCGGCATGGGGTCTTCTCGCGAGATGACCGTTGCCGCTCTCGCGGAACCCGCCATGCTGATGGTTATTTTTACCCTGGCTATGGTTTTCTCCAGCACCAACCTGTCGACCGTGGTCGAGAGCCTGCTGACACAACCGCTGTCGCTACGTCCTTCGCTACTGTTCGCGTTGCTCGCCCTGATCCTCGTCGGAATCGCCGAAACCGGCCGAATCCCGATCGACAATCCCGCCACTCATCTCGAATTAACCATGATTCACGAAGCGATGATCCTGGAGTATTCCGGCCGCCAGCTCGCGCTGATCGAGTGGGCGGCGCAGCTTAAACTGCTAATTTACGCGGTGCTGATCTGCAACCTGTTTTTCCCGTGGGGGATGTCACTCGATAACGCGCCCGCTTCGTTGCTGGGCGCGACGGTGGCACTGGCCGCGAAACTGGCAGTTCTCGGTACAGTGCTGGCGATCGGCGAAAGTATCGTCGCCAAGATGCGTCTTTTTCGTGCCCCGACATTTCTGGTGGTCGCTTTCACGCTGGCGCTCGTCGG
>JASFKL010000100.1:0-11923 GCA_050118655.1 Gammaproteobacteria bacterium | reverse complement strand
CCTTTCAAGGATACCTCGGGCCCGTCGCTCAACATCCTCGTCAAGCTGATGGCGATCGTCAGCCTGGTGCTGGCGCCTTTTCTATAGCCGGCGTCTCACTTAGAATTCGGTATATCCTGTACAGACCTCGATCGGAATTAACAACCCAGGGGAAGCGAAGCATATGATCCAGTTGAACCTCGACGACCAGGAAAAAGAAATCCTGGACGAAACCTTAAAAAGTTACCTGTCCAATCTCAGCTACGAAATCGCCGATACCGATAACCAGGATTATCGCGACAAGCTGAAGGCGAAACGCACCGTACTGGAAAAAATCAAGGCCGCGCTGGACGGCGATGCCTGACCCTTAGCGGCGTCGGGCCAGTTCCCGACGAATGCGCCATGGCAATAAAAGTCAACCGCCTTTGAAATAATTCGGGGGACACATTACTCAACTACCGCAATTGAATTACGGTAATTGAGTAATGTGTCCCCCTATTTGGGTGGGTTGCGATAGTTAGTCGGAAATCGGGGCTCTCTTGCCGTTATCGGGGATTGTCCCGGATCGCATTCGCAAGGTCACTTTCAGACCGGGGTCGTTGTCGGCGAATATCAGTTCGGCATGGTGCAGCCTGGCGACGGCCATGACCAGGCTCAGGCCCAGTCCGCTGCCCGGGGTGCTGCGGCTGCTTTCAAGGCGATAGAAGCGTTGCACGACCTTGTCGCGTTCCTCCTCGGCGATCCCCGGCCCGCTGTCGCTGACCACGATATCCACCACGGGCCCGTCGCGTTTCAGCTCGAGCGATACTTCACCGCCGTCGGGGGTGTACTTGACGGCATTGTCGAGAAGATTAATGAGCGCCTGAAACAGCAGATCGCGGTCCACGTTCAGGGACACCGCCTGTTCGATACGGGTGGAGAGTCGTAATTGCCTGGATTCGGCGAGGGCCTCGTAGAGTTCCGCCGCGTCGCGTACCAGGGTCGCGATGTCCACGGACCTGAAATTCGTTTTATGGCTGCCGGCTTCGATGCGGGCAATCCGCAACAGCGCCGAGAATGTCGCCAGCAACCGATCCGCATCGGTGATGCTGAGTTCGACCTGTTCGTGGTGAGGATTATCGTTCCCGAGTTCGACCTGCAGATGTTCGAGACGGTTTCTGAGGCGCGTCAGCGGGGTGCGCAGGTCGTGCGCGATATTGTCGGACACGTGGCGTATGCCGTCCATGAGGCGTTCGATTTCATCGAGCATGGCATTCAGGGAGTCCGCCAGCTGATCGATTTCGTCTCCTGTCCCGCGCGTCGGTATCCGTTGCGTAAGGTCTCCGGCCATGATGTTGCGGCTGGTCTGGTTGATCAGTTCGAGGCGTCTGAGCATGCCGCGGCTCATGATCGCGCCGCCCAGCAATGCCAGTGCCAGGGTAATGGCGAATCCCCAGAGCAGGGCGCGGGTAATCAGTTGCTGCGTCTCCTTGAGGTCGCGCGTGTCCCGGCCGACCAGCAGATGCATGCTGCCCTGCAGAACGTAAGCCCGCGCCCGTGCCTGAAACATCCTGCCGTCGGCTCGCGGATCCTCGAATTCGAAATCCAGCCAGCCGTCGGCGGCGGGCGCGACTTCCGGCCAGGCCGACAGGTTACCGGCCAGCGGAGTAAAATTCGGACTCGTGAACAGGTATACCGACGAGCCGTTCGGGTCGCGATTGAGCCGCTCGGTAATCGTTTGCGCCAGGCCGGTGAGTCCGCGTTCGCGGTATTGCTCGGCCAGTCCGGTAATTTCCGCCATGATGGTCGCATCGGTCTGGCTCGACATGTAGGCCACCGTCGACCAGTAGATGAAGACCAGCAATAGCAGCACCGAGCTGGCGAACAACACCATGTAGGCGAGCGCCAGGCGAAACGTGGTGGTATGTAGTAGTTTACTCTGGCTCACGAATGACGTAGCCGGCGCCGCGCACGGTGTGTAACAGCGGCTGATCGAAATCCTTGTCGATTTTGCCGCGCAGCCGGCTGATGTGCACATCGATGACATTGGTCTGCGGATCGAAGTAATAATCCCAGACCTGTTCCAGCAGCATGGTGCGAGTCACGACGCGCCCCGCGTTTTCCATCAGGTATTCGAGCAAGCGGTATTCGCGCGGCTGTAATTCGATAATCTTGCCGCCGCGTTTGACGACCCGCGTCAGCTGGTCGAGTTCGAGATCGGCAACCCGCAGGGTTGTCTCCGCCGCGGGGGATTGCCGGTTACGGCGCGCGAGCGCGTCCAGCCGCGCGAGCAATTCGCTGAACGCGAATGGCTTGGTGAGATAGTCGTCGCCGCCGGCGCGCAGCCCCTCGACGCGATCGTCGACTTCTCCGAGCGCGCTGAGTACCAGCATGGGCGTGTTCTTGCCTGCCGCGCGCACGCTCTTGACGATGGTCAGGCCGTCTAGCGCGGGCAGCATGCGGTCGATGATCATCACGTCGTAGTCCTCGCTATTGGCGAGAAACAGGCCGTCCTTGCCGTCCAGGGCACTGTCGACGTTGTAGCCCTGTTCTCTCAACCCCTTCTGGAGGTACGAGGAGACCTCGGGATCGTCTTCGACAAGCAGTACACGCATCGCCGCTCAATTCGTTATTTCGACCGCTGACATGATACCTCATATCTTCCCTGAACGGCCTCGCGAGTACCATTACAAAAATTTAATGTTTCCGAAAGGCGCCGGTAATCGAGCCGCTACTATATTTGCATGCGTGGAAATCCCGAACAGGGCATCTGTTCTGTTTATCGAGTAAATCTACAGGAGAAATTCAATGACTACCAAATCGATATCCCGAGTCAGACGATTAGCGGTTGCGAGTACCGTAATCATCGCCCTGATGAGTACCGTGCTCTACACCGTGCCGCATTACGCGGATGCTGCTACCAAGCCGATCGACACCATGCAAAACGGCGTTCAGTACGGCCCGCCGAGCTTTGCCGATCTCGCAGAGAAGGTCAGGCCGGCAGTCGTCAGCATCGTCGTCACCGGCAAGACCGAGGTTTCGGCCAATATGCCGCAATTCCAGGCGCCGCAGTTCCCCGAAGGCTCGCCTTTCGGTGAATTTTTCAAGCATTTTCAGTTCGGCATGCCGAACGGCGGTAACGGCATGGAGCGCGAGTTCAAGGCGGCCGGCTCCGGTTTTATTATTACCGAAGACGGTTACGTGGTTACCAACAACCACGTGGTCGACCACGCTTCCGAAATCAAGATCATAACCAATGACGGCACCAAGTACGACGCGACGCTGAAGGGTCGCGATTCGAAGACCGACCTTGCGCTGGTGAAGATCAAGTCCGACAAGACCTTCCCCTACGTCAAGCTCGGAGATTCCGATCACGCCAGGGTCGGTGAATGGGTGGTTGCGGTCGGCAATCCGTTCGGGCTGGGCGGCTCGGTGACCGCGGGTATCATTTCAGCGCGTGGCCGCGACATTCAGTCCGGACCTTTCGACGATTTCATCCAGGTCGATGCCCCGATCAACAAGGGCAATTCCGGCGGTCCGCTGTTCGATAGCCAGGGCCGGGTAATCGGCGTCAACACGGCGATCTACTCTCCCTCGGGCGGTAATGTCGGTATTGCGTTCGCGATCCCGTCCAACCTCGCGAAACAGGTCGTCGCCGATCTCGAAACCAAGGGCAAGGTCGTGCGCGGCTGGCTCGGCGTGCAAATTCAGCCGATTACCGCGGAAATTGCCGACAGCCTGGGCCTGAAGGACGATCACGGCGCGCTGGTGGCCGCTGTCGAGCCGGACAGCCCCGCGCAACACGGCGGTGTCAAACCCGGCGACGTGATCCTCAGCCTGAACGGCCAGAAGCTGGATAACTTCAAGGATTTGTCGAAGCTGGTAGCCGGTACTCCGGTCGGCAGCGAATCGACCCTCAAAGTCGAGCGCCAGGGCCAGATGCACGAACTGCAAATCCAGATCGGCACCATGCCCAACGACGACGTCAAGCTCGCGCTGGCCAACGACAACAACCAGACCCCGAGCGATGAAACCCCGAAGATAGGCGTTTACCTCGCCGAGTTGACCCCCGAGGCTCGCCAGCAATTTCACATCAACAAGGATATCAACGGTGTGCTGGTTGCCGGCGTGCAACCCGGCAGCCCGGCCGCGAAAGCGGGTATCCAGCCCGGCAACGTCATCAGCATGGTGGGACAGGAAACCGTGAAATCGCCGGAGGACGTCATCAACCAGGTCAAACATGTGGCCAGCGAGAAAAAATCCTCGGTGTTGCTGATGGTCGAACACGACGGCGTACAGCAATTCGTCGCCGTAAAATTCGCCAAAGCCTGATTTTCAGCAGTCTCCTCCAGCAACTTTACCGGCACCCTTCATGAGTGCCGGTTTTTTTTGCGTATCGGCCCCCGATCGGGACGCCACGGTTCAAATCGCCTTCGACACCCGTTACCATTGGCTTTTTTGAAGACGTAAATTCACCTCAATCGCGACGCCCGGGCCGGGCGAGCGTTCAACCCAGGCATCCCCCGATCGTGTTAAATCCCGTTGCGCAAAGCGATTCCTCCTCGGCCGAAGATTCAGGCAAGCGGCGCGCGGCCAGCGAAAAAAATATGCCGCGCTGGCGGCCGGGTCGCTGGTGGCGGCTCCGATCGGCCCGCATCGCGCTCGCCTTGCTGGCGGTCGCGATAGCGCTCGGGGCGCTTTATTTACTGCTCGGTCGCGGCGAAAGCCTGCCGGATATGAGGGTCCATCCCGCGGGGCCGGAACGCAAGGCGGCGTTTTTCAATTTCATGTCGCCGATCGTCGCTGCGCGTAACGACGCCATCCTCGAGCAGCGCGAAAAACTGCTGCAGCTGGCGCAAGAATTCGCCGCCGGGGGTCACCTGTCGATCCTCGACGAACTCTGGCTCAAGCGGCTCGCGGAAGACTATGGGGTCGACTGGCAGCCGGATGCGCTCGACGCGGTGTTCGCCGAGTTGAGACGCCGCGTCGATATAGTGCCGCGGCCACTGGTGCTGGTACAGGCCGCCAAGGAATCCGGTTGGGGAACTTCGCGCTTCGCTCGCGAGGCCAACAACCTGTTCGGTCAGTGGTGTTACCGCAAGGGCTGCGGCCTGGTGCCGGCGCGGCGTGCCGACAACGACGTCCACGAGGTGCGTAAATTCGACTCGGTGGAAGACGCGGTCGACGCCTACCTGCACAATATCAATACCTTTAATTCCTATGCCCGACTGCGGGAGATCCGCCTTGCGATGCGCCAGCGCGGCAAGCAGCCGGTCGCCGCCGATCTCGCCGAGGGTTTGCTGTTCTATTCGCAGCGGCGCGGTCAGTATGTCGACGAAGTCAAGTCGATGCTGCGCCAGTACCACGTGTTCCAGCAAGAAAGGGACAACCCGTGAAAATCTCGCTGGCCCTGCTCGTTGCGCTGTTGTGGCTCTCTGCCGCGTGTGCCGAGGATCACGCGGTGGTGTTGATGTACCATCACGTCAGCGAGGATACCCCCGCCTCGACCAGCGTGACCCCGGCGATTTTCGAACGCCATCTGGAATACCTCGAAGACCACGGCTTCACGGTGATGCCGCTGTCGAGCATACTCGAAGCGGTCGTCGCGCGCCGGCCGCTGCCGCCGAATGCGGTCGCAATCACCTTCGACGACGCTTACCGGTCGGTTTATACCGAGGCTTTCCCGCGGCTCGAAAAACGCGGATGGCCGTTTACGATATTCGTCAACACCATGGCCGTCGACCGCGGCTATTCGTCCAGCCTGGACTGGGAGCAGATTCGCGAGCTGGCCCGCGCCGGTGCCGAGATCGGCAACCACAGCCATACGCACGATCACCTCGTACGCCTTCGCGACGGCGAGTCCACGGACGAGTGGCGGCACCGGGTCACGCGGGATATCGAGTCCGCGGCGCTGCGTATCGAGGCCGAAACCGGAACCGGCAGCAAGCTGTTCGCCTATCCCTACGGCGAATATTCGGCCGAACTCGAAGACATCCTGCGCAAGCTCGGCTATTACGGCATCGCGCAACAATCCGGCGCCGTTGGCTATCTTACCGATTTGCTCGCCGTACCCAGGTTCCCGCTGGCTCACGGCTACGACGACATGCAGCGCTTCGCCACCAGCGTCAACGCGCGGCCTCTGCCGGTGCGGGAACTGGTCGCGACCTCGTCGAATCGGCGACTCGACGAGATCGAGCGATTGCGCATGATCCTCGACAGCGGCGATTTTCGCAGCGGACAGCTCGCCTGTTACAGTGCCGCGGGCAAGGCGCTGCCGATTTCGGTGGACGAGGGAGAGGAGATAAAGATCGTCGTCGATGTCGACGGCACCGGCCGACCCGGACGCAACAAGGTCAACTGCACGGCGCCGGCGACCGGGGAACCCGGTACCTACTTCTGGTATTCCTACCAGTGGCTGCAGCGCAATCCGGACGGTAGCTGGTACAAGGGCTAGCGTGCCGCTTCGGCCGGGTCCCGGGCGAAGGAGCCGTATCCGCGCGAACTATCGAGCGTGCCTAGTCGTTATCGTCGTGGGTTTCTACGCCCGGTATAGACGAAGGATAGCGGTTCGACCCGAAGCGCACGATCAGGTTGGCGAGCGCCAGCAAAAGGATCGAGCCGGTGATATAAATGATTTCGATGCCCGGGTTGTGATGAGTGGCCTCGACATCGCCGATCAGCATGCGCGTCAATACGGTGATGCCGACATAGATCAGAAACCGGGTCGGCATGTGGTTGGTCTTGAAGTAGATGCCGACCATGGCGCCGAGTTCGAGGTAAATGAACAGCAACAATATATCGCCGATCGACGCGGCGCCCCGTTCGCTCATGGTAAGGAATTCGTGCACCGCCGACCAGACGATCGTGCCGCCGATCGCGAACAGCGCGACATAGTGAAACAGGTCGACCATGAGATTGCCGAACGGATTGGTGAAACGGTGGAGCTTGGCGTCGATTTCGTTGGTTTTCTGTTGCCTGGACATGTATCGGCTCTCGGCTGGTTTGGAGGGCCGAACGGTTATCCGCAGACCCGGTGAAACATCTGGACTGGCTCCCGACTCTAGTGGATTGGCCTGTTCAGATCAATCGGCAAAGCCCGGCCGGACGATTACGGCACCTTATTAGGGTTCGCGTAGCGGCTGGGTTACCATGTGCACGAGATGAACGATATCAGCATCAATTTCATTATCGGGGTACTGGCGATCGCCTACGGGATCTATTGCTATATCCAGCGCAAGACCGCGCCCGAAGACATCGAGAAGCTGCAGAGCCTGATCGAGCGTAACGGCGAAAAAATGGGCAACGCCATCCATTTGTTCGGTTACACGATCATGCCGATCGTGGCCGGCCTGATGCTGTTATACGCGCATTTCCGGAGTTGATTCCCCGGGGCCGGTTCAGTCCACCGCGAGACGGTGTCGCGGGTGCCGGGGACGGACCAGCGAAATACCGACCAGCGTCAACAGCAGCGCCGACCAGATATAGACGGTATGGGTCTCGCCGAACAGGATCATGCCCCAGGCGACACCGGCCAGGGTGATGACATAGGCGGTCTGGCTGGCGAACACCGGCCCCGCGGTCTTGATCACGTAAAGCAGGATGGTGTAGGCGATGCCGGAGAGCAGGCCGGTTCCGGTGGCCGCGTACTGCGCCGTCCCCCAGGTTTCGAACAGCGGCAGCGCGGTGCCTGACAGCAGTGCCAGCGGCAGCAGCAGTACGATCGCGGTCGCCTGACGTACGAAGCTGAGTTCGAAAGACCCGACCCCGAGCGGACGGTAGCCGCCGGCATAGGAATTCTCGATCGACATGCCGACGCTCGCGGCCAGCGCCAGCAGCACCCAGGGCGCAAGCCCGGGTGCGGGCAGGGCGCTTTGCGGCAGTACCAGCAGGCCCATTGCCGCGAGTCCGACGACGACCCCGAACAGCCGGCGGCGCTGGCCCCGCTCGATGCCGAGCAGGACGGATATCAGGTAAGTGAACAGCGGCATGCTCGCGAAGGCTATCGCGACCACGCCGGCTGGCAGGTAGAAGGCCGACCAGAACAGCGCGATCGCCGGAAACGCTACCCCGAAACCGCCGCAAACGAGGCCGAAGCGGGCCACGTCGCGGCGCCAGACCGGCCGTTTCGATTGCAGCAACAGCAAGCAAAGCAATAGCGATGAACTGGTACAGACTTGCCACAGCGCCATGCCGATCGGGTGACCGCCGGCTTGCACGCCGATCTTCGCCAGCGACAGGGCCAGTCCCCACAGGATTCCCATCAGCAACAGCAGCGCGTATTGCGGTACCTTTACGCCGGGTGCGGCGCCGAGCGGTGGTTCGGTGAGGGGCTGGATCGGCATGACCGGGGCAATTTAGCGCAACCCGGAGCGGGTTGAAAGCATTAATCGGCCGGCTTCGACCGGCAGCGGCGGCAACTGCCTCAGCCCCGGTCGGCGAGCCAGTAAAATCCGTGCGGCGGCACTTCCAGCCGGTCCTCGGAGCGGCCCGGCGATTTGCCGCTGTAGAGATCCTGCAGGGGACCGTGCCCGAACTGGCCGCGCGGGGACAGGTCGGCCAGTGAAAAGGTCTGCGGCGCATCGTCGAAGTTGCCGACCACGAGGACATCGTCGTGCAGTCGGAACGGGTTGCTGCGCAGGAATGCGAACAGGTGGGGATTTTGCGTGTCGAGCAATTCGCGATTGTTGTAATCGGCGAAGGCGTTGGTGGTCTTGCGCACCGCGATCATTTTTTGCAAGCCGTCGAAAATTCTCTGCTGCACGCTGCCGTGCTGTTTACGCAGCGCCGCATCTTCCCAATTGATGCGCGGCCGGTGTATCCAGCGGTTGTCGCCGGCCTTGTTTTCGTCGTCGAGATAAGTGTTGTCGTTGAGCGTGCCGATTTCGTCACCGTAATACAGCAGCGGAATTCCGCCGAATGACATGATCATCGCGTGCAGCAGCAGGATGATATCGATGCTGCGCTGGATCGCTTCCTCGTCGCCGGATTCGAGCGCCGCTTCGAGCCCGGCCAGCGACGCCAGCGATCCCGAGATGCGCGCATCGCCGGTCTTGTCGTTTTGCGCGAAGGGTCGGCCGCGCGCCGGCGAATCGTCGAATTCGCCGGTGTAGTAATCCACCAGGAAGCGCCGGTGCGCCGCGGGCTGGTAACCGGAGCGGATGATATCCCTGTCGTCGAAGCCGAGGCCGATATCGTCGTGGCAGCGGACGTAGTTGAGCCAGGTGGCGCGTTCGAGCTTGGCCGGCAGGCTCTGGATGCCGTTGTTCAGCAATTTCGCGTTGCGGGTCGCGACCGCGTCCCAGAGCAGCGCCATGAAAGTCGCGTTGTAGGCGATTTCGCATTCCTTGGCGATCACCGCGTCCTCGCCGAAATACTTGATGATTTCCACCGGCGCGACGATCGCCTCGGCGATGAACAGTACCCCCGGCGCCGAAACCTGGCAGCAATCCTTCATCAATTGCAGGATCAGGTGCGCCTCGCGCTCGTTCTGGCAGGTGGTGCCGATTTTTTTCCAAAGGAAGGCGACCGCGTCGAGGCGCACGATATCGGCGCCCTGGTTGGCCCAGAACAGGATGATGTCGAGCATTTCGATGAATACCGCGGGATTGCTGTAATTCAGGTCCCACTGGTAGTGATTGAACACGGTCATCACCCACTTGCCCATCTTTTCGTCGAAAGTGAAGTTGCCCGGCGAGGTTTGCGGAAATACCTCGGGCATCGACTCCTCGAACATATCGGGCACCAGGCGGTCGTCGAATATATAGTAATAGTCCTGGTATTTCTGTTCTCCGGCGCGCGCGCGCTGCGCCCATTCGTGCTCGTCGGAAGTGTGATTGACGACCACGTCGAGGATCAGCAGCATTTCCCGCTGGTGCATTTGCCGGGCCAGTTCGCGGATATCGTCGAGCGTGCCGACGCGCTCGTCGACGTCGCGAAAATCGCTGACCGCATAACCGCCGTCGCTGGCGCCCTGCGGGCACTTCAGGATCGGCATCACGTGGACCAGGTTGACACCGAGCTCCTGCAGATAGCCGAGCTTATCCTGCAGCCCCTTGAAGTTGCCGGCGAAACCGTCCGAATAAAGCGCCATGCCGACCCACTGCTTGTCGAGAAACCAGTTGTGATTCCGCTCGCGCTCGATGTCCTTTTGCTTGAGGAGCTTGTCGCGCATCACGTATTGCCCCGCCATTACTTCGACCAGGCGCAGCAATTGCGATTCGAAATCGTCACGCCCGCCGTAAAGGTGGTGGAAAAGCGTATAAATGCCGTAGAAATTCGAACCCAGCCGGGTGTAAAAATGGCGCAGGTCGCGCTTGCGTATATCGGGCTTGAGTTCGTCGAGAATGCGGTTCAGCAGCGAGTGGGAAACTTGTTCGTACATGGTTCGAGATCAGTCGGATAATGTATCGGCGTAAGACTCTTGCCGGCGGAGCGGGTTCGGTTGTCGAAGGGTTGCACTATTCACGAGCCTGTCCCCACGGCCGCGAACCCCATCCACGCGACGGCATGGGGGTAAAAATGGGCGATGCCCTCGAGCATGCCCCCGGCGTAGTTGCCGTTGAGACCCATGAAACCGCCGCGGGCGATGTAGAGTCGATCCGAATTGCCGTCCGCGCGGGCCAGACGCTTCGCAAGCTCCTGCACCTCGGGCCGGCTGTTGGCGACCAGCACGCCCGGAATCGAGCTTGCCAGCACCTCGATATCGTTGCCGCTGTCGCCGCAAAAGACGGTTTCCGTCGCCTCGAACTGGCGATCGCGCATCAGTGCATGGATAGCATGGTACTTCGACGCACGCGCCGGGATGACGTCGAGCAGGCCGGTTCCGGTGTTGTCGTCGATGCTCCACACGAGCCGCGCGCTGACTCCCAGCGATTCGAGCCGGGACTGGATCGGCGGGGCGAGCCGCTCGCGATCGAAATCTTCCGGCAGGTAGTAACTGAGCTTGCAGGAATTCTGCCGGGCTGCTTCCTGCAGGCGTAAATCGTCCACGCCGTCGAGCGCGCGCTCCAGGTCGGCGCGCGCAAGGCCGTTCCAGTCCCTCGAGATATCGGCTTCCCAGGCCGCCTCGCGCAGCCATTCCTGCGCGGACTGCACATGATATATCGTGGTGCCGACATCGCAGACCGCGTAATCGGGAGTCGGCAGCGAGTATTCGTCGATCGCGGCCTGTACGAGTTCGCGATGACGACCGCTGACATAGGCCAGGGTCACCTGGGGCCGAGCGGCCAGGGTCGCGAAACGTTGCTGGGCATCGGCCGATGCCGGCTGCGTCCCGTTCGGAATCAGGGTTCGATCGAGGTCGGTACAGATCAGCAATCGTGCGGTCATCAATCTTGCGGAACCCGGCATTCCCCGAAAAAGTCGTAGTGTTCGATAGCTTCGACTATGCCGAGAGCATAGGGTTTCTCGGCGAAATAAATCTGGTCTTCCTCGATCAGACCGGAAAGCTCTTCGTGATGACGGTTGGCGACCACCACGGCCAGGGTATTGCCGCGCATCATATCCTCGTCGGCCCCGGAGCCGCCGGCGACGAGGGTTCGTTCCAGCGGTATATCGAAAAGTTGCGAAACGTAGCGCAGCGCCTGTCCCTTGGAAGCGCGCGACGGCAGGATATCGAGATATTGTCCGAAGGCAAGGATCACGTTGGCGGTCAGTTCCCGTTTGTGCAGCCGGGTAATGATATCGTCGACGGGTGGCGCGGTTTTCGGGTCGTAGTAATAGGATATCTTGAAAGGCGTCTGCTCGACCTTGGGCTGCAGTTTCATGCCCGGCAATTCTTCCAGCGCGTCCATGATTTGCCGCGGGCTCCAGTTATAGTCGATGTGCGACGCCCAGTAGCCGTCCTCGTCGAGGGTCGGGCCGTAATGGATGCGCGTGCCGAGGCTGCTGATCAGCACGTCGGGCCGCGGTATATCGTGCTTGCGCATGGTCGCCAGCGCGCTATCGATGCGGCGCCCGGTGGCGA
>JASFKL010000099.1:0-11971 GCA_050118655.1 Gammaproteobacteria bacterium | reverse complement strand
TCGTCTGGCACCGTTACCTTTCGATACTCGCCGGAGGCGAAACCCTGCGATTGTTCGATAATGGCTGGATCGGGATGAAATCGGGCAGCGCGCCGACAACTCTCGGCGGCGAACGCAAGTTGTTTACCGGATCCGCTTACAACGCCGCCAACGACGTCACCATCGGCCCGCCGGAGGTAAAGCTCGATACACTCGACGCCGCGCTCAACGACTGCGTGACGTTCTCCGAACCGGGCCTGCTACCGAAAAGCGGCGGCATCTACGTTTCGCTGTTTTGCGCTACCGCCGCGCCGCCCGGAAAAATCATCCTGCTGCGCTGCGACCATCAAATGAATAATTGCAGCTACCGGGGCGTGCTGATCGACGGCAGCGAAGCGTCGGTGCTAGATGCCGGCTACGACAATTTTTCGGCGTCGGAACTGGTCTCGGTAAGCGGCCGTGACTATCTCGTCGTAACCCCCAGCGAAAAAACCGTTTATCGTGGCTGCGCCATCTACCGGATCGACAACCTGGACCAGGCGCGTATCGAGCGCGACGGGGCAATCGCAAAAGCCACGGCGATATTCGAAGCGCATGGTGAATTCAACGGCGCCTGCGGCTACGTCGAAGGCCTGGCCGGCAGCGGCGTCATGATCGGCGAGGCGTTTACGACATCGATCCCGGTATTCAGGCTGTTTGCGACGAACTACAACTTCTAGTCCATGATTATGTTTATTAGGATATACGGGGTACAGAATACCCGTCTCCGAGTCAGACCACATTTTTCCAGAATCGCAGCGCCTCAAAAAACGTGGTCCGTCCCCTATTCCTCCTATTCCTCCCCCCTATACCCCCCACCGAGGTGGGGCTTTCCAGGCTTGAAACGCAACAGGGTTTCTGAAGGTTTCTGGCGTCGCGAGCACCGCAAGGGCAAGGCGGGTTGAGGCGAGTGGCCGTGAGCGTACTGCTAAGTACGCGATCGGTCCGAGCCGAAACCCAACACCGCCATTGCGGGGCGCAGCAGCCAGAAACTACATCATGCCGCCCATTCCGCCCATACCGCCCATGCCGCCGCCCATATCGGGCATGGCAGGCGCATCGTCCTTGGGCGCATCGGCGATCATCGCTTCGGTAGTAATCAACAACCCGGCCACCGAGGCGGCGTTCTGCAATGCAGAGCGCGCGACCTTGGTCGGGTCGAGAATACCCATTTCGATCATGTCGCCGTATTCGCCGCTGGCGGCGTTGAAGCCGAAGCGGCCCTCGCCTTCCTCGACGGCATTGGTAACCACGGAAGCTTCCGCGCCGGCATTGGCCGCAATCTGACGCAGCGGCTCTTCCATGGCACGGCGGGCGATGTTCACGCCGACGTCCTGGTCGTGATTGTCGCCTTTCAGATCGGCGATCGCGGCGCGAGCACGGATCAGAGCGACACCGCCACCGGCGACCACACCTTCTTCGACCGCGGCGCGAGTCGAATGCAGCGCGTCTTCGACGCGGGCCTTCTTCTCTTTCATCTCGATCTCGGTAGCGGCACCGACTTTAATCACCGCGACACCGCCAGCCAGCTTGGCCAGGCGTTCCTGCATCTTCTCGGTGTCGTAGTCCGAAGTGGACTCGGCGATTTGCGCCTTGATCTGGCTGATACGGCCCTGGATGTCCTGCGCCGAACCGGCGCCGTCGACGATGGTACAGTTTTCCTTGGTGACCGAAACTTTCTTGGCCGAACCGAGGTCGTCGAGGGTAGCCTTCTCGAGGGACAGACCGACTTCTTCCGAAATCACCTGGCCGCCGGTCAGTACTGCGATGTCCTGCAGCATGGCCTTGCGGCGGTCGCCGAAGCCCGGCGCCTTGACGGCGCAGACCTTGACGATACCGCGCATGCTGTTGACCACCAGGGTGGCCAGCGCTTCGCCTTCGATATCCTCGGCGATGATCAAGAGCGGCTTGCTCGCCTTGGCGACGCCTTCGAGGATCGGCAGCAATTCACGGATGTTGGAAATTTTCTTGTCGAACAGCAGGATCATCGGCTCTTCGAGTTCCGAAGACATGGTCGACTGTTCGTTGACGAAATACGGAGACAGGTAGCCGCGGTCGAACTGCATGCCCTCGACGACGTCGAGCTCGTTGTCGAACGAAGAACCTTCCTCGACCGTGATAACGCCTTCCTTGCCGACCTTTTCCATCGCCTCGGCGATGATTTCACCGACGCTGCTGTCGGAGTTGGCCGAAATCGTACCCACCTGGGCGATCGCCTTGGTGTCTTCGCAGGGGGTGGAAATGCTTTGCAGGTGCTCGACGGCGCCCGATACGGCCTTGTCGATGCCGCGCTTGAGGTCCATCGGGTTCATGCCCGCGGCGACGGCCTTCATGCCTTCGCGGACGATAGCCTGCGCCAATACGGTCGCGGTCGTGGTGCCGTCACCGGCCACGTCGGAAGTCTGCGAGGCGACCTCTTTAACCATTTGCGCACCCATGTTTTCGAACTTGTCTTCGAGTTCGATTTCCTTGGCGACGGAAACGCCGTCCTTGGTCACGGTCGGCGCGCCGAAGCTCTTGTCCAGAACCACGTTGCGACCCTTGGGACCCAGGGTTACCTTGACGGCGTTCGCCAGGACGTTCACACCTTTGACCATGCGCGAACGCGCATCGTCAGCAAATTTTACTTCTTTAGCACTCATTTGAGTTAATCCTCTCTTGATTCCGAATTATTCAACGATCGCGATGATGTCGTCTTCGCGCATGATCAGCAGTTCTTCACCGTCGACCTTGATTTCGGTGCCGGAATACTTGCCGAAGTAGACGGTGTCGCCGACCTTGACTTCCAGGGCACGGGTATCGCCGGAATCGGTGACCTTGCCGCTGCCGACCGCGAGGATTTCACCCATGCTCGGTTTTTCGGTTGCTGAATCGGGAATCACGATACCACCGGCAGTGGTACGCTCTTCCTCCTTGCGCCTGACGATTACTCGATCATGCAGGGGACGAATGTTCATTGTTGCTACGCTCCGTAGTTCTCGTTTAAATGTCTTGCCGTCCACGCGGAACGGGCCAGTCTGTTCAGCCGCGAATTAGCACTTTGAGATGCCGAGTGCTTAGCACTCCCATCGCGAGAGTGCCAATAATATTCAGCGGAACTTTGTAGTCAAGGGAAATGGGGAGAAAATTGCCTGATTCAAGCCCGATCGGGGAGATTTTCGGCGAAATTCGCCGCAGCAGCCGGATTCAGTCTTCGCGGTGGTAATTGACGCCGTCGATCACGTCCTGCTCGCCAGGGCGCCGCGGGCCGCCGCCGCGGGTCGACGAGACCACCACCATGCGCGAGGCGATACTGCTGACCAGCCAGATGCGGACCGGCGGGAACAACAGCAGGAATCCGATCGTATCGGTGAAGAATCCCGGGGTCAGCAACAGCGCGCCGGCGATCACCAGCCCCATGCCTTCGAGGATTTCGCGCGCCGGCAACTCGTTGTGCTGCAGCTTTTGCTGCGCGCGGTTGAGGGTCGACAGGCCCTGGATGCGCAGCAGGCCGACGCCGATCACCGCGGTAAAGACGACCAGGAAGATGGTCCAGCCGGCGCCGATGACCTGCCCCACCTGGATCAGCAGGTAGATTTCGATGATCGGTACTACCAGGAAAATTGTCGCGACGAGCGGAAACATGAGCTAACAACCCCTAAACAGGGAAATTTTAAGGCCCGTGGTATTACCACGGTGATAATGAACTACAGTCGATATGTGGGTAGCATATCATTTATCAATGGCTGGGGTGGAATAACCGATGCCGGATCATTACCTGGTGATAACCTCCTGGCCGGACATCGACGGTGCCAGGGAACAGGCGGGGCGCTGGCTCGAAAAAAAACTGGCGGCAAGTGTAAACATTTTGCCGTTGATGGAGTCTATGTATCACTGGAAGGGGGAAATCCGTCGTGGAACGGAACACAAGATATTTATAAAGACTACCGGCGACAGGCTCGCCGCGTTGCAGCAAGAGATCCGCGCCGCCCATCCCTACGCCGTAGCCGAAATCCTGCATTTTAGGATAGACTCGGCCGACCCCGATTACCTGGACTGGATAAACCGCTCTACGCAATGACAAATCTCGGACACATCTTTCGCATAATGCTGCTCCTGAGCCTCGCGTGGAGCCCGCTGGCCCCGGCACAGGATGACGAATTACTGCCGCCCGAAGAAGCCTTCGCGCTCAGTGCCCATGTCGACGGCGACAGCCTGATTGCCGAGTACCGGATCGCTCCCGGCTACTATATGTACCGCAAGCGCTTCGAATTCGCGCTGGAGTCTAGCGACCGGCCGGCGAATCTCGGCGACCCGGTCTTCCCGAAGGGCAAGATCAAGCACGATGAATTTTTCGGCGAGATGGAAATCTACCGCGACAGCGTGCGCGTAGTGCTGCCGCTGCTCTACGACTCCGCGCCGGCTTCGCAGCTGAAGATCAGGGCGGTCAGCCAGGGCTGCGCCGACATCGGGGTCTGCTATCCGCCGCTCAAACAGGCGCTCGATGTCGATCCCGGGGCGACCGGCAAGATCCTGCCCACGGCCTGGGTGCCGCCGGAGGAAGCGGCCGCCGCCGATGCCGATGTCGCCGAATTGCAGGCCTTGCTCGGCGAAGTGGCGATGGGTTCCGACCCGGCCCCCCGGGCGCAGCAGTCGGAGGATAAATCCGGCAGCGCCGACACGCTGGCCCAGTTGCAGGCGCTCGGCGCCCAGCTCGGGCTCGAACAGGACGACGAAATCCTGCCCCCGGAAGAGGCTTTCGCGCTGACGGCCAGGCTGGACGAGAGCAACGTCCTGCAAACCCGGATCGACATGCCCGACCAGATCTACCTGTACCGCGACAAGGTCAAGATCGAGATGGCCGGCGGCAGTGGCCACGCCCTGGGCCAGATCTCGATTCCGCGGGGCAAGCAAAAGAACGACGAGTTTCTCGGCCTCACCGAAGTCATCTATCACCAGTTGAAGATCGCGATCCCGGTCGTCTCCGAGCCGGGCGCCAGCGATAAATATTCGATTTCCTACCAGATGCAGGGTTGCGTCGAGGACCGGATCTGCTATCCGCCGCTAACCCGTTATCTGAACGTCGATACCGTCACGGGGTCGATCAAGGTCAGCGGGGAGCCCGGGGCCGGAGCCCCCTCGCAGGCACAACAGCCGGCGGCCGGCAACGCGTCGCAGGCGCAACCGCCGGCGGCACCGGTCTCGGAGCAGGATCGGTTCGCGCAATTGCTGCTCGACGAGAGCCTGCTGCTGATCGTGGCGCTGTTCTTCCTCGCCGGCATCGGGCTGACCTTTACGCCCTGCGTTTTCCCGATGATCCCGATCCTGTCCAGCATCATCGCCGGCCAGGGCAGCTCGATCACCACCGGCAAGGCGTTTTCCCTGTCGCTCGTCTACGTATTGTCGATGGCGTTCACCTATGCCGCCGCTGGCGCCATCGTCGGTTACTACGGTGCCGAGTTCAACATCCAGATCTGGTTTCAGAATCCGTGGATTCTGTCGATCTTCGCGGCGATCTTCGTGTTGCTGGCGTTGTCGATGTTCGGCTTTTACGAACTGCAGATGCCGAACGCGATCCAGTCTCGGCTGACCAACATCAGCAACAGCCAGCAGGGCGGTACCCTGATCGGCGTCGGCCTGATGGGATTTTTCTCGGCGATTATAGTCGGCCCCTGCATCACCGCGCCGCTGGTCGGCGCGCTGATTTTCATTTCCCAGACCCAGGACTGGCAACTTGGTGGCCTTGCACTTTTTGCCCTGGGTTTGGGCATGGGCCTGCCGCTGCTGCTGATCGGCACCTCGGCGGGCAAGCTGCTGCCGCGCGCGGGCGGCTGGATGGATAAGGTCAAGGCCGTGTTCGGCGTGGTACTGCTGGGCGTGGCCGTCTGGCTGCTGGAGCGCATCCTGCCGGTCGGCATCACCATGGGGCTGATCGCCGCATTGATGATCGGCTCGGCGATCTACCTCGGCGCGATGGACAGCCTCGGCGAGGCCGCCTCGGGCTGGCGCCGGTTCTCCAAGGCAATGGGCATATTGATCCTGATTTACGGCGTCGCTTACCTGATCGGCGCGGCGGCCGGCAGCAAGGACCTCGTGCAACCCTTGCGCGGTGTCGTCTCCTCGGCCGGCGGCGGGGCCGAATCGTCCGCACAGCATCTCGCGTTTCGCCAGATCAAGGGCCGCGACGGCCTGCAACTGGCGCTCGACGACTCGGTTCGCCAGAGACGCAACAGCATGCTCGACTTCTATGCCGACTGGTGTATCTCCTGCAAGGAGATGGAAAAGTACGCTTTCAGCCACCCCGGCGTGATCGCGGCGCTCGCCGACGTCAATACCCTGCAGGCCGACGTGACCGGTAACGATCGCATCGATACCGATTTGATGAGTTCGCTCGGAATCTACGGTCCGCCGGCGATCCTGTTTTTCGACCCTGAGGGCCGTGAAATCCGTTCCCGCCGCGTGGTCGGGGAAATGTCGGGCGAGGAATTCGCTGCCCACGTAATCGCCACTTTCCAGTGAAACGCGGCACCCTGTCGGTCGCGGCGCTGGCGTTCGTATCCTTTCTCGCGGGCGGTCTGCTCTATTACCTGCTGCAGCCCGGCGGGCCGGTCGAGTCGAAGGCCGGGACCGGAAAGCCGCTCGAATTGCAGGCGATACCGCTCGCCGGTCTGGACGGCGACCAGACGACGCTCGCCGACTGGCGCGACAAGTTGCTGGTGGTCAATTTCTGGGCGCCCTGGTGCGCGCCATGCCGGCGGGAAATCCCGGCATTGATCGAAGTGCAGAAGCAATACGCGTCGCGCGGCGTGCGCATCCTGGGGATCGCCTTCGACACCCCCGAGCAGGTACGGCGTTTCGCCGCCGAGTACCAGATCGATTACCCGTTGTTCCTGGTCGGAAATCGCACCGCCTTGTACAACGTCGCTTTCGATAATCCGAGCGGCAGCCTGCCCTATACGGCGCTGCTCGACGGCGATTTGAAGATCGTCTTCCGGCACAACGGGGAATTGAAGGCCGAAACCCTGAAAAGCGAGCTGGAAAATCGACTATAACACCCTGCAGGGTGCGAATTCTGGCTAATTTGTCGCCAACTTCGCCAATCTAGGGGATATCTGCAGAAAACTGGACTCCATCTTCCCGATATGTGAGAATCGGCCACAAATAATCAAGGGCTCGACAATATACGCATGACAAACATCCTGGTCATCCATGGCCCCAACCTGAACCTGCTCGGCACTCGCGAGCCCGAGATCTACGGCGCCGACACGCTGGCGGCCATCGACGAAGCGCTGACGAAAAAGGCGGGCCAGGACGGTGTCGAGCTGGAAATTTACCAGTCTAACGACGAGGGTGAAATTGTAAACCGCATCCAGCAGGCCGCGGGCGAGGTCGACTTCGCGATCATCAACCCGGCGGCCTTCACGCATACCAGCGTCGCGATACGCGACGCCTTCCTGGCGACGCAAATCCCGTTCGTCGAAGTCCACTTGTCAAACGTCCACGCCCGCGAGGACTGGCGCAAGCATTCCTACCTCTCGGACATCGCCGTGGGGGTCATCTGTGGATTCGGCAAGACCAGCTACCTGCTGGCCCTGGAAGCCGCCGTTCAACACTGCAAGCAATCCGCCAAAAAGAGAAAAGATTAATGGATATCCGCAAGGTCAAAAAACTCATCGAACTGCTCGAAGAATCGGGGATCGCAGAAATCGAGATCAAGGAGGGGGAAGAATCGGTCAGGATCAGCCGCCACTCGTCGGCGCCCGTAACCCATTACACCCAGATGCCGCAGCAGGCCGTCCCGTTGCAGGCCGCTCCCGCCGCCGCCGCCGCGGCCGCCGCCGCGCCGGCCGCCGAGGAGCCCGTGGCGGAGACCGGGCACCTGGTCAAATCGCCGATGGTCGGCACATTTTATTCCGCCGCCTCGCCGACCTCGGACCCGTTCGTCAGCGAGGGGCAGCAAGTCAACGTCGGCGATACGCTGTGCATCATCGAGGCAATGAAGATGATGAACCAGATCGAGGCCGACAAGGCCGGTACGGTGCGCTCCATCCTGGTCGACAACGGCAGCCCGGTCGAATTCGACCAGGTGCTCTTCGTCATCGAGTAACAATTAGATGCTGGAAAAAATACTGATCGCGAACCGGGGTGAAATCGCCCTGCGCATCCTGCGCGCCTGCCGCGAGATGGATATCCGCACCGTCGCCGTGCATTCCACCGCGGACCGCGATCTCAAGCACGTCCGCCTCGCGGACGAATCGGTCTGCGTGGGGCCGGCCTCGTCGCTGGAAAGCTATCTGAATATCCCGGCGATCATCTGCGCCGCCGAGTTGACCAATGCCGACGCGATTCATCCGGGATACGGGTTCCTGTCCGAAAACGCCGAGTTCGCCGAACAGGTCGAGACCAGCGGCTTCAAGTTCATCGGCCCCAACGCCGAATCGATCCGCACCATGGGCGACAAGGTGGCGGCGATCAGGGCGATGAAGGAAGCCGGCGTACCCACGGTGCCGGGCTCGGACGGATCGCTCGGCGACGACGGCGAAACCAATCTCGGGCTGGGCCGCAAGATCGGTTACCCGGTGATCATCAAGGCCGCCGGCGGCGGCGGCGGGCGCGGCATGCGCGTGGTGCACAACGAGCGCAACCTGCTGAACGCCATACAGCTCACCAGGTCGGAAGCGGCGGCGGCCTTCAACAACGACTCGGTGTACATGGAGAAATACCTCGGCGCGCCGCGGCATATCGAAATCCAGGTGCTGGCCGACTCGCACGGCAACGCCATTCACCTCGGCGAGCGCGACTGCTCGATGCAAAGACGCCACCAGAAAGTGGTCGAGGAAGCCCCCGCTCCGGGGATCACCGAAGAACAGCGCGCGATGATCGGCAACCGCTGCGCGGAAGCCTGCATCAAGATGGGCTACGAGGGCGCCGGCACCTTCGAGTTCCTCTACGAGAACGGCGAATTTTACTTCATCGAAATGAATACCCGGGTCCAGGTCGAACACCCGGTGACCGAAATGATTACCTGGGTCGATATCATCAAGGAGCAGATCGGCATCGCCTCGGGACAGCCGCTGCGCTACAGGCAGGAAGACATCGTCATCCACGGGCACGCGATCGAATGCCGCATCAATGCCGAAGATTCGAAAACCTTCTTGCCGTCGCCCGGGAAGATCACCCTGTACCACGCGCCCGGCGGTCCCGGCGTGCGCATGGATTCGCATATCTACAACGGCTACACCGTGCCGCCCTACTACGATTCGATGATCGGCAAGCTGATTACCTACGGCAGCACGCGCCAGTCGGCGATCGCGCGCATGAACGGCGCACTGTCGGAAATCGTCATCGAGGGCATCAAGACCAATATCGACCTGCAAAAGGATATCATCTCCGACCGCAGGTTCGTCGCCGGCGGCACCGATATCCATTACCTGGAGAAAAAACTCGGGATGCACAAGCGGGAATGACCTGGTGGCAATTCAGTCTCGACTGCAAGGCTGCCGATCTGGAGCGAGTCGAAGAGCTGATGCAGTCGCTGGGCGCGCTCTCCATTTCCATCCGCGACGCCGCCGACGATCCGATTTACGAACCGCTTCCCGGTGAAACCCCGGTCTGGCAGACGACCGTGCTCACCGCCACCTTCGACGCCGACCTCGATCCCGACGAGTTACAAAACCGCATCCTCGCCGGATTGCGGCCCGGTCTCGAGGCCAGCCTGCGCCGCAGCAGCCTGCAGGAACGCGACTGGGAGCAGGCATACCGCGAGCATTTCCATCCCGTCCGCTGCGCCCCGGGCCTGTGGATCGTGCCGAGCTGGAGCGATCCCCCCGAACCCGAAGCGGTCAACATCCGCCTCGACCCGGGGCTCGCATTCGGCACCGGCGGCCACCCGACCACGGCCCTGTGCCTGGCCTGGCTCGCGGCCAACGACGTCGCCGGGCTGAGGGTCATCGACTACGGCTGCGGATCGGGCATTCTGGCGATCGCCGCGGCGAAGCTCGGCGCGGACTTCGTCACCGCGGTCGATATCGACCCCCAGGCGCTGACCGCATGCACGGCGAACCTCGAACGCAACGGCATCGAGGAGGCACGAGTCCGCGTGGGATTGCCCGATAATACGCCGCTGGCAGCGGCCGACCTGTTGATTGCCAATATCCTCGCCGGCCCGCTGGTCGAACTCGCGCCGCAATTCGCGACCCTGGTCAGGCCGGGGGGCAGAATTTTGCTCTCCGGCATACTCAAAAATCAGCTGGAGGATATACAATTAGCATACAGCCCGGGATTCGAATTCGATCCGGCGGATTTTCGGGAAGAATGGGCCTGCGTCGGCGGCAGGAGGAAAACGTAACAGGCAGTGGATGGTTAAGCGCACACAGCTCGGCGAAATCATGGAAACCGCATGTACCCACTGCGGCAGCCGCTTTCGCCTGACCGAGATACAGTTACGCAAGGCCTACGGCAAGGTCCGCTGCGGACAGTGCGGCAGCCTGTTCAACGCCCTGCGCGGACTGAAAAACTTCGAGGGCGAGCTACCGCCCGGCTACCTGGAACGGCTGCGCGAGGCAAGCGCCGAGGCCGAGGCCTCGAAGGGCGGCGCCGCGGCCGAGCAACGCCGCGAACTCAGCCTGCAGGAGGCGATGTACGGCCCCGGAGGGCGCTCGGCCTTCTCGATCGGCCCGCTCGGCTGGTTTATCGGCATTTTGTTACTCGGCGCGGTGGGTATCGCGCAAGCCGTCTATTACCAGCGCTACCAGCTGATCGAGGATCCCCGCTACCAGCAACAGGTCGTCAATCTCTGCCGAATACTGCCCTGTGCCGAGAGCGAGTTCGCGTCTACCGAGCAAATCCGCATGCTCGAACGCAACGTCTTTACCCACCCGATCGCCAACAACGCGCTGATGGTTACCGGTTCGTTCAAAAACCAGGCGCCGTTCCGGCAAAAACTGCCCGACATGCTGATCAGCCTGTTCGACGTCCAGGGCAAGCTGATCGCCAACCGGCTGTTCACGCCCACCGAGTACCTGCTGGAAGACAGGAATCGCCGCGCTTTCGATCCCGGAGCGACGGTGCAATTCAGACTCGAAATCGTCGATCCGGGAACCGATGCGCTGACCTATGAGTTCGAATTCTATTAATCGCTTGCAGGTCATAAATCTCGCCGATACCCGGATCGAAATATGTCGCTGTCGGCCGCGAAACGGACAGGCTATATTGTGGGATTTCGCGGCTGTTTCCTGCCGGAGAATAAAAACAGGGAGCGAATTAAAAAAGGGCTGATGAATCTCGAGTACCACTTAAACCGCATGATGCCGTTCCGGCGCTGGGGGCGGAACGTCAACCGTCAGACCCTGCGCGCCGACGCCATCGCCGGACTCACCGGCGCGGCGATCGTGCTGCCGCAGGGCGTTGCCTTCGCGGCGATCGCCGGCATGCCGCCCGAGTACGGGCTTTACACGAGCATGGTGCCTGCTATCGTCGCGGCGCTGTTCGGCTCGTCCTGGCACCTGGTTTCGGGTCCCACTACCGCGGCCTCGGTAATCATGGCCGCCTCGCTGCCCGCACTCGCGCCGCCGGGCAGCGACGAATACGTCGCGCTCGCGATTACCCTGGCCTTCATGGTCGGCGTGTTGCAGTTGATCATGGGGCTGGTGCGCCTCGGCACGCTGGTCAATTTCATCTCGCATTCCGTGGTGGTCGGTTTTACCGCCGGGGCGGCCTGCCTGATCGCGGCCAAGCAGGCGCGCGACTTTCTGGGCATCGAAATTCCCGAGGGCACGCACCTGTGGGGTACGCTGACCTTTCTGTGGGAAAACTGGAAGGAACTGCACCCGCTGGCAACCCTGGTGGCCGTGATCACGCTGCTCGCGGGAATCGTCGCGCATCGGCGGCTGGGCGGCATGAGCATGGTCGCCGCGATGGTCGCCGGCAGCGTCGCCGCGGCGCTGTTCAATATCGCCTTCGGCGAGGAAGCCTC
>JASFKL010000098.1:0-11995 GCA_050118655.1 Gammaproteobacteria bacterium | reverse complement strand
CCTTTCGGCGATTGCCGGTTTTTCAGTTTTCCCGGCGGGTTGTGTCCCCGGCCCGCCGTACTACGGGCCGCCGCCCTATTATCATTACCACCCCAGCGTTTACGACTATTATTATTACCCGCGCGCGCAAGTGTATTTTCAATTCACGACAGGTATTTACTACTATCGCGATGGCGGTGTCTGGGTAACCTCCAGGATACTGCCGCCGCATATCCATCTCGATGCCAGCGAACGGGTAAGGATTCAGGCCCAGCCGGAGCGGCCGTATTTAAAGTTCAATGAACATAACCGAATCTACAAACCCCAGCCGAATTATCGTATGGACCTGGAACAAAGCAGGAAAGAGCGGGAAGCCAATCAACGCTGGTATCAGGAATATGAAAAGAGATACCCGAGGGACAGCAAGAAGCGCGGCGGCATTCAATAGCTAAAGCCCGCGACATATTCCCATTAAATTTCAAATGTCGAATATGGTCGAAAGCCGTCGTCAACCGACTCGAGACGAGCATCTGCTTTCTCGATAGCTGCCGCTCAAATTACCATCACCGGGGTCACGCCTCGGCCAGAATCCGCCGTTGCATGGTCTAATCTACTCAACGGTCTAACACAAAGCCAATGATTGATAGCCAGAACAAGAAACCGAGGTCACTACGACTTCTACCTTGACAATGCTATCTTTTTAGAAGTAACTGCTAGAGGACAGGGTAGTAAGACCCCCCACATACTGTATTGGTCGGCAAACTTGTACCAAAGTTATTCCGAGCGACAACATAGTAGCAATAGCTATCCGGAGGAGATGATGTATCTCTAACCTTATTTGAATAGTACGAAATGCTGGTACGAGCTACACGGATTTCCTGCCCTGAAGGGTAAACTCGGAAAACATCGTATTCGCCCCCTATGTCTTGGTAGTCGGCCCCTATGTCTTGCCAATTAACTTTCACAAGAATCGCATCTTCACGGATAAAATCAGAGCAATCTTCTAAATCTGGAAGACAGATATCGAGATACGCGCTAACTCCTACATAAAGGCCAACTGGCGTCTCTGGTGGTAATTCAGGGAAAGCTGCCACTGCTACTTCCATACTGTTACCGTATGCATTTGAGGCGGTAACGACATACTTATATTCGACGCCAGCCAAGCCAGTGTGTAAGAAGGGGCTGGTTGCGTAATCAATCGTCCCAGACTCCCCCAGACTGTTTGACCAGGATACATTGTAAGTATCGGCTCTCGCGGCCGGGTCCCAGCTCAGTCTAATATCTGAGGAAACCGATTCGGCAGAGAGGTTCACGGGTTTCGTTGGCACGCCTGCTGTAGCACTGAGTCTATTTCCTACTAAACTGCTTTCCTCCCAGAAGCCACCAATCGTGTAGTAGGCTGAAATCGCGTAGTAGTAAGTTGTCCCTGGGGAGAGATTTTTATGTATGAAGGGTGGTTTTGAAACGTTAACTGAGTCCTTTCTGTTTTCAGAATCAGGATAGCCAGATGTTGACCAATATACATTGAAGGAAATTGTATCTGGCCGTTGGGCCATCGCCGAAATATCTGATTGACCCACTAAGCTCCAATCTAAAACAATGTTTCCATCCGCATCGTTTTCGATAGTTACATCTCTTGGCCACGGAACATATGTAATGTAAACAGTACTATAACTATCGTCACTGCCGCCACCTCCACCACACGCGACCAATGTTATGGTTATCCAGAAGAGTAAGAGGCTCTTATTTAGCGAAGTATTCATATCTTCAACACGTAGGGGAACGTTTTGAAAGCATATGCAAATAGTTTCTAATTGAAACTAATATACTAAAGGTGTCAAAATACGATACCTGAAGTACAAGACATAGGAATTGGGAGCCCGGAATACTATTCGGCAGGTTCTGTCAATTAATACAAAAAATTTCCTGACTCTTTTCGTATCACCCCAAAGCGAGTCACGTTGTATGTGAGATTTCCCTCTAAGGAACTACTTTTCGAGAGTCCGCCTTGGGTTGTTTCCGGCCGTTTAGTTTCTTGAAGTAAAAGTCTGCAATCGACCCGTCTCCGACACTGCAATCCCGGCCAGGGGATCGATTTCCGACTCACCAAATCGAACCGTTAGCGCCCGCCGGCCTTGCCCATCGGCCGGACAGGCCCCCGTTTGCCGTGGATTTAAGCTTCATTTAAGAAACTCACCATAGTATTGGCGCTTTCGAGCAAGCCTCGGCAACCCGTTATTTTCAAAAAACACCGAGACGTGGATACGCGCGCCTACAACGATATCGATACGCCACCGGCAACCCGCAGCAAACTGGTCTGGGATCTGCCGGTGCGGATTTTTCACTGGTCGCTGGTCATTTTACTGGTCGCCGCCTGGTTCACCGGCGAGGGCGATCGCTGGCTCGACATCCATGTTTTCGCGGGCTACGCGATCCTGGGCCTGATCCTGTTTCGCGTGCTGTGGGGATTCCGCGGCACGCATTACGCCCGCTTCCGGCAATTCAGTTACAGCCTGGCCCGGGGACGCGAATACCTGCTCGATACGCTCCAGGGCAAGGCGACAACTTATGTCGGTCACAACCCTGCCGGCAGCTGGGCCATCTACCTCCTGCTGGGCGGCGTTTTCCTGACCGCGGTTTCAGGATTCTTCGTCTTCGGCGCGGAAGAAGGCCACGGGCCGGCGGGCCCGCTGGCCTCCGGCCTGCTCGGCTGGCTGGCGAAAAATATTCATAACGGCCTCGCCTGGTTGCTGCTAGCCGTGGCGGCGGTGCATATCGGCGGGGTCGTTTTCGAAAGCTTTCGGCTCGGGGAAAAATTGATTCCCGGAATGATAACCGGCCGCAAGCAAGTCCCGGCCGGGACACCCGGGGTCCCCGCGCGCAAGGGAGTAGCCGTCGCGCTGCTATTGCTGTTGGGCGGATACTTCCTGTCGGCGGGGATCGGCCTGGTTCCCGGCAAGGAGGCATTCCGGGAACAGTTCACCGGCGAACCGCTGGCGATGTCCGAAACCTGGCAGGAAGAATGCGGCGCCTGTCACCTGGCTTACAACCCGGTCCTGCTGCCTTCCCGTTCCTGGCGCGAACTGCTGAATCAACAGCACGATCATTTCGGAGAAGACCTTTACCTCGCGGACAGTACGCTGCAGGAACTGCGGGATTATGCGACCGCGAATTCCGCCGACCGCGGTATTACCGAGGCGTCTCGGAAAATCACCGCGAGCCTGAATCCCGCGGAAACGCCGCTGCGAATTACCGACACGCGTTACTGGCGATACAAGCATGAAAATATCGCCCCCGCAATCTGGCAGCAAAGCAATGTCAACGGCAAGGCGCAGTGCAGCGCCTGTCACAGCGACGCCGCCGAGGGCTGGTTCGAGGATGCGAGGATGAAAATCCCGGCCCTACCCGACACCGCCGTTACCGATTCACCCGATGGATAAACGCTTTATCCGCAAACCGACGAAATACAGATATGAATACAAATAACTCACGCGTGAAATCCCGGGCGGCACTGCTCGCCCTGCTGTGCCTGTCTGCCCTGGCATTCATGCCGGCGGCCCGGGCCGGTCATCTCGACGATCTGCTGAAGCTCTACCAGGAATCGGCCGGCAGGCCCTTTTCCGCCGAGAGCGGCAAGACGTTCTGGACGACGAAACACACGCCGGTAGCCGGCGAACCGGCCAGAAGCTGCGCGGATTGCCACAGCGCAAATCTGAATAACACCGGCAAACACATCAGGACGGGGAAGCTCATCAAGCCGATGGCGCCCACGGTCAACCCGGAACGCCTGACCGACGCCCGGAAAATGAAGAAATGGCTGCTCCGAAACTGCAAATGGGTGCTCGGGCGGGAATGCAGCGCCCAGGAAAAGGGCGACGTCCTCACATTTATCAAGAACTTCAAATAGGTGACTCCATGAAATCTCTCCTGCTCGCTTCGCTCGCCGCCGTCTTCCTGTTCACCTGGTCCGCGCAATCTTCCGCGGGCACGAATGGGCGGAAAGTCTACCAATCGGAATGCGGCGCCTGCCACGTGCCTTATCCCGCGGTTTTCCTGACGGCCTCTTCGTGGGACGCGCTACTCAGGAAACTCGACGATCACTTCGGCGATAACGCCGAACTCGGCGCCGAGAACCTGGCCTCGATCAAAACTTTCCTCGAGCAAAACAGTTACGACAAATCGAACATCCGGAAACGCTACGGAAACCGCTTCGATACGCCGGGCACCCCGCTGCGAGTCAGCGAAACCAGGTTTTTCAAGGCGGTGCACGGTGAAGTGCCGGACAGGTACGTGACCGGCAACCCGAAGGTCAAGTCCTACTCGCGCTGCGGGGCCTGCCATGGTGGCGCGCAACAGGGCAGTTTCGACGAGGACGAGGTTCGTATTCCGCGCTGACGGGAGTCACTCTCCCGGATACGGCGCGACGGGTTTGCGGTGACAGTTACCTGGTTCGTTTCCCTGTTCCTGTTTGCAAGCCAACTTCACCATAAAATCGGTGCGCATTTCGCGGCCGAAAATTCGCCCGGGCCGGGTCGACGCTGCTTTATCGGGTGCGGACGCCCGGACATTCCCGCGGCGCGGCAGAAAACGGCCCGAACAGTCGCTCGATTCTGGTTAGATTCCACGTCCCCGACGAACCACCGCCGCCGTCGGTGTTCCACGTCCCCTTGAGATTACTGACATTGGCGTTGATCTCCCAGGTACCGTCAATCTGATTTCCGCGAACAACATAAAATCTAATGACGTTTCCCTCGAGAGTTCCATTAATTTTCAAGTTCCCGAAGCGATCGGTACCCGGCCATGATTGCGGCCCTTGCCGGGACCCGGTGAGAGATTTCTGCGAGGCGACAGGAAAGTGCCCGGGATACAGGATGTTCTCCATAATCCGGCAATGCCGATTGACTCGATTACCTCGTGAAATGACGACTCGAAGTAAAAAAAAACGGAGGGATTAAAAAATCCCTCCGTTCTTTTATTACCTGAGAAACGGTAACTTGGCCGGAATCGAGCGCTAGTTGTGCCCGCGCGGAAACGGCGAGGTGTCGCTGTTTTCGCGTGCGAGTTCGCCGGGCAGCTTGTCTTCCTGCCTGCGGTCCTGGCGGATGCTGTCGAGTTCCTGCTCGTGCTTGAACAGTATCTCCAGCGCGACCTTGTAGGTACCGAAGGCGCGCTCGTAACGATCCTGGTCCGGGAACAGGGTATTGATGTATTCCATCGTCAGCGCGGTCGGCAGACCCACCAGGGAGCTGACGATCGCCACCGCGGCACCGGCCTTGATGTCGCCGCCGATATCGAGTGCCAGGTAGAAACCCGCGAAGGTACCGATAATACCGACCAGGATGATCATGAACGGCGCGCGCTGCAAAACGCTGGCGATCGCTTCGGATTCGAAGAAGCGGTAGGTCGAGGCGAAGTGCGGATTGCGGTCGAGCGCGATGCGGCTGATCATTTCGTAATCCGGCGCCTGGCCGTAACTCTGGTCTTTCACCTCGTTGGTCGTCAGGTCGATGATCGCCTCGGTACCGTCCACCATGTGGAACCAGCGATCGAGGAGCTTGGGCTGCTCGCCGGTGGCGAGGTTCTTTTCGACCATGTCTTCCTGGGTCTTGTCCATCAGGATGTTGGCCTGGGTATCGAGTTTGTGCGACTGCAGCTTGAGCTTTTCGGCTTCCTTGATCTTGGCGCGCAACTCCTCGAGATAGGGGTCCTTACCCGAGTAGAGCGTCACCGGGATGGCGAGCTTCGGCGAGGGCAGGGACGGGTCGAAGTTGGCGGCAAGCGCCACCTCGGCCTGTTCGCGCACGCTGTCGGCGTAGCTCAGGTCGGACGGCGCTGTCTGCAGTTTCTTGTATTCGAATACCGCGTAATAGAAAGCCGTCGCGAATCGGTTCAGCGATGCAATCTTGTAATGCAGGCCGAACTTGAAGAACATGAATAAGGCGAAAAAGGTACCGATACCGATGACAAACCCGTTACCGATCATTTGATTGGTGAGTTGGATCTCCGAAAAAAACAGGAGGTACACTACCGCCGCTACTATTGCCAGGAATACGTACTTAAACATCGTTGCTCCTAACCCGCCTGGGTCAATTTTCAAGTTTTACAGTTGTCGGTTGTTCCGAGTAGAGTCGGAATTCCAGGATGGACGCCTGCTCCTTCTTGCAGTCGTACTCGATACAGGCCGCCGGTTGTCCCACCAGGTGAGCGGGTACCGGGGTAGCCGTCCGGTAGCCCAGCGCGGCGATGCCGAGGTCGGCCTTCAACTGCGCGCGGTAGGGGTAATCACCCATTTCGTCGACATCGAAAATGAAGTTGTACATCGCCAGTGCGCGGTCGTTACTCAGCTTCAGGTTGTATTCGCGCGCCTCTTCCCCTTCGGGCGAAGTATCCTCGATATCGAAATAGCGGCCGCGGAAAATGGGCGAAGTCAGACCCGAGATCTTCAACGACTCGACTTCCTTGGCCGCACCCTCGTTTTCGTAAATACTCTTTGCATATTTCGGAATCATGACCCGGAGTAAATCCTTCATGCTGTCGGAGAGCTCGGCCGAACCGCGCACGAAGTAGGACTCCTGGAAGTTGATCCGGACTCTGCCGGTCTTGCCGTCGATATCGACGTCACCATCGTTTGAGTCCTTGAAATTCTTGACCAGGTTGTCGACGATCTTGTCCCTGGTTTGCTGCGCCTTTTTGCGGGCTTCCTCCGCCTCCAGCAGCGGTCTCATCTCCTCGTCCTTCTGCGCCTCGAGCTGGGCCAGCTGCTCCTGCAGTTCTTTCTGGTGCTCGGCCGCAACCTCGGCCTTGACCTGCTCCTTGGCATCCTGCAGCACCTCGCGCTCTTTAGCCTCGGCCGCCGCCTGCGCCGCGGATTGCGCCGCCTGGCGAGCCAGCTCCTGCATCTTTTCGAGTTCGCGCTGCTGCTGCGCCTGCATTTGCGCCTGCTGCGCGGCCAGTTGCTGCGCCTGCTGCGCCTCGAGTTGCGCCTGCTGGGCAGCGAGTTCCTGGGCCAGCGTCTGCTGGGCCTCCGCGGCGGCCTGCTGGCGCGCGGCTTGTGCGGCCGCTTCCGCGGCAGCCTGGGCCGCGGCCTGTGCCGCCGCCTGTTTCTCGGCTTCGAGTTGCGCCCTTTGCTGCGCCAGTTCCTGGTTACGCTGCTGCTGGAGCTGCGTTACCTCGATCTGCTTTTGCTGTTCCATCTGCTGTTGCTGCTGGGTCAGATCCTTGGCGCGCGTCATTTCGGCGGCGATGATCGCCTGCGTGGTGGTCTCGAGCTGTTGCTGCTGCGAGGCGACGACCTGGTCGAATTGCTTCCTGGCCTGCGATACCTCGGTTTCCTTTTGCTTTTCGAGTTCGGCCTGCTTTCTTTGCAGCTCGCGCTGCTTCTCGCGTTCGAGTTCGGCCTTTTGCCGCTGCACTTCCTGCTCCTGCTCGAGTTCCATCTGTGCGAGCAGGGTTTCGTACTCGACCGCAGCCTGGGTCTGCTGCTGCTTGAGCATTTGCGTGAATTGCTGCACCAGTTCCTTCGCCTTGCGGTCGTGCTCTGCCTCGATTTCCTCGAGCGACTTGACCGCGTTTTGCGCCAGGATCTCGCGGCGCTGCTGCCTTGCTTTCTCGGCCGCGGCGACTTCTTCCTGCAGCTTCTTGTAATCGGTCGCGATCTTTTCGATCGACTCCTGGCTTTTTTCCTGCTCGGCGATGATTTCATCGCTGGAATAAATCATGAACACGATCGCCAGCACGGCGAACAGATCGATCATCGGAATCAATGCATCGATCGTCTTGGTTTTATTGGTTTCGGATCTGGAAAAGAACATCGGCGACGTTTCCCTCGTATTCGGAATCCGCGGTTAATTAAGTGACTGTGCTTGATAATAGGTCAGATTTACAAAAAAACAGGATCGCTTCGGTGATAATTTTCACAACAGGTTCGGCGGCGGATTAAACCGCGAACAGAAACTCGCCCCCCTCGTTTGCCGCATAAAATTCGGTTTTATAAACGAGAGAAAAATCAGCTTCTTAGCGGGACTTCCTCTAATACGCCTCAGGATGTCAAAAATCCAGCGCGCCGGAGCGTCAGAGATAAGTCGTTACATTTAAAGAAAAAAGTTTGCATCCGACGTCCGCTCGCCGGATCCCGGTAAGGAAAATCTCCCGCACTGGTTGAATTCACGCGAGGTTTCGTGTGCGGAGGTATCGCGGAGACACGACATGCCGCCGCACAGCCAGGGAGTTCGACAGGGGTTGCTCGCGGGCAGCCGCGGCCTTAATATTTCACCGACGAACCGCCGGCCGGGACGACCGCCCGCCCGGTTGCACCCCTGGTCACAGACAGAGGCCACGAACATGGATACCCCGCAAGACAAAAACGTCGAAGACGACTCCGGATTTCCTCATGCACCCCTGGACTGGCAGCCCGGCGACGCCGAGCGAATCGCCGGCGAAGAGGGCCTCGAACTCGGCCCCGATCACTGGCGTCTGGTGCGTTCCCTGCAGGCATTTTTTGCCCGCCACGAGGAAGACACGATCAACATCCGCGAACTGAAAGATGCGCTCGAGGAATCCTTCCACCAGGAAGGCGGGCTGCGCTATCTCCACCGGCTCTTTCCGGGCGGCCCGGTGGCGCAGGGTTGCCGCCTGGCCGGCCTGGTGGCGCCGCCCGGAACGGTCGACAAGTCCTTCGGCAGCGTGCAGTAAGAAAAGTGATCGCGGTCTGAAACCTGTTTGTCGAGCGTCCGGATTGAGTTGTGGTCTGTCCCATAAATACACATATCGAGTGGTACGTCGCCGTAATCGGGCTAAATACTGTCATATGATCGAAACCCATGGCGGAGGGACTGGTTCCTTGCTGAGAAAACACCTTTTGGCCGTCGGCTTGACCTGCGCGACCGTTTTGCTGTCGCCGATCCCGCCGGCGTTGGCGCAACAGGACGATGCCGCGTTCGGATCCTGTCTTGCCGAACTCGGCGAACGTGCGCGCAGCGAAGGCGTGGATGCCGGGACCGTCGCCTCCGTGCTGAAAGACACTACCCGCCTGGAGCGCGTTATCGACCTCGATCGCAGCCAGCCCGAGTTCACCCGGACTTTTGCCGACTATTACCTCAACCGCGTGACCGAACGGCGCGTGGCGCAGGGCCGTCTGCTCTATGCCAGGCATCGCGAACTGCTGACCCGCCTGCAGCGCGAGTACGGCGTGCCGGCCCAGTACCTGCTGGCATTCTGGGGCCTCGAGACCAATTTCGGCCGCAACTTCGGCCGGATTCCGACCACCAGCGCGCTGGCGACGCTCGCCTGCGACCATCGGCGTCCGGATTTCTTCGCCGACGAATTCGTCGACGCGCTCAGGATCATCGCCGCCGGCGATATCGAGCAGAAGCGCATGCGCGGTTCCTGGGCGGGCGCATTCGGGCACATGCAGTTCCTGCCGTCGGTATTCGTCAAGTATGCCGTCGACGGCGACGGCGACGGCCGGCGCGACCTGTGGGGCAGCATTCCGGATGCACTGGCCTCGGCCGCGAATTTCCTGCGCGGCATCGGCTGGCAGCCGGAGTTGCGCTGGGGGCGCGAAGTCAGGCTGCCGCAGGATTTCGATTACCGGCTCGCCGGGGAAGAGCAGCGGCGCAGCCTGGCGGAATGGGTGCGTCTCGGCGTCACCGACGCTTACGGCGGCGACCTGCCCGCGCTCGATATCAAGGCCGCCGTGCTGGTGCCGGCCGGCCACCGCGGTCCCGCCTTTCTGACCTACGAAAATTTCGACGTCATCATGCGCTGGAACCGCTCCGAGTACTACGCGATCTCGGTCGGGCGGATGGCCGACCGTATCGCCGGCAGCGTTCCCCTGACCCGCGAGGCAAACACCGGCAGCGAGAGAATCACCCGCGAGGAAGTGCGGCTGTTGCAGCAGAAGCTCGTCATGCTGGGCTACGACGCGGGCGAGGCAGACGGTATATTCGGTCCCGCTACCCGGCGGGCCCTGAGCCGCTTCCAGGCCGCGAGAGGCATGATAGCCGACGGCCATCTCGACCAGGAGGCATTGAGGGCCGTGCGCAGCGCGGCCTCCGAGGTCAAGGCCGAATCCTCGTAACCCCCGGCAATCGGAGCCGGGGCCGACCTGGCTCGGCAATCGGAATGTTCGGACCCGATACTTTGATTCGGGCCGGTTATATTTTGCCAGCCAGTTCGGTAGCAATCGAAAAAAACCCGCCTCCCCTGTCTGTTTAGCTACTATGCTCTGTGCTGAATAACCAGCCTGGCTGGTTGAGTATCGAACTAGTTACGGAGTCGATAACTATGCACAAACTGAATAGATACGGATTGGCCGTGATCGTGGCCATGATGGTTTTGCCGGCCGCCGCCAACGCCGAGTCCTGGATTTGCGAGAACAGTAACCTGGTGCGGGAAATAAACGTGGTCCGCGAGACCGGCGAGCCGGTGCCCTGCTCGGTAACCTACAACAAGAAATCCGAGGGTCTCAGCACCAGTGTCCTGTGGACAGCGAATGCCGACGGCGCGTATTGCGATGCCAGGGCCGACGGCCTGGCCGAAAAGCTGCAGGGCCTGGGCTGGTCCTGCAATGCGTTCTAGTCAGGGCTCGCTGTAAATAAACAAAGTCAGCAAGTAAATGGGGCAGCGGGACCGCTCATTGCAAGTTCCCGCTCTTGTTGAGCTGAAAACCCTTCGGCAGCAGCACGAATAGCTCGCCCTGCTGCTTCATCAGGCCCGCCATTCTCTCGGCCTCGTCTCCGCGGCCCCAGAAAACGTCGGCGCGCACGTGGCCCTTGATCGCGCCGCCGGTGTCCTGTGCCAGCATGAGCCGGTCGAGCGGCGATTGCTCATCGTCGGGCAGCGTGGTCTGCAACCAGACGGGTGCGCCCAGCGGAATCACGTTGCGATCCACCGCGATACTGCGCCGCGGCGTCAGCGCCACGTTGAGCGCGCCGGTCGGCCCGACTGTCTCGGCGTCCTTGAGCTCGAAAAAGACATAGCTCGGATTCTTATCGAAAACCTCGCTCGCCCGCGACGGATGCGCCTTCAGCCAGTCGCGGATCGTAAACAACGTGACATCTTCTTTTTGCAGCTCCCCCATCTGGACCAGCACCCGGCCGATGGATTGATACGGGTGCCCGTTCTGGTCGGCATAGCCCACCGCCGTGATCGAGCCGTCGGGGAGTTCGACCAGGCCGGAGCCCTGCACATGCAGGAAAAACAGGTCTACCGGGCTGTTCACCCACAGGATCTCCCGGCCGTGCAATAAATTCTGATTGTCGTCGAGCTGCGCGCGATCGTAGTAAGGAATGACCTTGTTGCCGTCCAGCTTGCCGCGCAGACGCAGGCCCTTCAATTGCGGGTAAACCGCGCCCAGGTCGACGACCAGCAGATCTTCGGGCACACCGTAAATCGGGTACTGGAATTCCCCGGTCCTCTCCCAGCTGCCTTTCAGCATGGGTTCGTAGTAGCCGGTGATCAATCCCCGGGTTTCGCCGCCCTCCGCGTAGACCGGCCGCACCTCGAAATACAATTCGAAGAATGCCCTGGCCTCGGCATCGTTCAGGTCCCCGCTCTGCCGCGCGAGATCGCAAACTTCCTGCCATTGCCATTGGCGCAGTTTCTCGCAGCTTTTCAGAAAGCCCTGCCACGCGGCGCCTTGATCGTCCGCTTCCCAGTTCTGCAGGCTCGACCAGTCGACCGGGCTGCCGATGCCGGGCGGGCGCGTGGTACAGGCGCTCGCCAGCAGCGCGCACAGGACGATGATGAACAGATATTTAGGCACGCTGAAATTGTACCCCAGATTCGTCTGCAGGGGTGCCTCGTCTCGTCGGCGGATTCGGCGCAGGCGACCCCGAAGACACCGAACCTCTAATTAGGGGGACACATTACTCAATTACCGGAATTGAATTAGGGTAATTGAGTAATGTGTCCCCCTAATTCGAGAGCATTTGTTTTACCGCTTTCTGGCTGCTGTCGTCGAAGCGAATGGCCATCAGGTCCGGGTGACGAAAGCGATAGCCGAGCACTCGCTTCA
>JASFKL010000097.1:0-12181 GCA_050118655.1 Gammaproteobacteria bacterium | reverse complement strand
GCAGCAAGCCCGGCGCGACGGCAGGCTGAATCCCGGCAACTGGAAGCAACAGGGTATCTGGCGCGACGACCAGCGGCGGCTTTATCAGGCGGCGCTGACGAGAATCGAGTCTGATCAGATTGAGCGTTTACTGCAAAGCTGTGCTACATTAGACCGCCTTGGAAAGGGGCAGCAGGATAGCGAATATCCCGGCCAGGACTGGAAGCAACTCGAGTCGCTGGTGGCTGCCTTCAGCGGCAACGAATTTACGATATGAGCGTAGCCTTACACAAAGACAGCAATGCCGACATCGGCGGGTACATGGCCGGGCTGGGTCGTGCCGCGCGAGCCGCGGCCGCGGAACTTGCCGCCGCCGAACCGGCGCTCAAGAATGCGGCCCTGCTCGAGATAGCCACCGTGCTCGACCGCGACCGGGACGGGATTCTGGCCGCCAACCGCAAGGATCTCGAAGCCGCTTCCGCAGACGGGCTCGGCGATGCGATGGTCGAGCGACTCGAACTCAACCCGGCGCGGATCGACGCGATGATCGAGGGCTTGCATCAGGTCGTCAAGCTCGCCGACCCGGTCGGGGAAATCAGCGAACTGCGCTACCGGCCCTCGGGAATTCAGGTCGGCAAGATGCGCGTACCGCTCGGCGTCATCGGTATCATTTACGAGTCGCGGCCGAATGTCACCGTCGATGCCGCGGCCCTGTGCCTCAAGTCCGGCAATGCCTGCATCCTGCGGGGCGGCAAGGAAGCCCTGCATTCGAATCAGGCAATCTACCGCTGCATCCGGCAGGGTCTCGAACAAAGCGGCCTGGTCGCGGCCGCCGTACAGGTGGTCAACACCAGCGACCGCGAGGCCGTCGCGCAAATGCTGAAACTGGACGACTGCATCGACGTCATCATCCCGCGCGGCGGCAAATCGCTGATCGAACGCATCGCGCGGGAATCCTCGATACCGGTAATCAAGCACCTCGACGGCGTTTGCCATGTCTATATCGACGGGCATGCCGACCTCGACAAGGCGCTGGCAATCGCGGTCAACTCCAAGACCCGCCGTTACGGGGTCTGCAACGCGATGGAAACGCTGCTGGTAGACGAGACGGTCGCTGCCCGTATCCTGCCCGATCTCGTCGACCGTCTTACGTCGCTGGGCGTCGAGCTCAGGGGTTGCGAGCGCACGCGTCGATTCGATGCCGAGAAGATCGTTCCGGCGGGCGAGGAAGACTGGTACCGCGAGTATCTGGCCCCGGTATTGTCTATCCGTATCGTCGACGGTCTCGAGCAGGCGATCGAACATATCAACCGCTACGGCTCCGGGCACACCGACGCCATCGTCAGCGAACATTACGGTCACGCGCGCGCGTTTTTGCGCCGCGTCGATTCGAGTTCGGTGATGGTCAACGCGTCGACCGGTTTCGCCGACGGATTCGAATACGGCCTCGGCGCCGAAATCGGTATCAGCACGGACAAGCTGCACGCGCGAGGACCGGTGGGACTCGAGGGATTGACCTCGCAAAAATACGTCGTTTTCGGAGACGGCAATATCCGCGCCTGAAATGATCGGCGTTTTCGGCGGTACCTTCGACCCGATCCACAAAGGGCATACGCATATCGCTCGAGCGGTCACGGCCGAGCTGAACCTGGAGCAACTACTGTTCATACCCTGCGCCGAACCGGTGCATCGGTCCCTTGCCCGGGCCTCGGCCGAGCAGCGCTGCGCGATGATCGAACTGGCCTTGGCTGGCGAGACGCGGATGCGCCTGGAGCGAATCGAAATCGATCGCGGCGGGCCTTCTTTTACCGTCGATACCCTGCGCGAACTCAGCCGCGCCAGCGACGACTCGCTGTTGCTGTTGCTCGGGGCGGACGCCTTCAACGGCCTCGGTACCTGGGAGGCGCCCGACGAAATCCTGCGGCTTGCGAACCTGGCGATCTGCATTCGTCCCGGCACCGAGGTGGATCGCGAAAGCTATGCCGGCAACCGGGTCGATTCGGCGGCGTCCCTGATGGCCTGCCCGGCGGGCGCGATCCTGCTGCTCGAGGTCGGCGCCCTCGACTGCTCATCGAGCGAAGTGCGCGCGGCGCTGGAAGCCGGCGATATGCCGTTATCCTGTCTGCATCCCGATGTAGCAGACTATATTCGACAACAACATTTATACCGGAGACCGGGTGACTGATTCGAATCCTGCAAACCTGCAATCGGAGGCAATCCGAAAAACGGCCCTGCATGCGCTTGAAGAACTCAAAGCCGAGAACATCGTCCAGCTCGATGTTCGTCCGCAGGCCAGTTTCACCGACTATATGATTTTCGCCAGCGGCAATTCGACGCGCCACGTCAGAGCGATCGCCGATTCGGTGGTCGAGTCGGCCGGCGAGTCCGGCAGGCCGGCCTTGGGTGTCGAGGGCGAGGATGTCGGCGAATGGATACTGGTCGACCTCGGCGACGTGGTCGTGCACGTGATGCTGCCCGAGGTTCGCAACTACTACGAACTCGAAAAACTCTGGGGGGAGGAATTGTCGACCGGTTAGCCTCGCGCGGGGCGCAGGCTGCGGATACAGAGGCCTGCGCCGGACCATGGCCTGGTCTCTCGCAAGTGCCGCCTGCCGTGCCGGGCCTGGTTTCCACGCGGCTCGCATTGGGGCAAACTGCGGCCTGACCATGCAAATCCGGATCATCAATGTCGCGCAAAAGCTGCCAGCCTGGGCCGACCGTGCCTGCGAGGATTATCTGCGGCGGATACCGCGAGAACTGGCACCGACACTGACAACCGTGCCGCTCGCCCCCCGCAGGGCTAAACAGTCGCCCGAGGAACCGCGGCGGCGCGAATCCCGGGCTATCCTCGACAAGCTCGCAGCGGGCAGTTTCAATCTTGCCCTCGACGAGCGCGGTGCCTGCTGGTCGAGCGCCGACTGGTCGCGCAACCTGGAACGCTGGATGCACGAGCAGCCGCGCGTCAATCTGATCATCGGCGGTCCCGACGGTCTCACCTCCGAATGCCTGCAGGCCTGCCAGCAGCGCGTATCCCTGGGGAGGATAACCTTGCCGCACGCGCTCGTAAAAGTGGTATTACTCGAGCAGCTATACCGTGCCTGGACTATTATTCAGGGACACCCTTATCACCGCGAATGATTGGCGAATGCGGCCCCAGGATTCCATGCAGCGATGATTTACCTTGCTTCCAGTTCTCCGCGACGTGCCGAATTATTGCGCCAGATCGGGGTCGAATTCAGACTGCATGCGACCGATATCGACGAAACCTGGAAACCGGGCGAGAATCCCGAGGACTACGTGCTGAGAATAGCCGCCGACAAGGCGCGGACGGCGCTGCGGGAACTCGGCGATAGCGCGGAACGATATCCCGTGCTCGCGGCCGATACAACTATCGCCCTCGATGATGATATTATTGGCAAACCCGCAGACCTTGACGGTTGCCGCCGTATTCTGGAACGGTTGTCGGCCAGGGAACACCTGGTGCTGACCGCCGTCGTGCTGGCGACCGCCGACGGGCTTGCATCTCGACTGAACCGCAGCCGGGTCAGGTTCCGGCCGTTGTCGGCGACCGAAATCGAAACCTATTGCAGCGGCGGCGAGCCCATGGACAAGGCCGGCGCCTACGCGATACAGGGCAAGGCCGCGATATTTGTCGAAAACCTCGAAGGCAGTTACTCGGCGGTGATGGGCTTGCCGCTTTTCGAGACCGCCGAACTTTTACGGGAAGCCGGCCTGGCGCCACTTTAGGCAAAGACGATGAGCGAAGAAATACTCTTGAACGTAACGCCGCAGGAAACCCGGGTCGCAATCGTCGAGAACGGGGCGCTGCAGGAAGTCTGTATCGAACGCGAGCGCAGCCGCGGGATAGTCGGCAATATCTACAAGGGAAAAGTCAATCGGGTCTTGCCGGGCATGGAGGCGGCCTTCGTCGACATCGGTCTCGATAAGGCGGGATTTCTGCACGTTTCCGACATCGAGGTCGATGTCGAGCCCGACCAGGAAAGCGACAATTCGCAGCGCCCGGCGATCGGCGAATTGCTGCGCGAGGGACAAACCCTGATGGTGCAGGTAGTCAAGGATCCGATGGGTACCAAGGGAGCGCGGCTGACCACCGGCATCTCGGTGCCGTCGCGTTACCTGGTCTACATGCCGCATTCGTCCAATATCGGTATTTCGGTGAAGATCGAGGACGAGGCCGAACGCGAGCGCCTGAAGAGCTTGCTGGAAGCCTGCCGCGCCGAAAACCAGATAGGCGGCTGCATCATCCGCACCGCCGCGGAAGGCGTGGACGAAGCGGAACTGAAACGCGATATCGCCTTTCTTTCCAAGTTATGGGGGTCGCTACTGGAAACTGCCGCCGAGGCTGCCCCCGGCACCATGATTCACGAAGACCTGCCACTGTCGATCCGCACCCTGCGCGACATGGTCGGCAGCCAGACCACGCTGGTGAAAGTCGATTCTCGCGAGACCTTCCAGAAAATGACCCAGTTCGCGGCGCGCTACATACCGGACCTACCCGCCGGAATCGAGCATTACCCGGGCGAGCGGCCGCTTTTCGATCTGTACAATATCGACGACGAGTTGCAGCGCGCACTTGCACGCCAGGTGGGCCTTAAATCCGGCGGATACCTGATCATCGATCAAACCGAGGCGATGACCACGATCGATATCAACACCGGGGCTTTCGTCGGCCACCAGAATCTCGAGGAGACGATCTTCAAAACCAATATGGAAGCCTCGCTGGCGATCGCCCGGCAGCTCAGGCTGCGTAATCTCGGGGGCATCATCATCATCGACTTCATCGACATGGAGCACGATGATCACAAGCGCCAGGTACTGAAGTCGCTGGAAAAGCATCTCGAGAAGGATCATGCCAAGACGCAGATTTGCGAGGTCTCGCCGCTCGGGCTGGTAGAAATGACCCGTAAGCGTACCCGGGAGAGTCTCGAGCACGTACTTTGCGAGCCCTGTAAAACCTGCCATGGCCGTGGGTCGATCAAGACCACGGAAACCGTTTGCTACGAGATATTCCGAGAAATTCTGCGCGAGTCTCGGCTCTACGACGAAGCCCGGCAATTGCTTGTAATGGCCAACCAGGACGTCGTCGACCGGCTGCTGGACGAGGAGGCCGCAAATCTCGCCGAACTGGAAACCTTTATCAAGATGCCGGTCAAACTACAGGTGGAAGCCCATTTGTCGCAGGAATCCTATGACGTGGTACCCGTATAAAGAGCATCACGCGCCGGTGCCGACGGCGCGGCCCGTGCATGTAATGACTGTCCATCCGTTAGCCGCAAGCGGCGGAGCGGCGCAAAAACTGGCCGCCTGATTGTGATCGCGGGATGAAGTTACTGGCAAGATTTTTCGCCGGTCTGCTGGTCAGTGCGCTGGTGCTGCTTGCGCTGGTAATGGGCTGCCTGCGCCTCGCGGTGCTCAACATCGAGTATTACAAATCCGAGATCGAGTACCTGCTGGAGCGGGATGCTTCGCCGGCAATCGTATTTACCGGCCTGTCGGGTGCCATGGACCGCTTCAATCCGATTCTTCGCATCGACAATGTTTCGATGACGCTGCCGGACAGGTCGCAGCCGCTGTTTATCGACCGGCTGGAGGTTGAGTTCGATTTCTGGGCGAGCCTGCGCGAGCGCACCCTCGTGGTGCGCGAAGTCACCGGAAAGCTCGAAAAACTGGAGCTCGTCAAAGACCAGGACGGCCACTGGTGGATCAGCGACCTGGCTCTCGCGGTCGAATCCGACAGCGGGCCGACACCCGGTTTCAAGCAGGTGCTGGCACTGGTGCCGCGCTATCTGAAACTGGATCTGAACCGGCTGATCGTCCACGACCGCAAAACCTCGACCACGCATCAGCTATCCGACGTCAATGCGCAGATAAACCATCGGCAGAATCAGTTTTTCATCCGCTTCGGTGCCAGCCTGCCCGACCAGTTGGGGCAAAGCGTACTGGTCAAGTCGATCGTCGGCGAAAAACGCAGCCTGGTCTACGTCAATTCCTCGAACCTGCAATTGATCCCGGTTGCCAGGCTGCTCGATCTCGATACCTGGGGCCTGCAACAGGGTGCGCTGGACGGCGAGGTGTGGATCAACATGGCAGGTTACGAGGTTCTCGCGGTCAATGGCAACATGCAACTCGCAGACGGGGTGCTACAGATGTCGGCCGACAGGAATCCGCTGCAAGTTACCTACCATTCGCGGTTCAGCGCGATAAAACGCAGTAACGACTGGCGCATTACCAGCTGGTTCGACCGCCTGCGGGTCGATAATCGCGAGGTGGCCGGTTTTCATTCACAGATCCAGGTCGACCGGCGATCGGTCGGCCGCCTGGTCTCGGCCTGGGTCGACCGCATGCCGCTCGAAAGCCTGCCGGTGGTGGCGGGACAATGGCTGCCCGCGAAGATCAATCAACAGATTTCGGAGGGGCATCTGAACGGCGAGTTGAAGGATGTCCTGTTGCGCATCGATCTCGATCGGCCGGAGCAGTTCCTGCTCGGCGCATCGGCGCGCGGGGTCAGCAGTCTCGCCTTTGCCAACTTCCCCGGGGCGACGAATCTCGATGCCGATATACTGATCGGCAAGAATCGCCTCGACGCCAGCGTGCGCGGTAAAAATGTCAGCGTCGATTTCGGCGATCATTTCAGCGCGCCGCTGGAATTCGACAGTCTTGCTTTCGACGCAGTGGCGCAGCGCACCGAATCGGGTCTGCTGCTCGCGGTCGACGACCTGAGCCTGGCCAATGCCGATGCCAATGCGATCGGCCGGGCCTGGATGAAATTCGACCGCGACGAACGCCCGTTCGTATTTATCCGCGGCAGTTTCTCGGATGGACGCGCCAGCAGTACGAGCAAGTACCTGCCGCGCAAATTCATGCCGGCAAAAACGCAGCGTTGGCTCGATCGTGCGATCAAGCAGGGCCGGGTGCCGGCCGGTGAAATTCAATACCACGGTCGATTGCGCGACATCAGAAAACTGGAGCGCGACGGGGCGGTGGAATTTTTCGCCGATTTCCGCGTCGAGGATGCCGAAGTACTGTTTTCCCCGGACTGGTTGCCGGCGAAAAACGGCTCGGGCCAGGTATTCTTCCACAATGTCAGCATGAACGTCGATCTCGACCGATTGAGCTACGATCGAATCGACAATGCGCGCGCCAGGGCCACGATCGCGGACTTCAGGGATCCGCTGCTCAAGCTTCATATCGAGACCGAGTCGTCGGCTGCCGATGCGGTGCAATCCTGGATCGATACGCCGGTAGGCAGCCGCTTCCACGATGCGATCGATAAATTTCACGATTTCGGCGGCGGCATCGGTACCGCGATCGAGGTCGAATTGCCGTTGCACGCCGCCGTGCTCAAACCGACCACGGAGGTGCAGGTGACTTTCAACGATGCCAGTGCGAAATCGGATCACTGGGAACTGGATCTGTCGCGGATCAACGGACGCCTGGATGCAAGCGGTGAAACGCTGCGCGCCAGGGAGATCGACGCCCGTTTTTTCGGCGATCCGGTGAAGGTCGATATTGCCGGCGACGAGTCCAGCGGCCATACCCTGGTAACGGCTCGCGGCGAGCTGGAAAGCGCGAACCTGGTGCGCAAGCTGCCCGAGTTTCTGACCCGGGGAATCAGCGGCAGGAGCGACTGGCAGGTGAGCATGGACTTCAGCCCGGAATCGCGGCCGGCGAATGTGCCGGTGATGCATCTCGAAGCCGCCAGCGACCTGAAGAATACCGTCGTCGAATTGCCCAGGCCGTTCTACAAGACCGCTGCGGCCGAGTCGCATTTGTTGGCCGATATCGATTTCTTCGCGGAGCATATCCGCTTTGCCGCCAAACTCGACGACCGGGTCCGCAGCCGGGGATTACTGGCGGGCAAGGACGATGACTTCGGAATAAAGATGCTCGATCTCGCCTTCGCTACGAACCTGCTGATCGAGCCCGAGCGGGGGGTACATCTCCACGGATATATCGAAGAGACCTCCACGGACAAGTGGATAAAGGTTTTCGAAGATCAGAAAGACAAAAATCCCGAACTGCTGCAGTCCGTCAGGCTGCAACTGGGCAAGCTGCACGCTTTCGGCCGTGAAATCGACAACCTTCAAATCGACCTGCAGCAAAAAAAGCAGCGTTTCGTCGGCAACCTGAACTCCGCGGTCGTCAGCGGCGGGTTCGATGTGCCGCTGAATCCGGGATCGGCGGACCCGGCGATAATCGATCTCGATTACCTGCGTATCGACAGGCAGGAAGGCGAGGATCGGCTCGGCAGCATCCATCCGGGCGACCTGATCGATTTTCGCCTTACCAGCAAGGTGTTCCTGTTCCACGACATGCTGCTCCAGGGATTGCTCGTGGATGCCCGGGTCAACGCCGACCGGCTGTTCATCGACAGGCTCGAACTGGTCAGGGACAAGCTTAAACTGACAGGCAGCGGACAGTGGGACTACGATCCGGCAAGCGATACCCAGGTGTCGAGCATCAATGTGAATATCGAGGGTCCCGGCCTCGGCCAGGCGATCAACGGGCTGGGATTCGGGGATACGATGAGCAACGGAACCCTGGACTTTCAGGGAGGTTTCACCTGGGCCGGGCCGATAACCTCGGTCGAGCTGGAAAGGCTCGCCGGGGACGCGAAGATGACGATTACGGACGGCGTGCTGAACAATGTCGAACCGGGTAGCGGTCGCTATGTCGGCTTGCTCAGCCTGAGCGCACTGCCGCGGCGCCTGTCGCTGGATTTTTCCGACATGTTGATTAAAGGCATGGAATTCAGCAAGATAACGGGTACCTACCGAATCGAGGACGGAGTACTTTATACCAGGAATACCCGCATGGATGGGCCGGCCGCGAAGATCAGGATCAGCGGCAAAACCGGCATCGCCGATCGAAGCTACGATCAAACTATCAAGGTAACGCCGAAGATACGCGAAACCCTGCCGGTGATCGGCGCGGTATCCGCGGGCAGCACGGTCGGCTGGGGTTTGCTGTTATTGCAAAACCTGTTCAAGAAGGTCATCGACGATGCGGTGGAAGTGGAGTACAAGGTAACGGGAACCTGGGACGATCCCAAAATAGAACTGGTCAAGGCGGTTGATGAAAAACAGCGGGAATTACCTAAAATCGATCGCTAGCCTGGCCCTGGCGGGCTGGTTGCTGGCGAGCGGCGTCGCATCCGCGAACTCGGTGCGTATCTTCACGCTCAGCGCCGACGCCTGGGCGAGACCTCGCGGCGGCGGCATGATACCGGAACTCGAACCCGTGCGCGCGGCGGTCAGTTACTGGAGTCGCGGCACCGATGCGATCCTGGTCATACGCCATCCCGGCGAAGACAGCGGCGAGCTATGGGGGGCCGAATTGCGCGACTGGTTGATTTCCCTCGGCGTGCCCTCAGATTACATCAGACTTGTATCCGGAACCCAATCTGCCGGAGAGATCAATCTCGTGGTCGGGAACCGCGACGAACTGGAGCAATAACCCATGGCATCGATGCTGGAAACAGTCACCAGAAACCTTCTCGAACCGAGCGAACTGGAAATAGACCAACTCGGCGGTTTCCTCGCGCGCCTGCAAGGCAGGCACATCGACGCCGGCGATCTTTATTTTCAGGCCAGCCAGCAGGAATCCTGGGTCATGGACGACGGGATCCTCCGCGAAGGTAATTTCAGTATGGAAAAAGGCGTCGGTATCCGCGCGATGTCGGAGGAAAAAACCGGCTTTGCCTATTGCGACGACCTGCACGGAAATGCCATCACCCAGGCCGTCAACAACGCGCGCGCCATCGTCAAGCAGGGACAGTCGGGCGGTCAACAAATAGCCCTCGCAAGCCAGCCCTCGATATCGCTTTATCCCGCCGACAATCCCGTCGACGGCCGCAGCGCCGATGCCAAGGTGGATTTACTGAAAAAACTCGATGTCTATACGCGTTCGCTCGACCAGCGTATCGAGCAAGTGATCATCTCCCTGTCGGGAGGCATCGACCAGATACTCGTCGCCGCCACCGACAATACGCTGGCCGCCGATATCCGCCCGCTGGTGCGCCTCAACGTCACCGTACTGATGCGCCAGGGAGAGCGCCGCGAGCAGGGCAGCGCCGGCGCTGGCGGGCGGCATGCCTACGATCTGTTCTTCGACACCGATCGTGCCTACGAACTGGCCCGCGATGCGGTCCGCCAGGCCTCGGTCAACCTCGAATCCGTGGCTACCCCGGCCGGCAGCATGCCGGTGGTGCTGGGCCCGGGATGGCCCGGAGTGTTGCTGCACGAGGCGGTGGGCCATGGGCTCGAAGGCGATTTCAATCGCAAGGGCACCTCGGCTTTCAGCAACCGCATGGGCGAACAGGTGGCTTCGCCGCTGTGCACCGTGGTCGACGACGGCACGCTCGAGAACCGGCGCGGATCGCTGAGCATCGACGACGAGGGCGTGCCCGCGCAATCGACCACGCTGATCGAGAACGGGATCCTCAGGGGATACATGCAGGACAAGATGAATGCCCGCCTGATGGGCATGCAGCCTACCTCCAACGGCAGACGGGAATCCTTCGCGCACCTGCCGATGCCGCGAATGACGAATACTTACATGCTGCCGGGCGAAAGCGACCCCGAGGAAATCATCCGCTCGGTCGACAAGGGCCTCTACGCGGTCAATTTCGGCGGCGGCCAGGTCGATATCACCTCCGGGCGCTTCGTGTTTTCGCTTTCCGAGGCTTACCTGATCGAAAACGGCAAGATTACCTCGCCGGTCAAGGGAGCGACCCTGATCGGTTCCGGGCCGGAAGTCATGGGCAAGATTTCGATGGTCGGCAACGACCTGGAACTCGACCAGGGCGTCGGCGTCTGCGGCAAGGATGGACAATCGGTTCCGGTCGGCGTCGGCCAGCCGAGCCTCAAAATCGACGAGATAACCGTAGGCGGCACCGAGTAAGCGCCGCCCCGTGCGTTCGGCCTAGTTGACCGAGACCGCGGTAATCTCCATTCCCGAGTCCCCGCTTTGCAGGGTAAGCAAGCCGAGGAACTCGCCCTCGTAGCGCGAACTCCGAAGCCGCCACAGGATCGTAATCGAGTGCTCGCGATGGATCGAATCGATGAACTCGAAGTCGCTCTCGATCGTCGTCAGCAGCGGGAAATCCTCGCAGCTCTGGCGAAAATGCTCCTCCGACAGTTTGGATTTCAGCTCGTTCGAGAAACCGCGTGAAAAGCGCGCGTAATCCTGCAGTCGCGCGGCCTCGATGATATTGCGCCAGATCGGCTCCGCGACCGCGCGCAATTGTTCTTTTTGTAGCCTGGTAAATTCTGTCATCAGCCTTCCATCTGCCCGGGTTCAGGGCTCGATAATATTTACCGTAACCGTCCGCGAACGAAACGATTCTTCCAGCGAGCGCCGCAAACCCGACTACTCGTTTTTCTGCTCGAAGCGGCTTCGTGCCCGGTTCTTGACGATCTTGCGCGGGTCGAAAACCTGGCCGTTCATCGCCAGGTGGATTCCGTTCGGCAGCAATTGCACCGCCGCGCAGGCGAAACCGAGATTATACATGGCATCGCTGTAACGCATGCGGGCAGGTTGCATGGCACCGAGAAGCACGACTGTCTTGCCGCCGATGTCGAGCAGCTGTTCGGCGGTCGCGATCATGCCGTCGGTGCCGTGAATGATCAGGATTCGATCTTCGGCACAGGACTCGACGGCACGTCGAATGCATTCGCGATCTGCATCGCCCATATCGAGGCTGTCCTTTTGCATCAGCGATTCGATGTCGAAATCGAAGGTGACATTGGCTTCTTCGAGCAGTTTGCCGACGATGGGTTCGCCGAAGCGAAACTCGCTCGCGGCGTCGAAATATATCTTGTCGAAAGTCCCGCCGGTGGTAAAAATCTTGATCGCCAATAGATGCTCCTGTCGGGATGGTCAAAAATTCGTTACTTGCGAGATTAATATTGTAAACTGCGTCGGCCGTCATCACTAACCCGAATGAACCGCATGTCCACTGACACCCTGGTGCCTCACAAGGTCCCGGTTATCGCCATCGCCTGCGCCTGCATCATCATACTGCTGGCTTTCGGACCCCGCTCGTCGATGGGATTCTTCCAGTTGCCGATACTGCAGGATACCGGTTGGGACCGGACCACCTTCGGCATGGCGATGGCGCTGCAAAACCTGTTCTGGGGTATCGGCCAACCCCTATTCGGCCTGGTCGCCGACAAGTTCG
>JASFKL010000096.1:0-12300 GCA_050118655.1 Gammaproteobacteria bacterium | reverse complement strand
GATCAAGATCGCGGGGCAACCGGTTTGATCGGCTGAAACGAACGGCGCTTTGCGTTAGCGGCGCCAAACTGACATCATTCAAAACGCGTTTATCCTGTTGTGACGCGTTTTTTTTGTAAATAAACGGATCTGGTATACGATATACCAGATCCATTCGGAGTTCGGGGTGAGGCAATAATGAAAATACACGAGTACCAGGGCAAGGAGATCTTGCGCGAGTATGGCGTCGCCGTTCCCAGGGGGAAGGCCTGTTTTTCGGTCGACGAGGCGGTTGCCGCGGCCGAGGAGATCGGCGGCGCAAAATGGGTGGTCAAGGCGCAGATCCATGCCGGCGGGCGCGGCAAGGGCGGCGGCGTTAAGCTCGCCGACAGTATCGACGAGGTCCGCGAACTCGCCGGGCAGATCCTGGGTATGACGCTGGTCACCCACCAGACGGGTCCCGAGGGCAAGGTCGTCAAGCGCTTGCTGATCGAGGAAGGCGCGCCGATCAAGGACGAGCTCTACGTCGGCCTGGTAGTCGACCGCGCGACCCAGCGGGTCGCGGTGATGGCGAGTTCCGAGGGCGGCACCGAGATCGAAACCGTGGCCGAGGAAACCCCCGAGCTGATCCACAAGGTCATGGTCGACCCGAAGACCGGGCTGACCACGGACGAGGCCGAGGACCTGGCGCGCAAGATCGGCGTTCCCGATGCACTCATCGGCGACGCCGGCAAGTTGATGCAGGCGCTGTATCAGGCGTTCTGGGACAAGGATTGCTCGCTGGCCGAGATCAACCCGCTGATCGTCACCGAAGACGGCCGCGTGATGGCGCTGGACGCGAAGATGAATTTCGACGAAAGCGCGATGTACCGTCACCCCGAACTGCAGGATCTGCGCGACCTCGACGAGGAAGATCCCGACGAGATCGAGGCCTCGAAGTTCGGCCTCAATTACATCTCGCTCGACGGCACCATCGGCTGCCTGGTCAACGGCGCGGGCCTGGCCATGGCGACCATGGATATCATCAAGCTCTACGGCGCATCGCCGGCTAATTTTCTCGACGTCGGCGGCGGCGCGACCACCGAGCAGGTGACCGAGGCTTTCAAGCTGATGCTCAAGAACGCCAACCTGAAGGCGATCCTGGTGAATATCTTCGGCGGTATCATGCGTTGCGACGTGATCGCAGAGGGACTCGTCAACGCGGCGCGCGAGGTCGACCTCGGCGTGCCGCTGGTGGTGCGCCTCGAGGGGACCAACGTCGAACAGGGGCGGCAGATTCTCGCCGATTCGGGAATTTCCGTGATCAGTGCAACCACCATGGCCGACGCGGCCGAGAAAGTGGCAGCTGCCGCAGCAGGAGCCTGAAGATGTCGATACTCATTAATAAAGATTCTCGCGTAGTCACCCAGGGCATCACCGGCAAGACCGGCATGTTCCATACCCATCACTCGATCGAGTACGCCAATGGCAAGCAATGCTATGTCGCCGGCGTGACGCCGAAGAAGGGCGGCCAGGAAGTCGAGGGCGTGCCGGTATTCGATACTGTCGCCGAGGCGAAAGCCGAGACCAACTGCAACGTCTCGGTAATCTACGTGCCGCCGCCTTTCGCCGCGGCCGCGATCGACGAGGCCGTCGACGCCGGTATCGAAGTCGTGATCTGCATTACCGAGGGCATTCCGGTCAAGGACATGATCAAGACCCGCGACCGCATGAAGGGCTCGAACACGATCCTGGTAGGTCCCAACTGCCCCGGCGTGATTACCCCCGAGGAACTCAAGATCGGCATCATGCCGGGGTATATCCACAAGAAGGGTCGGATCGGCGTGGTGTCGCGTTCGGGCACGCTGACCTACGAGGTCGTCGACCAGCTGACCAAGCTCGGGCTCGGACAATCGACCTGCGTCGGCATCGGCGGCGACCCGGTGAACGGACTCAAGCATGTCGATGTCATGAAGATGTTCAACGACGATCCCGATACCGACGGCGTCGTCATGTGCGGCGAGATCGGCGGCACCGACGAGGAGACCTGCGCGGCCTGGATCGCGGATAACATGACCAAGCCGGTGGTCGGCTTCATCGCCGGGGTCACGGCGCCGCCGGGCAAGCGCATGGGTCACGCGGGCGCGATCATCGCCGGCGGCAAGGGCACCGCGGACGAAAAGATCGCCGCGCTCGAGGCCGCCGGGGTCAGCGTCACCCGCAATCCGTCCGACATGGGCAAATTGATGGCGGAAGCCCTGCGCTGATTCGATATGCCCCTGCGGATACCCCGCGGCGGCTGCCGCGGGGTATCCCCCAGTGATTAATGCGGGATTCAGGTTGTTTTGTTAGAATAGCCGCCGTATATCACGCAAACTGCCTGACCGGGCAATCCCGGGGCCAGTTCTGGCCGCGATTACTTAACCGGGACACGAAAAAAAAGCTTTACATCTATCTCATTGGTGATATACAGTTGGTTTTGGTATATTGTATACCAAAATAAGAAAGGCTCCGTCGGCGGTAGCCGAATGGTTTTGCAAACAGTACAGAAGAGTGCAAAGTTCGAAGTACGGAGAGCACGACAATTAGTTACGGACCGTGGGCCATTACATTAAATTCACAATCACAATCCGTTAGGAGGAGTTCGATGAGTGTGTTTACCAAGAAACTTAAGAAAATAGCGATTCCTGCGATCGTGGCCGTCGTTTCGACGGGCCTGTTCGCGGGTGCTGCGCAAGCGGCATGGTCGCCGAAGAAACCGGTCGAGTTCATTATCATGGCAGGTACCGGCGGCGGCGCAGACCAGATCGCGCGTCTGCTGCAAGGCCTGATCGAGAAGAAGGGGCTGTCTCCGCGCCCGTTCATTCCGATCAATAAGCCTGGCGGTTCGGGCGGCGAGGCTCTGCGTTACCTGAAGGACAAGGCCGGCGACGACCATGTTCTGCTGGTTACGCTGAACAGCTTCTACACCACGCCGATCATCCAGAAAGATCTGGGTGTCGATCCGACCACCTTCACCCCCATCGGCCGCATGGCGCTGGATACCTTCCTGCTGTGGGTCAATACCGACCGTAAAGACATTACCGACCTCGATTCTTACGTGAAAGCCGTCAAGGCTGCCGGTAAGAGCTGGAAAGTCGGCGGTACCGGCTCGGGCCAGGAAGATTCCATCCTGACCGCGATGATGGAGAAGGAGTTCGGTTACAAGGTTACCTACATCCCGTTCCCGGGTGGCGGTACCGTGGCCAAGAACCTGGTCGGCAACCATATCGATTCTACGGTCAACAACCCGGCCGAGCAGAACGAGTTCATGCGCGCCGGCAAGTCCAAGCCGATCGTGCAGTTTACCGCCGAGCGCATGGCTGCCTATCCCGATGTCCCCACCGCGAAAGAACTGGGCGTGGATATCGAGTACTACATGCAGCGTTCCATCAACGGACCTCCCGGTATGTCAAAGGAAGCGCAGGACTGGTACATCAATCTGTTCCATACGCTGTACACGTCCAAGGAATGGCAGGACTTCTGCACCTCCGACGGTCTCGACTGCACCCAATGGGTTGCCGGCGATGACCTCGCGAAGTTCCACAAGGCACAAATCAAGCGTCACAAAGAGCTGATAGAAGCGGTCGGCGCTAAAGCAATTACGGGCGAATAACCCGGGCAATACCAATCCAGGCCGCCCCGCATGAGCGGGGCGGCCCGGGTTCCTGATGCCTGAATTCAATAGCTGACGAGTCTTTCGACACGAGGGGGAGAGAAGAGACATGACGGTTCGAACTGCTGAATTGGCAATGGCTATCCTGTTGGCACTTGCTTCCATCGGCCTCATGGTAAAGAGCGCGGAGCTCAACATCGGCTGGGTAGTCAACCGCGGTCCCGGCGCCGGCGCCTGGCCGTTCTGGCTGTCGGCCGGCATGCTGTTGTGCTGCATCACCACCATGATTCGCTGGTTTCTAAAGATCACCCCCGAGTCGCGAAATCTCGAGCCTTTCATGACCTCGGAAACCATTCGCATCGTGGGCACCTCCGCGGGCGCGATCCTGTTCCTGCTGGCGGCGACCCACTTTATCGGCATGTACCTGGCGCTGGTGTTTTTCCTGGTCTTCTATCTGAAATACATCGGCAGGCACAAGTGGGGCCTGACGATCGTGCTGACGATCGGTATACCGATATTCATTTTCTGCCTGTTCGAATGGGCGCTCAAGATACCCTTGCCGAAATCGGTTACCGAACCCTGGTTCTACCCGATTTACGACCTGATGTATTCCTAGGGTCGGCGACGAAAACTAATTTGAGGTAGAACGGAAATGGGCGATATTCTGCATTTACTGGCCGGTGGTCTCGTAGAGGCGATGCAACCTCTCAATTTCGGCATGATCCTCCTCGGCTGCACGCTCGGCCTGCTGGTCGGCGCGATGCCCGGCCTCGGCTCGGTCAACGGCGTCGCGATCCTGTTGCCGATAACCTTCCTGGTGCCGCCTAACGCGGCGATCATTTTTCTCGCCGCGATTTACTACGGCGCCATGTACGGCGGCGCCATCAGTTCGATAACCCTTGGCATACCCGGGGCGTCGACCGCCGTGGCGACAGTATTCGACGGCCGTCCGCTGGCGGTAGCGGGACATGCCGACAAGGCGCTGACCGCGGCCGCGGTCGCCTCCTTCATCGGCGGCACCATCTCGGTCATCCTGTTTACCCTGTTCGCGCCGCCGCTGGCCGAGTTCGCGCTCAAGTTCGGCCCGGCGGAAGAGTTTTCGCTGATGTTGCTCGCCTTCGCCACCTTTATCGGCCTCGGCGGCGACGACATTCCGAAGACCGTGTTCTCGATCCTCATCGGCCTGGTGCTGGCGGCGATCGGCCTCGATATCATCACCGGTGCGCCGCGCCTGATTTTCGGCGACATCACCGGTTTCATGCACGGCATCAACTTTCTCGTACTCGCCATCGGCATCTACGGCATCGGCGAAATGCTGTGGACGCTCGAACAGACCAAGGGCGAGGTCGTGATGCACTCGGTCAAGCTGTCGATGAAGGAAATCTTCAGGGGTATCAAGGATATCAAGAAGTATATCGGCACGACTTCCCTGGGCTCGGTGCTCGGCTATTTCGTCGGTACCCTGCCGGCTGCCGGCGCGACCCCGGCCTCGTTGATGTCCTATGGCCTGGCGAAAACCTTTTCCAAGGATCCGGATAGTTTCGGCAAGGGCAACGTCGCCGGCGTGGCCGCGCCCGAGGCAGCCAATAACGCGGCGTCGACCGGTTCGATGCTGCCGATGATCACGCTCGGGATCCCGGGCTCGCCGACCACCGCGATACTGCTCGGCGGCATGATCATCTGGGGCCTGCGCCCGGGGCCGCTGCTGTTCAGCGAGCACCCCGAGTTCGTCTGGGGCCTGATCGGTTCGCTGTACATCGCCAACCTGGCGACGCTGCTGATCAACCTGCTGTTCATCCCGGTATTCGTCAAGATCCTGACCCTGCCGTTTACGATTCTCGCGCCGACGATTTACATCCTCTGCGTGGTCGGCGGCTATGCGCCGACCCAGACCATGCACGACGTCTGGCTGATGTTCCTGTTCGGCGTAGTCGGCTACCTGCTCAGGAAGCTGGATTACCCGGTCGCCCCGGCGGTGCTGGCGATCGTGCTCGGCCCGCTCGCGGAACGTTCGCTCAGGCAGTCGCTGTTGTCGTCGCAGGGCGATCCGATGATTTTCCTCAACCGCCCGATATCGCTGACCTGCATATTGATCGCGCTGGCGCTGGTGATGGTGCCGATCGTGCAGAAATTCCTGCGGCGCAGGAAGAGAGAGGCGGCGGCGAAAGAGCAGGCCCAGGCCGAGTAACGTTATGGTGACTGAAGTGCGCGAAGCCGGTACCAAAAGCAAAGATGGGAAAAAGCCGAGCGCATCGGGCGAAATGCGCGTCGTGCCGATCGGCGCCACGCGGGTTTTGAAGGACCAGGTCTACTCGATACTTCGCGAAGCGGTCGGCAACATGGATATTTATTCGTCGCCGGAACCGCCGCGACTGGACGAACGCAAACTGGCGGTGGAGCTCGGGGTCAGCCGTACCCCGGTGCGCGAGGCGCTGTCGAGGCTGGAGCAGGAAGGATTCGTCCGGAATATTCCGCGCCGCGGCACCTTCGTGGTCCGCAAGACCAAGCAGGAAGTGCTCGAGGTGGTCTATGTCTGGGCGGCGCTGGAGAGCATGGCGGCACGGCTCGCGACCGAGCGCGCCAGCGACGAAGAAATCGGCAAGCTGCGCGCGATCTTCGCGACCTTCGACGACGAGGAAGCGCGCGCGCACATAAACGAATACTCGGATACCAATATCGAGTTTCACCAGACCCTGATCGGCCTGAGTCATTGCGAATTGATCAAGACTCTGTCGAGCAGCCTGTTTTTACACATGCGCGCAATCCGCGTGCAGGCGCTCAAGGATATCGAGCACCATAGATCGGATCAGTCGGTTATCGACCACATGCGAATCATCGAGGCCCTGGAACAGCGGGACGCCGATCGGGTCGAAAGGCTAGTGCGCGAACATGCGCTCTCCTTAAGTAAACACATCGAGGAATACGCGGAGTATCTCGAATAGACAAACCACGGCCGGGACAGCCCGACCTGAAGCAACGAGGAAACAAAGCAATGGCAACCAAAGCTCAAGAAGTCAGCAGCACCGCAAACGATACACTGGCCCGTAAAACCAAGGACGGCTCGGTGGTGTCGGGCGGTCACCTGGTAGCGAAAGCGCTCAAGGCCGAAGGGGTCGACACCATTTTTACGCTTTGCGGCGGGCATATCATCGACATTTACGACGGCTGCCTCGACGAAGGCATCCGCATCATCGACGTGCGCCACGAGCAGACCGCGGCGCATGCCGCCGACGGCTACGCGCGCCAGACGGGCAAGCTCGGCTGCGTGGTCACCACCGCGGGCCCCGGCTGCACCAACGCGGTCACCGGCGTCGCCACGGCGTTTCGTTCCGAAAGCCCGATCCTGCATATCGGCGGACAGAGCTCGCTGACCCAGCACAAGATGGGCTCGCTGCAGGACCTGCCGCACGTCGACATGATGACGCCGATCACCAAGTTCGCCTCGGGCGTGTTTTCCACCGAGCGTGTCGCCGACATGGTCTCGATGGCCGCGCGCGAGTGCTTCAACGGCGCCTACGGGCCGTCTTACCTCGAAATCCCGCGCGATATTCTCGACCGCGAAATCCCGATCGAGAACGCGGTGATCCCGGAGCCTGGCCACTACCGCGCCTCGGTCAAGTCGATCGGCGATCCGGCCGACATCGAAAAGCTGGCCGACATCCTGGTCAAGTCGAAGAGCCCGGCGGTGCTGTTCGGCCAGCAGGTCTGGGTCTCCGGCGGCGCCCAGCAGGCGATCGACTTCGTGCGTGCGCTAGACATCCCGGCCTACATGAACGGCGCCAGCCGCGGCATGCTGCCGCAGGACGACCCGCATCACTTCGACCGCACGCGTTCGGACGCTTTCAAGAACGCCGACGTGATCCTGATCGTCGGCACGCCGTTCGATTTCCGCATGGGTTACGGCAAGCGCATCTCTAATGAAGCAACCCTGGTGCAGATCGACCAGAGCTATGCCACCGTGGGCAAGAACCGCGACATCAGTCTCGGCCTCGCCGGCGACCCGGGCGCGATCCTGGCTGCCGTCGCGCAGGCCGCGTCCGGCCGTATCGACGACGGCGCACGCAAGGAACGTCAGAAATGGATGGCGCAGCTGCGCGACATCGAGGCCACCAAGCTCGAAAAGCTGATGCCGATGTTCACCACCGACCAGAACCCGATCCACCCTTACCGGCTGGCTTACGAAATCAACGAGTTCCTCGGCGAGGACACGATTTACATCGGTGACGGCGGCGATATCGTGACCATTTCCGCGCAGGCCGTGCGCCCGCGCAACCCGGGTCAGTGGATGGATCCGGGCGCGCTGGGTTCGCTCGGCGTCGGTACCGGATTCTCGATGGCCGCCAAGCTCGCGCATCCGAACAAGGAGGTCGTCTGTCTCTACGGCGACGGCGCCTTCGGCATGACCTCGTTCGACATGGAGACCGCGCAGCGTTTCGGCGCGCCCTACCTCGCCATCATCGGCAACAACTCGGCGATGAACCAGATCCGCTACGGTCAGCTCGCCAAGTACGGCCAGGACCGCGGCGACATCGGCAACAAGCTCGGCGACGTGCCTTTCTCGAAGTTCGGCGAAATGATCGGCGGCTACGGCGAAGAAGTCACCGAGGCGAAGGAAATCCAGCCGGCGCTGCAGCGCGCCCGCGAAGCGATCGCCAGGACCGGCCGCTGCGCGGTGGTCAACGTCTGGGTGGATCCGAACGAATACGCGCCGGGTACCAAGGCGCAAACCATGTACAAGTAAGCTGTTGGCGCAGCGCGTTTAAAGATTGAGGAAGAAAATGTCCAAGCCATTAGACCATATAAAAATACTGGATTTCACGCATGTCCAGTCGGGCCCCACCTGTACCCAGTTGCTCGCCTGGATGGGTGCCGACGTCATCAAGGTGGAACGCCCCGGTGTCGGCGACGCGACCCGCAAGCAGCTCGTCGATGTCGAAGGCGCCGATAGCCTGTATTTCACGATGCTGAATCACAACAAGCGTTCGCTGACGCTCAACACCAAGAACGAGAGCGGCAAGGAAGTGCTCGAGCGACTGGTCAAGACCTGCGACGTGCTGGTCGAGAACTTCGCCCCCGGCGCGCTCGACCGCATGGGATTCGGCTGGGAACGCATCCAGGAACTGAACCCGGCGATGATCATGGCTTCGGTCAAGGGCTTCGGCCCCGGTCCCTACGAGGATTGCAAGGTCTATGAAAACGTCGCCCAGTGCGCCGGCGGATCGGCGTCCACCACCGGTTTTCTCGGCGGTCTGCCGCTGGTCACCGGCGCGCAGATCGGCGATTCCGGCACCGGCTTGCATCTGGCCTTCGGGATTTGCGCCGCGCTGATACACCGCGAAAAGACCGGCAAGGGCCAGCGCGTGCTGGCGCCGATGCAGGACGGCGTATTGAACCTGTGCCGCGTCAAGCTGCGCGACCAGCAACGGCTCAAGGCCGGTCCGCTCACGGAGTATTCGCAGTACGGCGAGGGCATTCCGTTCGGCGAAGCCACGCCGCGCGCCGGCAACGACTCGGGTGGCGGCCAGCCGGGACGCATCCTGAAGTGCAAGGGCTGGGAAACCGATCCCGACGCTTACACCTATTTCATCACCCAGGCCGCGGTCTGGGAAAAGATTTGCGACGTCATCGGCAAACCGGAGTGGAAGGAAGACCCGGACTACGCGACCCCGCCGGCGCGCCTGCCGCGCCTCAACGAGGTATTCGGCGCGATCGAGGAGTGGACCATGACCAGGACCAAGTTCGAGGTCATGGAAATCTGCAACCCGCTGGATATTCCGGTGGGTCCGATCCTGTCGATGAAGGAACTCGCCGAGGAACCGTCGCTGCGCGAGACCGGAACCATCGTCGAGGTCGATCATCCCGAGCGGGGCCCTTACCTGTCGGTCGGCTGCCCGGTCAAGTTGTCGGCGAACGAGGTGGTCGTCGAACGCTCGCCGCTGCTCGGGGAGCATTCCGAGGAAATCCTCGGCGAGGTGCTCGGCTACAGCGAATCGGAAATCGCCGCACTCAAGGAAGCGGGCGCGGTTTAAGCAATAGATACCGCGTGGCGCTCGGGCGGCGCGCGGCCACAGGAGAGTATGATGAGATTAATCGTGCATGGCCAGCAGGCCTACGGCAAATCGGTCCTCGAGGCGATCCTCGACAAGGGTGCCGACGAGGTAGTCGCGGTTTACTGCGCCCCCGACAAGGAGGGCCGGCCGCTGGACCCGTTGAAGGAGTACGCGCTGGAGCAGGGGCTGCCGGTCCACCAGCCGGAGTCCTACAAGAATCCCGAAGTCTGGGAACAGCTGGCGAGCCACGACGCCGATCTCTGCGTGATGGCTTACGTATTGCTGTTCGTGCCGGAAGAAGCGCTCAACGTGCCGAAGTACGGCTCGATCCAGTACCACCCGTCGCTGCTGCCCTGGCACAAGGGACCGAGCTCGATCAACTGGCCGATCATCATGGGCAAGACGAAGACCGGGTTGTCGATTTTCTGGCCCGATAACGGCCTCGACACCGGACCGATCCTGCTGCAAAAGGAAGTCGACATCGGTCCCGACGACACGCTCGGCTCGATTTACTTCGACAAGCTGTTTCCGCTCGGCGTCGAGGCGATGATGGAAGCGATCGAGCTGGTGCGCGAGGGCAAGGCGCCCAAAGAGGCACAGGATCCCGACGCCGGCAGTTACGAGGGCTGGTGCCGCAAACAGGACGTCGAAATCGACTGGAGCAAGCCGACCGCCGAGGTCTACAACCTGATCCGCGGCGCCAATCCGCAGCCCGGCGCCTGGACCACTTTCAAGGGTAACGAGGTCAAGATCTTCGACAGCCGCGTGGCCGAAGGCAGCGGCGAACCCGGCAGCGTGCTATCCGTCGACGACAGCGGTGTCGTCGTCGCGACCGCGGACGGCGCGATTCGAATATCTAAGGTACGGGCCGATGCGGGTAAAATCGGCGCCCACGAGTACGCAACCGAGTCGGGCCTCGCCAGCGGCGACAGTCTGGGCGGCTAATCGGACCGCCACGCATAAACCAATACTAATCGACTGGAATTCCAGTCCGGGGAAAGAATAATGAGTGATATCGAAATTGCACGAGCAGCCACCGCGCAGCCGATCGGAGAAGTCGCCGAAAAGATCGGAATCCCCGCCGAGGCGCTAATGCCTTACGGCAGGACCAAGGCCAAGCTCGATCCTGCCTACATCGAAACCCTGCAGGACAAGCCCGACGGCAAGCTGATCCTGGTCACCGCGATTACGCCGACCCCGGCCGGCGAGGGCAAGACCACGACCTCGGTCGGGCTGCACGACGGCCTGTCGCGCATCGGCAAGAAATCCATCGTCTGCCTGCGCGAGCCGAGCCTCGGCCCCTGCTTCGGGATGAAGGGCGGCGCCGCCGGCGGCGGACACGCCCAGGTCATCCCGATGGAAGACATCAACCTGCATTTCACCGGCGATTTCCACGCCATCGGCGCGGCCCACAACCTGCTGTCGGCGATGATCGACAATCACATTTACTGGGGCAACGCGTCACAGATCGATGCGCGCCGTGTCGCCTGGAAGCGCGTCGTCGACATGAACGACCGCGCGCTGCGCAGCATCGTCAACTCGCTCGGCGGGCCGGGCAACGGCTTTCCGCGCGAGGACGGCTTCGACATCACCGTGGCTTCCGAGGTGATGGCGATTTTCTGCCTGTCGAAGAACCTGAAGGACCTGCAGCAGCGCCTGAGCAAGATCATCATCGGCTATACCCGCGATTTCGAGCCGATTACCGCGGACGCGGTCAACGCGCCGGGCGCGATGGCGGTACTGCTCAAGGACGCGATCGCACCGAACCTGGTGCAGACGCTGGAAAACAACCCGGCCTTCATTCACGGCGGCCCGTTCGCCAATATCGCGCACGGCTGCAACTCGGTGATCGCCACCACCACGGCGCTCAAGCTGGCCGATTACGTGGTTACCGAGGCGGGTTTCGGCGCCGATCTGGGTGCGGAGAAATTCTTCGATATCAAGTGCCGCAGCGCCGGGCTGTCGCCCGAGGCAGTAGTGCTGGTCGCCACCATCCGCGCGCTCAAGATGCACGGCGGCGTGGACAAGGAAAACCTCGACAAGGAAAACGTCGCCGCGGTGGCCGAGGGCTGCAGCAACCTGGCGCGCCATATCAGCAACCTGAAATCGTTCGGCGTCAAGGTCGTGGTCGCGATCAACCGCTTCAGCGCCGACAGCGACGCCGAGATCGCCAAGGTCCGCGAAGTCGCCTCCGAACTGGGTTCTACCGCGATCGACTGCACCCACTGGGCGAACGGCGGCGCCGGTACCGAGGACCTCGCCAATCACGTGGTCAAGATGATCGACGAGGGCGGCAGCAAGTTCGCGCCGCTCTACGAGAGTGACATGCCCCTGTGGCAAAAGATGAAGACCATCGCCACCAGGATCTACGGTGCCGAGGACATCATCGCAGACAAGAAGGTGCGCGACCAGATTCAGCAGTTCCAGGACCGAGGCTTCGGCAACCTGCCGATCTGCGTGGCCAAGACGCAGTACAGCTTTTCAACGGATCCGAACCTGAAAGGCGCGCCGAGCGGCCACGTGGTGCCGATTCGCGAGGTCCGCCTGTCCGCGGGCGCCGGTTTCCTGGTGTTCGTCTGCGGCGAAATCATGACCATGCCGGGCTTGCCGCGGGTACCGGCAGCGGACAAGATTAAC
>JASFKL010000095.1:0-12425 GCA_050118655.1 Gammaproteobacteria bacterium | reverse complement strand
CTGTCGTGCGGGGTTATCGCTCATCTTCGGGAGCTTCCTCGGCGTCCAGATTCGGGTTTGCGGGCGCCTCGTCGAGCCGCGCGAGCTTCTCGTCGACCGGCTCGGCAGACTCTTCGGTATCCGACGGTTGCGCCTCCGACACGGCTTCGGCTTCCTCCGTCCCGGCAGGCTCCTCGGCCCGCTGCTCCTCGGCCAGCGCCTCGCGCAGTTTCTTTTCCTTCAACTCGATCTGGTGCTTCATGTCGCTGGTGACGATATCGCCGAGTTTTTCGAAACTGGTGTAATCCTCGTCGTACTCGTCGAGCCCGTCGCGGATATTGAAGACCGGCGCACCGAACAGCTTGCGCAGCGCCAGGTTGCGCAGCTTGTCGCTGACCCCCGAAGACATGAATACGCTGTAGTCGGAACTTTCGTCGAGCGTATCGATATCCGGCATGTCGGCATCGGTGAGGACCGGTATTTCGGCTTCTTCGGCGGCTTTGTCGGCAATCGGCGGCGTCTCCGCGGGCGCCTCGGCCGCGGAGTGTTCGCCCTGCGCCTCTTTCCTGGCTTCGACCTTGCGCCGCGACCAGCGCGACAACGCCGATTCCCGGTCGCCTTGCGTCTGCTTGCTGTTGGCGCTCATGACGGCTCGCCTCCGCGCGGGGCTTTCGGATCGTGCCAGTTCTTGAGTTTCCGCTTGGTTTTCTTGACCGCAACGTAATATGTCAACACGTAGGCCTCGGCCCACTTGTAGAGCTCGGGCGGAATCGGCACCGAGTAAACTTCCTCGTCACCCTCGCCGTAGGCGTGGGCTTCGTCGAAACTCAGCGAGACCAGGTAGGGCTCCGGCATTTCGGCATCGGTATCGGGCCGGTTGGCGATGATGAAGCAGCCCGGTTCGGGCGACATCAGGTTATGGTAATAGCTTTCGCACTCGTCCTCGTAGAGCGTGATCTTGAGGCCGGTGACGAGGAATTGCTCGATATCGCCGTCCTCGAACACGCGTTCCACCCGGTATTCGTCGTCGGATCCGCGCACCACCACGCCGAGCGCCCGGTAACGGAAATCCGCCCAGGGATGTGTCGACGGCTGTTTTTCCATCAGCACCGCCACGTTCATATGCTCCGGCAATTCCTGGTCGAAATCGACGAGCTCGAGCTTTTCCATGGAAATTTTATCGATACCGCATAACCGTGGGACGACAGTTATACACAGCATTGACCTCGTATCGCAACCTTAGTTTTTAAAGGGTTATGGGATTTTCCGGATATTTCTCCCGACTGGCGCGAATCCTTGTCCGGGAATTGGATATTCGGCTAACTGGCGGCATCGGCAGATCCGCCGAAACAGGCTTGCCGAAGCCATCCCATAATTAGGGGGACACTTTATCAATTACCCGAATTCAGTTGCAATCTGCAATTTAATTAAGGTAATTGAGTAAAGTGTCCCCCTGATTGCTAGACGATCTCGACGGTGAATTCGCGCTCGTTGTCGAGCACCGGGATGCGCCGGCGCGCCTTGTCGACCCGCTCGAGATCGATGTCGGCGAAAATCACGCCGGGTTCGGCGCCGCCGTCGGCGAGGATTTCACCCCAGGGGTCGACGATCAGTGAATGACCGTAGGAATAGCGCTTGTCGGCGTGGTGCCCGCACTGGTTGGGCGCGATCACGAAAGCCCCGGTTTCGATCGCGCGGGCGCGCACCAGGGTATGCCAGTGCGCCTTGCCGGTGGTTTGCGTGAAGGCTGCCGGAATGGTGATGATTTCGGCCCCGGCATGGGCCAGCGCCCGGTACAGGGCGCCGAAGCGAAGGTCGTAACAGACCGACAGGCCGAGCTTGCCGAGCGGGGTTTCGACCACCACCGCGCGGTCGCCCGGCGCAATCGCGTCGGATTCGCGGTAGGCCTCGCCGTTTTTCAGCTCGATGTCGAACATGTGCAGCTTGTCGTAACGCGCGCGGATCTCGCCCTGCTCGTCGAGCAGGAAACTGCGGTTGACGATCCGCTCGCCGTCGCGAATCAACTGCGAACCGACCAGGATCGTTACCCCGTGATCGCGCGCCCGGGCGCGAAATGCGGCGAGGCCCGGATCGTCGGACTCGCTATAGGTCGCCGCCGGAATCTGTTCGTTGACCGGTTCGATCAGGCCCACGGTTTCGGGCAGCGCGACGAACCGGGCGCTGCCTGCAACGGCCTCGTCGATGGCATTGCATACCCATTCGACGTTGGCCTCGATATCGCGCGTGGCGGTATTCTGGATGCAGGCTGCGCGAAATTCACTCATGTCTCAGCACCTCCTCGGGGTCGCTGTATTCATAGCCGAGGTCGAGCGCGACCTCGTGCTGCGTGATCTTGCCCTTGTGGACGTTGAGGCCGTCGCGCAGATGAGGATCTTCCATCAGGGCGCGGCGATAACCCTTGTCTGCGAGCGTCAGCACATGCGGCAGGGTAACGTTGTTGAGCGCATAGGTCGAGGTGCGCGGCACCCCGCCCGGCATGTTTGCAACGCAATAATGTACCACGTCGTCGACGATGTAAGTGGGGTCGGCGTGGGTGGTCGGCCTCGAGGTCTCGCAACAGCCGCCCTGGTCGATCGCCACGTCGACGATGACCGCGCCGGGCTTCATGTCGCGAACCATTTCGGCGGTGACCAGCTTGGGCGCCTCGGCGCCCGGGATCAGCACGCCGCCGATGACCAGGTCGGCATCGATGACGTGACGCTCGATCGCATCCTCGGTGGAAAACACCGTGTTGGTGCTGCGCCCGAACTGCCGCCAGTGCGCTTCCAGCACCTCCGCGTTGCGGTCGATGACCCAGATATCCGCACCCATGCCGACCGCGATGTGGGTCGCGTGGGTGCCGACCACGCCGGCGCCGAGGATGACTACCTTCGCCGGATCGACGCCCGGCACGCCGCCGAGCAGCATGCCGAGGCCGCCGTGCGGATGCTCGAGGCAATAGGCGCCCGCCTGGATCGCCATGCGCCCGGCCACCTTCGACATCGGCGCCAGCAGCGGCAGGCCGCCATGCGGCGAGGTGACGGTTTCGTAGGCGATGCAGGTGGCGCCGCTTTCGACCAGTTCGCGGGCCTGCTCGGGATCCGGCGCGAGGTGCAGGTAGGTAAACAGGACCTGTCCCTCGCGCAGCATCGCGCGCTCGACCGCCTGCGGCTCCTTGACCTTGACGATCAGTTCGGCGTTGGCGAAGATTTCCTGCGGCGTAGCGACGATTTGCGCACCGATCTGTGCATATTCGTCGTCGCTGACCCCGATGCCGTCGCCGGCCATGGTTTCGACCATGACCTGATGGCCGTGTTTTATCGCCTCGCGCACGCTGGCCGGCGCCATGCCGACGCGATACTCGTGATTCTTGATTTCCCTGGGAACGCCGATGAGCATGATAACCGCCTCGAAAGTATGGAAAACGCGAAGTTTATCCAGCCACTCGAGCGGTACTAGTGCCAGCCAAATTAATTTGCTGTACCAGCAATGATACGTTCCAAAATATTTCAATCTTGCTAAAATGTAACGTCCCATGCCTGCAATCGACAACAACAAACAGCTCATCGATCGCTTCGGCCGCACGGTCAGCTACGTGCGCCTGTCGGTCACCGATCGCTGCGACCTGCGCTGCGTCTATTGCATGCCGGAGAAGATGAAATTCGTGCCGCGCACGCAATTGCTGACGCTCGAGGAGATGGAAAGCGTCGGCCGCGCCTTCGTCGGCCTCGGCGTGGACAAGATTCGCATCACCGGGGGCGAGCCCCTGGTAAGACAGAACATCCTGCAATTGTTCGAAAACCTGGGCGCGCTGGAGGGTTTGAAAGACCTGACCCTGACCACCAACGGCACGCAGCTGGTCAAGTACGCACAGCCGCTCAAGGACGCCGGGGTCACGCGCATCAATGTCAGTCTCGACACCTTGAAGCCCGATCGCTTCCACGCGATGACGCGCGTCGGCGAACTGCAAAAGACGCTCGACGGCATCGATGCCGCGATCGCCTGCGGATTCAAACAAATCAAGCTCAACGCCGTGGTGCTCAGGAACCACAACCACGACGAAATTCTCGACCTGGTCAATTTCTGTATCGGGCGCGGCATCGATATCAGCTTCATCGAGGAAATGCCGCTCGGCCACAACGATCATCACGACCGCGCGGTCGCCTATTACTCCAGCGACCAGATACTCGAGGACCTCGAGCAGCATTTCGAACTGGTGCCGAGTACCATGACTACCGCCGGCCCGACCCGTTACTACCAGCTGACCGATCACGAAAACACCCGCGTGGGTTTCATCTCGCCGCACAGCCACAATTTTTGCGAAAGCTGCAACCGGGTGCGCGTGACCGCCGAGGGCCGCCTGTTGCTGTGCCTCGGCCAGGAACACTCGATGGACCTGCGCCACGTGATTCGCGCCCATCCCGGCGAACCCGAGGCGCTCGAACAGGCGTTGATCGACTCCATGCAAATCAAGCCCAAAGGGCACGATTTCAACCTCAACTCCCAGGAAATCCTGCTGCGGCACATGAACCTGACCGGGGGATGACATGTCCCGTCCTTCCCCTGCCGGCACCGCCCGGCGCCTGCCCGAGCTGACCGACGCCGGCCTCAAGGCGACCGCCAACGTGGTTTCCCTGAACGAGTACAACGAACCCGTCGAGGGCGCGATCGCGGTCGAGCGCGCGCTGACCCTGTATCTCGACAAGCGCGAAATCGTCACCCTGATGACCCTCGGCAACCACCCGGAGCTGTTGATCCTCGGCTGGTTGCGCAACCAGCGCATGATCGAGAATATCGAGGCCATCAGGGCGATACAGGTCGACTGGGACATCGAATCGGCGGCGATCGTGACTTACGAGGGCGTCGACAATCTCGAAGCCAGGCTGGAGCGCAAGACCGTAACCACGGGTTGCGGCCAGGGCACCGTGTTCGGCGACCTGATGGAAGACATCGACGAAATCAAACTCGCCGCGCCGCGATTGAAGCAATCCTCGATCTACGCCCTGCTGAAGGCGCTCAACGAATACAACGAGGTCTACAGGAATGCCGGCGCGGTGCACGGTTGCGCGCTGTGCAGCGAGAATGAGGGTATCGAACTGTTTATCGAGGACGTCGGCCGGCACAATGCCGTCGACGCGATCGCCGGCCACATGTGGCTCAACGACATCGACGGCGGCGACAAGCTGTTCTATACCACCGGCCGCCTGACCTCGGAAATGGTCATCAAGGTCGCGCTGATGGGCATTCCGGTCCTGTTGTCGCGTTCGGGGATTACGGCAATGGGGCTCGAAATCGCCCAGCGCGTCGGGGTCACGCTGATCGCGCGAGCCAAGGGACGCCACTTCCTCGTCTACCACGGTGGCGAATTGATCGACTACGACGACATGCCGCCGCCGCGGCCGCCGCGGACGAGCAAGGATTCGCGACACTCGCCGGACTGAGACCGTTGGCGGCGGCGAGCCCCCGATGAGCAGACCCTTTGCGTCGAACCGGCCTTTGCAGCTGATGCTGCTGTGGCTGCTGGCGGCGTGGGTGATCACCGCGATCCAGCCGCTCTACCCGCGCGACTGGCTGCTCGAAAACCTGCTGGTTTTCGTCTGTGCGGCAGTCCTGATCCCGGGCTATCGCCGGTTTCGCTTTTCCAACCTCAGTTACGGCCTGCTCACGGTATTCCTGACCCTGCACATGGCGGGCGCCCATTACACCTATGCCGAAACCCCGCTCGGCTTCTGGCTGCAGGACTGGTTCGGCTTCGAGCGCAACCACTACGACCGCATCGTGCATTTCTCTTTCGGCCTGTTGCTGGTCTGGCCGCTGCGCGAATACCTGTTGCGCCGCTCGGGCGCCACTCCGGGATGGTCGTATTTGCTGGCCGTGGTCTGCGTGATGGCGATGAGCGCCACCTACGAAAACCTCGAAATGATTACCGCATTGATCGTCAGCCCGGACCTCGGGGCGGCCTACCTCGGCACCCAGGGAGACGAGTGGGATGCACAAAAGGATTCGGCGCTCGCCAGCGGCGGCGCGATCCTGACGATCTTTTCGGCCTGGATGTGGGAACACTGGCACGGTCCCCGCGCCGGCAGGTGACAGAGGACTATGTCTCGCGCAGTCGCGGCATCAGTTCGACCAGGTTGCAGGGGCGCGTGCGGTAATCGAGCTGCGCGCTGATCAATTGCGTCCAGGCGTCCTTGCAGGCACCGGAAGATCCCGGCAGGCAGAAAATATAGGTTCCGTTGGCGACCCCGGCGATCGCTCTCGATTGCAGAGTCGAGGTACCGATCGTCTGGTAGGACAGGCTGCGGAAAGTTTCGCCGAAACCGTCGATCACCTTGTCGAGCAGCGGCGCCACGGCCTCGGGCGTGCCGTCGCGGCCGGTGACGCCGGTACCGCCGGTGGTCAGCACCACCTGTACGCTTTCGTCCACGATCCAGCGCGACAACACCTCGCGAATCCGGTACTTGTCGTCCGGCACGATGGCCTTTTCGGCGAGTTCGTGGCCGGCCTCGGTAACGAATCTGACCAGCAGCGCACCCGATTTGTCGCTCTGCTCGTCGCGCGAGTCGGACACGGTCAGCACGGCGATCCGCAACGGGATGAAGTCGCGCGTCCCGGACATTGTTACTAGTACTTGATCTCGTCTTCGATCGACAGTGCGTCGTCGATCAGTGCGCACTCCAGCGTAATCTTGACCGCGACCGGGTTACCGTCGAGTCGGCCCTCGGAGTTCGCCTGGTCGATAGCTCGCTCGATTTCGCGTTGCGAGGTGATGCCCACTTTTTTCAAAAACTTGCGGATCGACATGTTAAGCGCTTCTTCGTCCATCGGGTTGCCTCGTTCTGGTGTATCGGGACTGCATTCTACCCGTTTTGGATCAGCGTCCCAACGAATATTCGACGACGACGCCGGTCGATTGGTAAACTCCACCCGGCGGGGCATCGCCCGCCTGGAGCAAGGTTTGCCGAACAAGATTTTCATTTTCCTTTTGATGCTGCTGCCGTCGGTGGCCGCGGCGGACGAGGCGCCGCTGCGGCTCGCGACCACGACCACGACCGTCAATTCGGGGCTGATGGATTACCTGTTGCCCGAATTCACGGCCGCGACCGGGATCGAGGTGCAAATGATCGCCGCCGGCACCGGCGAGGCACTGCGCATCGGCCGCAACGGCGACGTCGACGTGGTGCTGGTACACGCACGCGATGCAGAGGATGCCTTCGTCGAAGCCGGCTACGGCATCGACCGCGCCGACGTCATGTTCAATGATTTCGTCATCGTCGGTCCGCCAACGGACCCCGCCGGGATCGGCAGCGCCCGCTCGCCCGGCGAGGCCCTGGAGAAGATCGCCGATGGCGGGCAGCTGTTCGTCTCGCGCGGCGACGATTCGGGCACCCACCGTCGCGAAATGAAACTGTGGCGGCAAGCGCACCGCTCTCCCGGAGGCAGCTGGTACCGGGAAGTCGGCCAGGGCATGGGCCGCACGCTGCAAATCGCCGACCAGATGAATGCCTATACCCTGACCGATCGCGGCACCTGGCTGGCCTATCGCGGGGAACTGCAGATCGAATTGCTGTTCGAAGGCGATCCCCCGCTGTTGAACCACTACGGCATCATCGCCGTCAATCCCGCCCGTTATCCGAATATCAACTACAGGGCCGCCGGCAAGCTGATCGAATGGATCACCTCGCCGGCGGCGCGGCGCCTGATCGACGAATACCGGGTGGACGGCAAGCGCCTGTTCATTCCCGCCGCCGAATCGCCGTCCTGAAGGCCGCATGGATTTTTCAGCCGGGATATCGCCAAAATGGCGGCCGCCGCCCCCGCGCGGAGTTATTTTCCGGCGGCATATTGCAGTATTTTCAGGCTGAGGGCAGTATCCACCCATGATTGAAAAATCCATCTTCGTATATCGCCGCGCCGCCCCCGGCTCGGCAGCCCGGATACGCCGGCGATGAGCCTGCGCCGGGAAGATATCACCGCGGTCATCCTCGCCGGCGGCAAGGGCCGCCGCATGGGCGGCGAGGACAAGGGCCTGATGGAATTCGACGGCAAGCCGCTGGTCGCGATCCTGATCGACAGCCTGCGGCGTCAGGGCGTCGATATCGTCATCAACGCCAATCGCAACCGCGAACGCTACGAGCAATTCGGCTGCCCGGTTATCGCCGACCGGCTCGAGGATTACCAGGGCCCGCTGGCCGGCTTTTCCAGCGCCCTGCATGCGGTCGACAGGGGTTTCGTCCTGACCCTGCCCTGCGACGGCCCGCTGCTTGCCGAGGATTACGTCGAACGCTTCATCGACATCCAGGCGGAAAGCGGGGCCAGGCTCTGCGTGGCCTACGACGGCGAGCGCCTGCAGCCCGTGCACGCGCTGATCGACACCGGCCTGCGCGGCAGCCTCGATAGCTTTCTCGACAGCGGCGAGCGCAAGATAGACCGCTGGTACGCGCTGCAGGACTTCGCGCGAGCCGACTTCTCCGACTGCAAGAAGATGTTCCGCAATATCAACACGCCGGCCGACCGCCAGGCGCTGCAGACCGGCCGGATAAAAACCGACATCCCGATCCTGGGCTTCAGCGCCTGGAGCGGTACCGGCAAAACCACGCTGCTCAGGCAATTGATCCCGGCGCTCGGCGATCACGGGCTCAGGGTATCGGTGATCAAGCACGCGCATCATCATTTCGACCTCGACGTGCCGGGCAAGGACAGCTTCGAGCTGCGCAAGGCAGGCGCCGTACAGACCGTGATCTGCACCTCGACGCGTATGGCGCTGATTACCGAGTTCGATTCTCCCGCCGACGAGCCGGACCTCGAGCAGATCATCAACCGGCTCGATACCGGCCGGGTCGATCTGGTACTCGTCGAGGGTTACAAGAACATCGAGTTTCCGAAGATCGAGCTGCACCGCGCCGAGATCGGTAAACCCTGCCGCTATCCCGAGGACGCCTCGGTAATCGCGCTGGCCTGCGATACCGCGCCTCCCGGCGAGATCGCCATTCCGGTGCTCGACATCAACGACGTCGAGGCCATCGCGCGTTTCATTTGCGAGGATTTTTATGCCTCGCGGCAAAAAGCCGAACGCTGATATAACCCCGGTTGTAACCGAATTTCGCTTCGATCGCCCGACGGCGTGCATTTCGACTCGGCAAACCGCTCGAAAATGGCGATAATGGCCGCATTTCCAGGGTAAAACCTCGACACGGGCTTCGACCGCGGACAAATGAACACGACGACACCAGGATTGCTGGTCACCATCCTCGCCTGCAGCACGGCGTTACCGGCGTTTGCGGTCGGTGTACACAAGTGGGTCGACGAAAAGGGCGTAACCCACTATTCGGACGAGGCCCCCGAGGCGATCGAAACCACCCTCATCGATCTCCCCGAGCCCGCGGTCCGGCAAGCGGACGACGAGGATATCGAAGACGATTACTACTCTATCTCGAAGCAGTGGGAGCGCATGAACCGGGAGAGGCTCGAGCGCGAAAAGCTGGAACTGGAACGGGCGAAAATCGCCGCGGCGGTCCGGCCGCCGCCACCGCGCACGGTCTACGTCGAAAAATCCGGCAGCGACCGTATCATTCCGGTATACGCCGATTTCCGTTATCGCAAACATTACCGGCATCGCAAACCCTACCGCGGTTACCGCCAGCCGCGCCTGCGTCTGCCGCCACCGGCCGTGGAAATCACCGGCGGCTTTCCAACCCAGTAAGCCGACTTGCCGTTATCGCGATCACGGTGGCATTATCGGCCACGGACAAATTCGAACACCCGCCGCGGCGTGCATTTCCCGGCCGTTCATTCGAAGATGCGTTTACTGTCGCTACCGATAACCCTGTTGCTGGCCATGCTCTGCCTGTTGTCTCCGCCGCTCGGCGCGCAGCAGGAATTCGAATTGCCGACCGCAAACGATATCGATTTCAGCGTCACGCGCTACGCCGCCGACGGCGAATACCTGTTACTCTGGCTGGCTCCGGAATACGGATATCACGAGGGCCACCGGCAGCTGGCGCGCCGGCTGCCCGACCAGGGTATCGAAGTCTGGCAGGTCGACATGCTCGAAAACCTGTTTCTACCCCGCGGCGCCGGTTCGATGCGCCAGCTCGACGGCGTGCACGTCGCCGACCTGATCGCCGAGGCTCACCGCGCAAGCGGCAAGAAGATCGCGCTCGCGGGCGATTCCTACGCGTCTCTCGCGGTTCTGGCCGGCGCCCGCGAATGGCAGCGCCGGTCGCAGGACCGGGACTACCTGGTCGGCGCGGTACTGTTCACGCCCTATACCTTCGCTTCCATACCGTCGCTCGGGCTGGACCCGGAGTACATGCCGGTCGTCGACGCCACCAATATTCCGCTGCTGATCTTCCAGGCGCAAAAGAGCGCCGTCCTGTATCGCTTCGACGAGTTACTCGAGCGGCTCAGGAAAAACGGCAGCCCGATCTACACCAGCATGCTTCCGGACGTCATGAGCCTGTTCTTCAAGGAGACGCCGACCGCGGCGATGCGCGAAGGCGCGGCGCGAATCGCGCAGGACCTGCGCCGCATGCTGCCGTTACTGGCCCTGCACCCGGTACCCGCCGATCCGGTGCCGATGCGCAGCGGTACGCTGACCGACAGCGGAATCGATATATATCTCAAGGAGTTCGCCGCCGACATCCGCCCGGCCCGCCTGGATCTGGAAAGTATCGATGGCGAGCGGATAGTCAAAGACGACTTTACCGGCCAGGTTACGCTGATCAATTTCTGGGCCAGTTGGTGCGCGCCCTGCAGAGAGGAAATCCCGTCGCTGAACCGGCTCCGGCAAAAGATGGCGGGGCGGCCGTTCGAACTGATTTCGATCAACTACGCCGAGGATCGGGAAACCGTCGCCGAATTCATGCAGCGGGTGCCGATCGATTTCACCGTGCTGCTCGATGTCGACGGCGAACAGGCCGGCAACTGGCGGGTGATCAGCTATCCGTCGACCTTCGTCATCGGTCCGCGGGGCAGGATCCGTTACGGCGTCAATGCCGCGATCGACTGGAACGATCCCGATCTGATCGACAAGCTCGAAATGCTGATGAACGAGGGCTAGTCTCTGAAATCCGGGCTGACCGGAGTTTTCTGCCCCGTCATGCCGGCCTCCGTGCCGAATCGTCGGACCGCGGCATCCATTACAACGTCTTCGCGATACCAGCCCGGGAAGAGGCCGAAAGCCCGCGGAATGGATTGCGGCTCGGAGGCCGCAATGACGGTAATCCGGGATCGTCGCGCAGGTCCCGCATTGGCGGGGGCAAGAGGGGGTCTCCGTCTCAGCGGTCGGCACAGACCGGGCAAGCCGGGTTTTCCGGCAGCCTGATCGATTGCCACTCCATCGCGAAAGCGTCGAACAACAGCAGCCGATTGCGCAGCGCTCGCCGCGGCCGTCGATAATCAGCAGGATTTGCACGGTCCGCGGGCATTATCTGTCGCTGCTCCGCGTCGGCGGCCCGGCGTCAGCCGCCGAAATACCACCATTACGGCTCCTCCGGGTTATCCGCCGATCGCTCGTTGCCGATTCCCTTTTCGCTCGTCTCCGGGACCCGGGTCCCGGAAATCGCCCGGGCTACCGTCGAATACCTCCGCTGACGGGACTCCCGCCTCAGGAAACGGGAGGCGAGCGCGGCTAGAGTAACGCCCCGAACCCTGAGCGGGTGTCCCATCTTCAAGCGGAGAAACGTCCATGTCCGATCGAGTCACCAAAATGCCCGGAATCGTCACCGCAACCCTACCCGCGGCGGGGGCGGGCGCAGGTTCGACGGTCGCGGGGCGCGCCGAATCGTCGGCCTCGGCGGTTACCTGCCCGGCGGTAAACCGACCGCCCGCGGACTGCACCGAGCACCAAATCGACAGTGGCGGCATCGCGCGTCACTACCTCATGTACCTGCCTGCAATCGCCGCCGACGGGCACCGTCTACCGGTGATATTCGACTTCCACGGATCCGGCAGTGACCCGCGCGAACAAATGCAGGTCAGCGGGATGGCCGATGCGGCAGAACGCAATGGATTCCTGCTGCTGATGCCCATGGCGGCGATCGAGATGCCGGCGGATGGCTTCACCTGGAACGTGCCGCCCGCCGCGGGCTTGCCGGACGACGTGCGCTTCGCGCTCGACGTCCTCGAACACGCGTCGAGGCGGGTGTCGATCGACTCGAAACGGGTGTACGTTACCGGCTTCTCAGGCGGCGCCCGCCTGGCCTCCGAAATCGCCTGCGCCGCTCCCGGACGAATCGCGGCCGTAGGCGCGGTCGGCGGTCTGCGTTCGCCTCCTGCCCGTCCGCATCGGGCGGTACCCGTGATCGCGTTCCACGGTACCGGCGATCCGATCAACCCCTACGCCGGTGACGGCGCCGACTACTGGACCTACGGGATCGACAGCGCCGTGCACGCGTGGGTCGACCACAACGGCTGCGCTGCCGAGCCCGAGGTCTCGCGCGTTT
>JASFKL010000094.1:0-12475 GCA_050118655.1 Gammaproteobacteria bacterium | reverse complement strand
GCCGTCGGTGACGGTATCGATCGCATGCCGGAGGTCGGCATCGGCGCGCACATAGGCCGGATCCTTGCCGCCGAGCTCGAGGCCGACACCGATGAAGCGCCCGGCCGCGGTGCGCTCGACCATCTCGCCGCCCGGCACCGAACCGGTAAAGGCGACGTAATTGATCTCGGGAGATTTGATCACCGTCTCGGTATCGGCATGGCTCAGGTGCAGATGCTGGAAAACACCTGTCGGGAGACCGGCCTCGTCGAAGGCCTGCTGCAGGCGTTCGGCGCACAGCGGGGTTTGCGCCGAGTGCTTGAGAATCACCGCGTTGCCGGCGAGCAGCGCCGGCACGATCGCGTTGACCGAGGTCAGGTAAGGAAAATTCCACGGCGCGATGACGAACACCGCGCCCAGCGGCACGCGTCGAATATAACGGTTGAAGCCGTCTTTCGGTTCGGGCCGGATGTCGGCGAGCGCGCTGTCGGCGATCGAGATCATGTGGCGGGCGCGTTCCTCGAATCCGCCGATCTCGCCGTGCGCCTGCGAAACCGGCCTGCCCATCTGCCAGGCGAGCTCGGCGGCGATTTCGTCGCCCCGCGCGACGAAGGCGTCGACGGCTTTGCTACAAATTGCCTGGCGTTCGGCGATCGGCGTGGCGCGCCAGGATTTTTGCGCGCTCGCGGCATTCGCCAGTACCCGGCGAATCTGTTCCGCGCTCGCGGTATCTCGCTCGACGTAGATACTGCCGTCGACCGGGGTAACACACTGTATCTTGCTCATCTCGGTGTCCGCTGTGGAGTTGCCGAAATAGTAATACAGAATTCACGCGGCAGAAACATGTCGCTGCCACCGCCGCGGCGCGGGCAGCGATTGTCGGCCCGGGAGGCTTTTACCCGATACCCGGGCGCGGCGCCGCGGAATTCTGCGGCGCCGTTATCCGCGGGCCTGGCCGAGGTCGGGCTCGGTGGCCTTGAAGGTATCGAATTGTTGCATGCGGTCCCACCAGTCCTCGAAACCGGGCACGTCGAATACCTGCCTGCTCTCGTCGACCAGCGACAGGTAGAAGCATACCGGGCCGAGGTAAAAGTCGGCGAGCGACGGCTTGTCGCCGGCGATCCACGGCGAGTCGCCGCGAATCTTCATGATTTCGGTGAGTACCAGCCGCGAGGCTTCGATCGCGTCGCGCAGCGCGGCCTCGTCCGGATTGCCGACCAGGTCGCGAAACAGGTGATATCCCGGAACCGTGACCAGATTGAGGTAACCGTAGGAATCGAACAGGCTGATGGCCATGTCGATGCGCGCCCGGTCGATCGGGTTGTCGGGTATGAATGATGGCCCGTCGAGCACCTCGTCGAGATAGCGCGTGATCGCGCCGGTTTCTACCAGGCGCAAGCCGTTATGGTCGACGACCGGTACCTTGCCGAAGGGGTGGCGTTCCAGGTGCTCGGGCTGCAGCGGCTCGTTTTCGAGCACGTTGACGGGGACCTGTTCGTAGTCGGCGCCTTTTCCCGCCAGCAGCATGCGCACCGTGCGCACCTAGGTGCTGCCGTCGAAGCCGTAGAGCGTGAGTTGTGACATTGGGTTACCCCCTCGATTTTGATGATTGCCGAGTAAAGCTTACGGCCCCCGCAGCGAGCCGGATCAGTAACCACCGGGGGTCGAAAACACGAGCTTTGGAGCCGCGCCGCTGGTCATGGTTCCCGATAGGGTTACAATGTCTCGCCTGATGGAGGGGGTGAAGACGATGAATCCAGTTGTCGACAGTATCGGCAAAACGCTTTGGCGGTCCGGCGACGGCACCGATGCCGGGATGCCGGAATGACTGCCGGACGAAGCAGCAACGGCAGCAGCTACGAGCTGACGGGGCCGGGAGATGCGCATACCGTGGTACTGATTCACGGCCTGGGCCTGAACCGCCGGATCTGGGACGCTTATCGCGGCCGGCTCGCGCAGCGCTACCGGGTACTCGATTACGATCTCTACGGCCACGGCGAGAGTGCTCCGCCGCCGGCCAAACCCTCGCTGAGCCTGTTCTCGGAGCAGTTGCTCGGTTTGCTCGACGAACTCGGAATCGAGCAGTGCGCGCTGATCGGTTTTTCGCTCGGCGGCATGATCAACCGCCGCCTGGCGATGGATCGACCGGAGCGGGTTTCCGCGCTCGTGATTCTGAATTCGCCGCACGAACGCGACCCGGAGGCGCAGCAGCGGGCCGAGCGGCAGGCGCTGGATTCCGCGGCCGGGGGACCGGGAGCGACCCTCGATGCCGCGATCGAACGCTGGTTCACGCCGGAATTCCGCGACAACAGGGTGGATTACGTCGAACGGGTGCGCGAATGGGTGCTCGCCAACGATGCAGAGGTCTATGCGCTGTGCCGGCAGGTGCTGGCGTTCGGCGTGGTCGAGCTGGTTCGCCCGCAAACGTCGATCAGCCAGCCGACCCTGGTCATGACCTGCGAGCACGACAGTGGCAGCACGCCGCAGATGAGCCTCGCGATCGCGAGTGAAATCGACGGCGCGCAGGTGGTTATCGTGCCGCAGTTACAGCACATGGGGCTGGTCGAAAACGCGCCGTTTTTCATCAACGCGATCGCCGAGTTTCTCGAATCCATTCGCTGACGAGGCGGATCGCCGGGCGCCGATAAAAGAACCCCATGTTTGCTGCAGACAGCCGGCGGATGCCTGTATTAAGATGTCGAACCCTGCCGCTGTCCGGGCAGGAAGACGAACAAGAGGTAATCGAAGATGAAATTTCAGTTGGCAATCAATCTCGAGCGCATGGATGCGGGTCAGGATATGCGCGAGGTCGCGCGGCACACGCTGGAAATGGTACAGATGGCGGACCGGGCCGGGTTCACCACCGCCTGGGCGGCCGAACACCACGCCCTGGAAATGACGATTGCGCCCAATCCGTTCCAGATTCTGACCTGGTGGGCCGGTCATACCGACAACATCAGGCTCGGCACCGCGGTCGCGGTGGCGGCTTACTGGCACCCGATCAATCTCGCCGGGGAAGCCGCGCTGCTCGATCTGATCAGCGGCGGCCGGCTCGAGTTCGGCATCGGCTCGGGCGCTTACCAGCGCGAGTTCGATCGCATGCATCCGGGGCTCAAGCAATCCGACGCCTATCGCTACATGAACGAAATGCTGCCGGCCGTGAAGGCGCTGTGGGCCGGCGACTATGCGCACGACGGCGAATTCTGGTCGTTTCCGACCTCGACCTCGGTACCCAAGCCGTTACAGCAACCGCATCCGCCGATCTGGATCGCGGCGCGCTCGCCGATTACCTTCGATTACGCGGTTGCCAACAACTGTAATGTCATGTCCTGGCCGTTGACGCGCCCCTTCTCTGAAGCCGAAACCTACCGCGCGCAGCTCGACGAGGCGATCGCCGCGCACCCGGATGCCACGCGCCCGACCTTCGCGATCATGCGTCACACCGCGCTTTACGATGACGATGCGGGACGCAGCGCGGCAATCGAGGCGATCCAGGGAGTGCTCGGGCAATTCGAGAACCTGTTCCGCAACCTCGGCGACGTCGTCAACGGCTTCCCGAAACGTATTCCGCTCGAGGAGCTCGCCGACCGCGAGCAGTACAACCCGGAGATGCTGGAGGAAAACCTGATGTTCGGCAGGCCGGAGGCCGTGATCGACAAGCTCAAGCGCTACGAGGCGCTCGGTGTCGACGAGTTTATCTACTATGCCAGCCTGGGGCTCGGGCAAAAGCAGCAGAAGCGCTCGCTGGAACTGTTCTGTTCCGAGGTCATGCCGGCTTTCGACTGACCGGCAGGCAAAAAAAAACAGCCGCCCGGAGGGGCGGCTGGCTGCTGCGGATTCGGTCCGGGACTAGGGACCCGCGAACTGCGGTACGGCTATCGCGGCGACGATACCGAGAACGAACAGTACCGGCATCGACCAGCCGAGAATCAGCACACCGATCGAATTCGCCGTGGGGACGGGGCCGAAATCGTTCGCTCCGTCGGTACCGGGGAAAAAGATCAGGTAAATCGCCAGCAGCAGGTTCACGACAGGCACGATGAACAGCAGGAACCACCAGCCGCTGCGGTTCAGGTCGTTGAGCCGGCGCTTGGCGTACATCACCGAGATCAGGATCGCGGCAATATAGTAGACGGCTATTCCCAGCATCCCCAGCATCGACATGCCGGTATCTCCACCCATGCCGGCGCCCAGGATAGTGGACATGCCGATCAGCGGCATCATTACCAGCATCAGCAAAAAGGTGGCGCCGATACTATAGGCCAGGTAGCGCATGCGTCCGATGCGGCCGTTGAAAGAAATAATTTTCGGCTTGTACAGACTGTCCTGTGCATTATCCAGTTCCGCGCCCGGAGCCGAGTACGGATTGGAATCGTTCATGTCAGCCTCATTCATTGTGGCTTCGTTCATGATTTTACCCCTGTTCTTATAGAAGTTAGTCCCTTAATATAGGTCAAGCTTGTGGCTTAGCAACGTTTTATTCCCTGGTCCGCGGAGGCAGCCATGGCGTCGAATAACCGGAAAACTCCCGCCGCGTCGTTTCTGAAAACGCTGCGCTCGATGAAAGGCAAGCCCTACGAGCGGGGTTTTTCGCTGCCCGGCGCCTTTTACACCGATCCCGACTGGCTGCGTTTCGAATGCGAAAAACTGTTTGCAAAGGACTGGTTTTGCGTCGGCCGCGTCGAGGAAGTGGCAAAGCCCGGCGACTACTTCGCCTTCGATCATATCGGCGAACCGGTACTCCTCGTGCACGGCCGCGACGGCGTGATTCGCGCCCTGTCCAACGTCTGCCGGCACCGCGGAACCGTGGTCGCCAGCGGCAGCGGCAACGCGCGCAAATTCATGTGCCCGTACCACCACTGGGCCTACGATACCGCCGGCCAGTTGCTGAATGCGCCGCACATGGAATCTCACCAGGCCTTCGACATGAAGCGTTGCCGGCTGCCGGAACTGAAATGCGAAATCTGGCAGGGTTTCATCTTCGTCAACCTGAATCCGCGGGCGCCGGGACTGCTCGAAGAACTGGGCGCTCTCGACGAGGTGATCGCCAATTACCATCTCGATGAAATGTCGATGCGTTACACGGCCGACGAAATCTGGCCCACCAACTGGAAATGTCTGCTGGAAAATTTCATGGAGGGATACCACCTGACGCCGCTGCACAAGAATACGCTGCACAAGGTCAATCCGAGCCGCCTCTGCACGCACATCGAGCCCGGTAATTATCATTTCGGTTACCGGGTCGGCTTCACGTCGCGCCTGCCGGATTCGAAGCTCGGGCATCCCAGCCTGAGCGAAGAAGAGATGAATACCTGCGTGATGTTCGCCGTGCCGCCCGGGCTTGCGGTCGGCGTCGGTAGCGATTACAGCTCCTTCCTGTGCATGCGCCCGGAGACCACGGACAGTGTCAGGGTCAAGATGGGGCTGATCTTTTACGGCGATCGCTGGTCCGAGCGCGAGGTCGATGACGCGATCGAACTGTTCCAGTCGACGATGGCCGAGGACAAGGAGATCCTCGTCAGGGTACAGCAGGGGCTGGGCTCGCGTTTCCAGCAGCCGGGGCCGCTGGCGTCACCCGATCTCGAGGGCACCATCTGGGATTTTTACCAGTACCTGAGCCGGAGCCTGGTCGGCGCGAGCAGGGCGTCGACGAACCGCAAGCGGGCCGGCGAGTCTTGAGCCGAGCGGTTCCCGATGTCGCCCGGCGATGCAGTGAAGCGGTACGGCCGGTGCGTCTCGAGCCGGCGCGGAGCGCGGCCCTGCGGTTGCCGGCAACAGGTTCCGTCGTTCAGGAACCAGCCTCGCGCACCGGCGGCACATCGCCGAGCAGGTAACGCGGCCCCGTCCCCAGCAGCGCGGCCTCGTCGCCGGCGTTGTACAGCGCGCAGTTTTTCATCGACAGGCAGCCGCAACCGATGCATCCGGTAAGCCGGCCGCGCAGGTTCTGCAAGTCCGCGATGCGGCGATCCAGCAGCTTCCCCCATTCGCCGGACAGCCTCGCCCAGTCCCGCCTGGTAGGCGTGCGCGCTTCCGGCAACGTTGCGAAGGCCTGTTCGATCTCGCGCAATGACAGGCCCAGGGTCTGCGCGATACGAATGATCGCGATACGGCGCAACATGGCGCGGTGGTAGCGGCGCTGGTTACCCTTGCCGCGGTTCGAAAAGATCAGGCCGCGGCTTTCGTAGTAGCGCAGCGCGGAACTGGCGACGCCGCTGCGTCTTGCGGTTTCGCCGATACTGAGGAATTCCCCGCGGGTTTTCATGACCGACCGTCCTCCCGGTTTAATCGCTTGACTTAAAGTTAACTTTAACTTTTATACTGCCTGCAATCATAACCCCGGAGAGTCTTCATGTCACAGGCAGCAAAACGGAAACCCGCCGGTGCGGGCGACTGGCGCAAGCTGGCACCGCTGGAGGCGCTCGACCGACGTCCGGCGCTGATGCAGCGAGTTGCCGGCAGGCAGATCGCGGTATTCAAAACACCCGCCGGAATCAGGGCCTGTGAAAACCGGTGTCCCCACGAGGGTTACCCCCTGTCCGAGGGCAGTTTGTCGGCGGACTGCATCCTGACCTGCAACTGGCACAACTGGAAGTTCGATCTCGACAGCGGCGACAATCTCTACGGCGGCGATCGCCTGCGCATCTATGCGACAGAGATTCGCGGCGACGAGATCTGGGTGGATCTCACCGAGCCGCCCTACGAGGAACGTTACGAGGAAATCGTCGGCAACCTGCGCGATGCCTTCGACGATTACAGTTACGACCGGGTCGCGCGCGAGATCGCCCGCCTCGACAATCTCGGCGCCGACCCGCTGGACGCGCTGAGACTCGCCATCGACTGGTCCTGGCAAAGAATGGAGTTCGGCTGGACCCACGCCTATGCCGGCATGGCCGACTGGCTGGCGCTATACGACGAGCATGCCGGTGACGCGGAGCTGCGCCTGGTCTGCCTGGTCGAGGGCGTCACTCACGCCGCCTATGACGTGCTGCGCGAGCGCGATTACCCGTTCACCGACGATAGCCGAGACTTCGATACCGACGAGTTCGTCGCCGCCATCGAAGCGGAGGACGAAGCGGCCGCGGCCGCGGCGATCCGCGGCGGAATCCGCGCCGGGCTGGGTTTCGCCGACTTCGAGGGCGCGCTGACCCGGGCTGCCCTGCTGCATTACAACGATTTCGGTCATTCGCTGATTTACGTTACCAAGGCCGGCGCGCTGATAGAACGGCTCGGCGACCGGGTCGCCGAACCGCTGCTGCTGTCGCTGGTTCGCGCCCTGGTCTATGCCCGCCGCGAGGACAGGATTCCGGAATTTCGCGGTTACGCGCGGCAACTCGAAAAATGGGGGCGGGGAAGCGGTCAACCGGCGCCGGAGCTCTGGCGGCGCAAGGGGATCGACAAGTCACTGCAGGCCGCGGTGGATTGCAGCGGCAGCGACCCGCAAGCGATCTACCGCGCGCTGCTGCTGGCCAATGCGGTCAACCTGCTGGGTTTCGACATCGCGCAGCAGGACAGGATTCACGTGCCGGTGTCGGGCAATGTCGGCTGGCTCGATTTCACCCACGGCCTGACTTTCGCCAACGCGGTGCACGGCCAGTGCAGCCGCTTCCCGGAACTCTGGCCGCAGGGGCTGTTGCAAATGGCCTGCTTCAACGGCCGCAATGCCGCCTATACCGAGGCCGATATCGATATCGAAGGCCGGCGTCTCGAAGATCCCGGCGCCGCGGTCGACGAATTACTGCTGCGGGTGCTCGATCACGGCCAGGGCGAGCACATCGTTGCCGTGCACCTGCTGAAAACGGCGCTCGCGGTACGCGAGGAAATCGGCGGGCTGGAAGCCGCCGATGCCGGGATCCTCGCCGCCGCGCTGAAACGTTTTTTCGAATCGCCGATCAAGCGCCGCCAGGCGCGACGGGTGGCGTACCAGTCGCTGCAATTCGTGGCTAAAACCCGGTAGCGTTCAGTCGAGCAAATCCCGGAGCCGGGCGACCTCGGCTTCGAGATCGCCGATCCGGCGTTCGAGTTCCGCCAGTCCCGGTTCGAGAGCGGACGGCGGTTCTGCCGGTCCCGGCCCCGGAGCCGGCGGTTCCGCCCGGGGAGCCTCCTCTTCCACCACGCGGTCGAGCGGACCGCCGAACAGGTGCATGTATTCCGAATCCTTGCGGCCCGGCGTGCGCGGCAAGCGGGCGATCAGCGGTTCGCCGTGCAACTGGTTGAGCACGGCGATCGCCGCGACCACGGCCTCGTTGTCGGCAAACTGGTGCAGCCTGCCGCTGCGCGCGCGCAGCTCGCCGGGCGTCTGCGGGCCGCGCAGCAGCAGCAGGCAGACGACGGCGTAACCCGCGTTATCGAATTGCAGTTCGCTATACGAGGTGTTGCAAAAGCGCTGGGCGTACTTTTCCACCCCGCGTTTGAAATTTTCCTCGATGCGCAGCAAGTGAAGATCGGCCAGTTCGCGCACCGTGTGCTGCACCGTGCCCTGCGACAGGGACATCACCGGGTCGCGCGAGGTTTTCTGGTTGCAGGCGTTGGTCAGCGCATTCAGGGTCATCGGATACTGTTCCGGCGTGGTGACGGATTTTTCCATCAGGCAGCCGATGACGCGAATCTGGTTCTCGGACAGGTTTAACGGCAGCATCGGGCAGGGCACGGGTTACGAATCTGCGGATAATTGTATCCCAAAGCGGGTCGAAGGACCCGGATTCTCGCATCCGGCGGGTTCCCGGCGTCTTCCGGTTATCTGCCCGACAGCGACGAAAAATGAAAATCCTCGACCTTCAGCGCCGGCATCGTCATCGACAGGTATTCTCCGGTGGCCACCGGCTTGCCGCTGGCGACGACGTTTTCGAGTACGCGCAACGCCGATTCGTTCCAGCGCATGTCGACCAGCGGCCGCGTGATCTCGCCGTTTTCGATGCGGTAGGTCCCGTCGCGGGTCATGCCGGTAAAGCCCAGGGTCTTCGCATCGGTGGAGCGGATGTACCAGAAGCGCGTCACCAGAACCCCGTCCCCGGTAGCGGCGATCAAATCGTCCAGCGACCGGCCGTCGCCGTCGAGAATCAGGTTGTTGGGCGACGGCTTCGCGGCGAGCCCGCTGTGCCCGGCCCAGTAGCGGCTGGTGCGCAATTGCTGCAACTCGCCCCGGTCCAGCCAGATTTCCCTGGCGAGGGCCTGACCGTCGCCGCTGAAGGAATTCGACGGGTTCACCGGATCCGCCGGATCGGAGTAGAGCGACAACCGGCCGAGCTTTTTGTCGAAATCCGAAAACGCCGAGCGGCCCTCGTCCGCCGCGCGCTGGTCGAAGCCATACCAGAATGCCGACGACAGCAGGTCGCCGACGGCCTGCGGCTCGAGTACCACGGTAGTCGGGCGGGGCTGAAACACCTGAGGCTGCTGCGCCGCCAGGCACTTGTCGATCGCGCGCCGTGTAGCCGCCATGACCTCGGGCTGGCGGATCGTCACGCCCTGGTTTTCGGCCCAGCCGCTGCCGTTGGCGCCGCTGGCGGTAACGTGAAAATCGCAGTGGTGGCTGCGTTCGAAGGCGAAGCCGCCGGCACTGTCGCCGTAGGCGGTAAACAGCTTGCCCAGCGACAGCAGGCCGGCGAGATCGACGCCGGCGGCGGCGCCCGCCTCGCAGGCCTTCGCCGCCCAGGCGCCGACGGTTTCGATCTCCAGCTCTTCGGATTCGGCGCTATAGGCGTGTTCGGGGCAATCGAGTTGCTGCCCCGGGACCGGCATGACTTCCTCGTCGTCGGGCATGTGCGCGCAGGTCGCGAACAGGCGATCGATAGCCTGGCGGATCGCGTCGCGGTCGTCCGGCGTGTTGATCACCAGCGAGGTTTGCTTCTGTTCCAGGCGGGCGACCAGGGTCAGGTTTACCTGCTTGCGAAGCGCGTTTTGCGAGATCGCGCAATCGTTGAAACGGGTGCCCAGACGGTCGATGCCGTGCAGCGCGACCTGCAGCTCGCCGGGATGCGGCATCTCGAGAATTTCACCGAGGAGGCTTTGCGCCTGCTTGCGATCCATCATTCGCGCCCCCGGCAGATGCGGATATTTCTGAAGCGGGTCGGCGCCGCTCCATGGGTCATTTGCGCCACCTGCAACGGGTCTCCCTTGCCGCAGTTCATGACGCCGTGCGGGCTCCAGTATCGCTGGTCGCAGGTGGCGTCGCAGGCGTTCCAGAACTCGGGCGTCTGGCTCTGGTAGAGCGCGGCCTTGAGCATCCCCGCCTTTTTACCGTTCCTGATTTCCCAGACCCCGTTGCCGCCGAACTGGAAATTGAGCCGCCACTGGTCGATGGAAAAACTGTCCATGCCCTCGAAGTAGAGCCCGCGCCGCACGTCGGCCATGAGCTCCTCGGGATCCAGCGGCTGCTTGCCGGCCTGCAGGTACAGGTTGGGGATGCGCACGATCGGGATGCTCGACCAGTGATCGGCGCGGCTGCAGCCGCGGCTGCGCTCCTCGCCCGCGTAGTGCGCGAACTCGCGGCCGGTGCTGTAAGCCTGGAAGATACCGTCGGTGACGATATCCCAGCGCTGGCCGGGCACGCCGTCGTCGTCGAAGCCCTGTGTCGCGAGCCCGCCCTCGAGCGTATTGTCGGCCACCAGCGTGACCGAGTCACTGCCGTAGCGGAATCGACCGAGTTTGTCGCGGCTCACGAAAGAGCCCCCGGCCATCGAAACCTCGTAACCCATTACCCGGTCGAGTTCGGTCGCGTGGCCGACGGACTCGTGAATGGTCAGCGACAGGTTCTCGGGATCGGTGACGATATCGTAGACCCCCTCCGGCGCCAGCTTCGCCGACAGTTTTTCTTCCGCCTCGTCGGCGACCCGCTCGGCCTGGCGCAGGAATTCCGGCTTCGAAAAGCTCTCGTAACCGCGGCTGTCCGACGGCGCCTTCCAGTTGCGTTCCTGGAAGTCGTGCGCGTCCACGGCGATAGCCGAGATCACGGCTTCCGACGAGGTCACGTCGCTGTGCAACTCGGCCCCCTCGGTATTCACGTACCAGCGCCGCACGCGCTTGAACAGCAGGTAGCCCTGGGCGCGTTTTACCGATTCGTTATTCAGCATGACCGCATTGGCGGACAGCAGCAGGTCTGCCTTGTCCTCGAGCGGCACCTCGAAGGGATCGAATTCGCACGGCGAGCGAAAACTCGTCTGCAGGGCTTCCTCGGGCGCCCATTGCACCCCGCCGGTGCGTGCTGCCAGCGCCGAGACGCGGGCGATGCGCATCGCCAGCTCGACGACGCGGGAGATTTCCGCGGGGTCGCCGCCCGGCGAGGACGCGAAACCCCAGGCCCCCCGGTAAAGCACCCGCACGCCGAAGCCGCGGTCGTCGCTTTCGCTGCAGCCCGACAGCGCATGGTCGCGTGAACTCACGCGCTGGCGGCGTATTTCGAGGTAGCGCGCGTCGGCGAACTGGCAGCCGGCGCGCGCGGCGCTGCGGCAGGCTTCGCGGAGTAAATCGAACATCGAATTACTCTAGCACAGAGACGCTGGCTTCAGTCGCATGACAATCAAATTTTTATCGCCCCGACGAGCGCGGATAGCCGATTTTCCGACGCGTCGCCGGCGAGGGCGCTCCGGGGCGGATGCGCGCTTACCCAGGCAGCCGACAAATGTAATAATGGATCGCATGAAACCTCGTATTTATCGAACCGGACTGCTAGTCTCGGTGACGCTGACCGGCATGGCGGTGCTAATCATCGAGATCACCGCGACGCGCATGCTGACACCTTATTTCGGCAGCTCGATATTCACCTTTTCGAGCGTCATCAGCACCATCCTTTTCGCACTCGCCGCGGGGTATTATCTGGGCGGCCGGATCGCCGACCGCGGACCGTCGGTGCGGCTGTTTTTCGGCCTGATCGCGTTCGCCGGGTTTTGCGTGTTGCTGCTGCAATTGCTGCATCTCGAGCTGTTACCGCGCATCGCCTACCGGCTTTCCCTGGTCGAGGGTCCGCTGATCGTATCGCTGTTGCTGTTTTTATTGCCCGCGCTGTTCCTCGGTATGCTGTCGCCTTACGCGATCAAGCTGCTGCATGGCTCCGCCGCGACCGGCGTCGGTACCGCCGCGGGGCTGGTATTTTTCTGGTCCACCCTGGGCAGTATCGTCGGCAGCCTGGCCGCGGGCTTCTGGTTGATACCGGGCTTCGGCGTCAGCGCCATCGTGGTTGCGGTGGGGCTGGGGCTGGTCCTGCTCGGCGCCATCGGCCTGCTGGTGCTCGGATCCGGACGCAAGGCCGGCGGCGTCTTAATGGTCATCCTCGGACTGGCGGCGGCGATCGGGGTAGGCGGCTTCGACTCGCCGCGCGACGAATCCCTGGTCTACAGCACGGATGGGCTCTACGAAAAAATCGTCATTCGCGATATCCCCTACCGCGGTCGCAAGGCGCGAATACTGATGCAGGATCGCAATATCAACAGCGGCATGTTTCTCGACGACGGCCGCATGGCCTTCGACTATACCCGCTATTTCGATCTTTACAGGCTGTTCGTCC
>JASFKL010000093.1:0-12518 GCA_050118655.1 Gammaproteobacteria bacterium | reverse complement strand
CAGGATGCTGCGGGTTTCCGGGTCCTGGGCCAGGTAGTCGAGCAGATCGCCGAATCCGATGTCCGCGGCGTTGCCGAGCGAGACGATGGCGGAAAAACCGATGTCCTGGGTGATCGCCCAGTCCATAATCGAGGTACATATCGCGCCCGACTGGGACAGCAGTGCGAGTTGCCCGGGCGCCGCGGTATTTTTACTGAAGGTGGCGTTCATCCCGCTGCAGGGGCGAATCAGGCCGAGACAATTGGGGCCGAGGATTCGCATTCGATAACGCCGGGCCTTTTCGAGCATCTTTTTTTTCAGCTTGCCGCCGCGTGCGTCACTATCGTTGAAACCGGCGGAGATCACGATCGCGGCGCGTACGCCGTGCTCGCCGCAAGCGTCGACGATTCCCGGAATCGTTCTCGCGGGCGTGGCGATCACCGCAAGATCGACCGGTCTGTCCAGGGCTTTCAGCGAGGGGTAGCAGGCTTGCTGGCGGATTTTTGCGTGTTTCGGGTTGATCGCGTAAATCGGTCCGCCGAAACCGCCGTTGCAGAGGTTTTCGTAAATCCTGCCCGCTACCGAGTCGGGGCGCTCGTTGGCGCCGAATACCGCGATGGACGACGGCGAGAAGAGGTAGTTCAGATAGTGCGTGCTCATTTCCGATCCGGCTTTAGATTGATACTATACCGTGATGAAAAATATGGATCTGCCCGCGATCAAATAATTCTCGATGACAGTCGCAATAATATCGCACCCGGATTGCGCTTTACATGACATGGGTAGTCATCATCCGGAAAGTCCCGCGCGCCTGGCCGCGATTCAGGACCGCCTGATCGCCAGCGGGCTGGATACGGTATTGCTGCATCACGACGCCCCGGCGGCAACTCGGGAGCAGCTTTGCCGCGTGCACGCGCCCGATTACGTCGAGTACGTGTTTCAAAAATCGCCCGCGGAAGATCGCAGCTGGCTGGATCCGGACACCTGCATGAATCCGCACAGCCTGTCGGCGGCCCTGCACGCCGCGGGTGCGGTCGTACTGGGCGTCGACCTGGTGATGTCCGGCGAGTCCGCGAGCGCATTCTGTAACGTGCGCCCGCCGGGTCATCACGCCGAATCCGGGCGCGCCATGGGCTTTTGTATTTTCGACAATATCGCGGTCGGCGCCGCGCATGCGCTTGCCGCGCACGGGCTGCAACGGGTGGCGATCGTCGACTTCGACGTACACCACGGCAACGGCACCGAGGATATTTTCAGGGACCAGCCGAAGGTCCTGTTCTGTTCCACGTTCCAGCACCCTTTTTACCCGCATACCGGCGCGCAAACGGATTCCGATCACATTATCAACGTGCCGATGGCGGCGGGCACTGACGGCGCCGCCTTCAGGGCCGCGGTCGAAACGCACTGGTTCCCGAGACTGGAAGCCTTCGCGCCCGAAATGCTGTTCATTTCGGCGGGATTCGATGCCCATGTCGAGGACCCTCTGGCCGATCTGCGCCTGGTTGAAAGCGATTACGCCTGGATTACCGCCGAGTTGAAGCGGATTGCCGACCGGCATGCGGGCGGGCGGATCGTTTCGTCGCTGGAAGGCGGTTATGCGCTTTCGGCCCTCGGACGCAGCGCCGCCGTGCATATCGATGCGCTGCTGGGATAGCCGTCAGCCTTTAATAACACCGGGCTTCAGAGGTCGAAAAGCTTGCCCGGGTTGAGCAGGTTGTCGGGGTCCAGCATCTTCTTGACGCGGCGCATCAGCTCGATTTCGGCGGCGCTGCGCGTGTAGTGCAGGAAGGGTTTCTTTTCGATGCCGATGCCGTGCTCGGCGGAAATCGAGCCGGACACCGTTTCGAGGGGCCGATACACCAGTTCATCGACCTCGACGCGCGACAGGCTCGCCGGGAAAATCGAATAGTGCAGGTTGCCGTCGCCGACGTGCCCGTAGGCGAACAATTCCGCTGCCGGATCGCGCGCCCGTAACGCTTCGCCGAGGGTTTCGACTAACGATTCCATGTGCTGGATCGGCAGGCTCACGTCGTATCCGTAGACGGATTCGAAGCGGCGCTGCTCGGGTTCGAAATCCTCGCGAATTCGCCACAGGATTTGACGCTCCGCCTCGGATTGCGCGACCACGCCGTCGACCACCTCGCCGCGCTCGAAACCCTCGGCCAGCCTGTCCTCGAAGACTTCGCGGTCGGCGGAGAACATGTCGATCAGCAGGTAGTAGGGCGCGCCGGTATCCAGCGGTGGATCGATATCCGAGTATTCGCCCGTGTTGAGTTCGTAGTCGTTGGCCCACATCACCTCGCAGGCGGCAAGCGCACCGGGCGAGCCGGCGTCGAAAAAGCGCAGCAAGGACATGACCTCGCGCCAGCCCGGCACCGCGAGCAGCGCGGTCTGTACCGGCGGCGGCGCCTCGTGCAGGCGCAGCACCGCGCGCGTGATTACGCCGAGCGTCCCCTCGGAGCCGACGAACAGCTGACGCAGGTCGTAGCCGGTGTTGTTCTTGAGCAAATTGAACATCGACGAAACGACCTGGCCGTCGGCGAGCACGACTTCGATGCCGAGCAATTGTTCGCGCATCATGCCGTAGCGAAGCACTCGCACGCCGCCGGCATTGGTGGCGATATTGCCGCCGATAGTACAGGAGGCGCGCGCGCCGAGGTCGAGCGCAAAATAGAGTCCGGCGTCGGCTGCGGCTTCCTGCACCTGCTGCAATACGGCCCCGGCTTCGACCACCATGCTGCGGCCGGCGGCGTCGATCGAATCGATTCGATTCATGCGCTCGGTCGACAGCAGGATATCCCCGGGTCCGGACTCGTGGGCGCCGGCGAGGCCGGTCATGCCGCCGACCGGGATTACGCTCTGCCCGGCCGCGTGGCACAGCCGCAGCACGCCGGCGACCTCGTCGGTCGAACGCGGGCGCACCAGCGCCAGCGCCTCGAGCGGCGCGGACGACCAGATCCCGGCGCTGCGCCCACTGACCGCGTCGCCGGTCAGCAGTCCCGCGTCGCCGACCAGCGCGCGAATATCGGAAATCAGCTCATCGCTCATGAAAACCGATTTTGACCCGCGCGCGCATCGCCCGCAAGCAATAGCAATAGAGCAATAGGGGACAGACCCCGTTTTCCAGTTTCCGTAAATCGGGGTCTGTCCCCATTTTTCAGGTATCGAGTTGACCGGCATCCCCGCGCGATGCAGACGCGCCGCGTGGGGATGCCCGCTCGGGTTTACTTCAGGTCGAAGCGATCTGCGTTCATGACCCTGGTCCAGGCGGCGACGAAGTCGTTGACGAATTTTTCCTGGTTGTCGTCCTGGGCATAGACCTCGGCATACGATCGCAGGATCGAGTTGGAGCCGAAGACGAGATCGACTCTCGTCGCGGTCCACTTGACCTTGTCGGTCTTGCGATCCCGGATTTCGTAAGCGTTGTTACCCGTGGGTACCCAGGCGTTGCCCATGTCGGTCAGGTTGACGAAAAAATCGTTCGTAAGCATGCCTTCGCGATCGGTGAACACGCCATGCTTGCTGCCGCCGTGGTTGGTGCCGAGCACGCGCATGCCGCCGATCAGCACGGTCATCTCCGGCGCGGTCAGTCCCATCAGCTGTGTGCGGTCGAGCATCATTTCCTCCGCGCTCACGACATAGTCGCGCTTCTGCCAGTTGCGGTAGCCGTCATGAAGGGGCTCCAGCGGCTCGAACGAATCGGCGTCGGTCATTTCCCGGGTCGCATCGCCGCGGCCGGGCGAGAACGGAACGGTAATATCCTGTCCCGCTGCTTTCGCCGCCTGCTCGATACCGACGTTGCCTGCCAGCACGATCACATCCGCCAGGCTCGCGCCGGATTGGGCCGCGATGGGTTCGAGTACTTTCAACACCCGGGCGAGCCGCTCGGGCTCGTTGCCTTCCCAGTCTTTTTGCGGTGCCAGGCGAATGCGCGCGCCATTGGCGCCGCCGCGATTGTCCGAACCGCGGAAGGTACGGGCGCTGTCCCAGGCAGTAGATACCATCTCGCCGATGCTCAAGCCGCTCTCCGCGATTCTCGCCTTGACCGCATCGACATCGTAGTCGGCGCTGCCCGCGGGCGTCGGATCCTGCCAGATCAGGTCTTCTTCGGGGACGTCGGGACCGATATAGCGCGCTTTCGGGCCCATGTCGCGGTGTGTGAGCTTGAACCAGGCGCGCGCGAAGGCATCCGAGAAAGCCGCGGGATCCCCGGCGAAACGTTCCGAGATCCTGCGATACTCAGGATCCATCTTCATCGCCATGTCGGCATCGGTCATGACCGGATTGTGGCGCACCGAAGCATCCTCGCTGTCGAGCGGCATGTCGTCTTCGTCGATATCCACCGGCTCCCACTGCCAGGCACCGGCGGGGCTCTTCACCGATTTCCATTCGTGGTCGAGCAGCATATCGAAGTAGCCGTTATCCCACCGGGTCGGATGCGACGTCCAGGCGCCCTCGATACCGCTGGTGACGGCGTCGTGGCCGATGCAGCGCTTGCTGTGATTCATCCAGCCGAAACCCTGCTCCTCGAGCGGGGCGCCCTCGGGTTCCGGGCCGAGCAGTTCGGCGTCGCCGTTGCCGTGACACTTGCCCACGGTATGGCCGCCCGCGGTCAGGGCGACGGTTTCCTCGTCGTTCATCGCCATGCGTTCGAAGGTAGTGCGGACGTCCCTGGCGGTTTTCAACGGATCGGGCTGGCCGTCCACGCCCTCGGGGTTCACGTAGATCAGGCCCATCATCACCGCGGCCAGCGGGTTTTCCAGGTCGCGTTCGCCGGAGTAACGGCTGCCTTCGCTGCCGCTGGGCGCCAGCCATTCTTTCTCCGAGCCCCAGTAGACGTCCTTTTCGGGGTGCCAGATATCCTCCCGGCCGAAGCCGAAGCCGAAGGTTTTCAGTCCCATGGATTCATAGGCAATGGTACCGGCGTAGGCGATCAGGTCGGCCCAGCTGAGCTTGTTGCCGTACTTCTTCTTGATCGGCCAGAGCAGGCGACGCGCCTTGTCGAGGTTGGCGTTATCGGGCCACGAGTTGAGCGGTGCAAAGCGCTGGTTACCGGTGCCGGCGCCGCCGCGACCGTCGGCGATTCTATAGGAGCCAGCGGCATGCCAGGTCATGCGGATCATCAGCCCGCCATAGTGGCCCCAGTCGGCGGGCCACCAGTCCTGGCTATCGGTCATCAAATCGGTGAGGTCCTTTTTCAGGGCTTCGAAATCGAGCGACTTGACCGCCTCGCGATAGTCGAAGTCCTTTCCCATGGGATCGGTCCTGGTATCGTGCTGATGCAGGATGTCGAGGTTGAGGGACCTGGGCCACCAGTCCGTGACCGACGTGTCGCCGGTGGTGATAGCTCCGTGCATGACCGGGCATTTCCCGGTCAGGTCTTTTGCGGCTGCGCTCATTGGGTCTCTCCTTGCGATTGGTATTTAGAAGACGGATTCTATGAAATTTAGTTTAATAATAGAAATCAATAATAATTATCTAATCAATAGTAAATTGCTATATCATCGAGTTGCGCATGCGAGACGCTTGCCGGGAATATTGATGAATCCCGGAAGCGGCGTTCCGATATTCCGGTTCACCAGAGGTTGCCGCGGATCGTCCGGTTCCCGGCGCGGCGCGCGGCACTGTCGGAGTAGCTCGGCGGGCCGTGATCTGAGAGTATGGTGCCGAGTTGCAGACCAATGTCGATGATCGAAAATATCGAGTTACTTCCACTGCCGGCCCTGTTCGCGATCGTGGTGTTGTCCGCTGTCGTTATCGGCGTTGCCGGAACCCGCCTCGTATTCGTCGTCGAGAGCATTTCGCAAAAATCCGGCCTGGGCGATGCCATATCGGGCGCGTTATTCATCGGCATCGCGACATCGCTGTCGGGATCGGTGCTCAGCATGACCGCTGCCAACGAGGGGCATACCGGGCTTGCGATTTCCAATGCAACAGGAGGAATCGTCGTGCAGACGTTTTTTCTGGTTATCGGAGATCTGCTTTATCGAGGGACGAATATCGAGCATGCGGCGGCTTCGCTGGAAAATACGATGCAGGCAGCGCTCTCGATTCTGCTCATGACCGCGGTCCTGTTTTTCCACTTCGGGCCGGACCTGACCCTGTTCGGCATTCACCCCGGGTCTGTCGTGTTGATCGCGATCTATATCACCGGGTTGTACGTGATACGGCAATCGCACGAAGATCCCCAATGGTTTGCCCGGCGATCCCCGCAGACCCGCGACGACGAGAGTCGCGAACCGATCGCAGACGAGTCTCCTGGAAAATTGTTGACCCGGTTTACCCTGCTGGCTTTGCTTCTCGTCGCTACTGGCCTGTTGCTCACCCGGACGACGGAGGCACTATCGGCACAGACAGGTATATCCGAGAGCGTTCTCGGCGCGCTTCTCACATCGACTTTGACGTCGCTTCCGGAGCTGGTCACGATGATCACCGCAATACGGCGGGGTGCGTTGACGCTTGCGATCGGCAACATCATCGGCGGAAACACTTTCGACGTATTGTTCCTCTCGGCCTCCGATGTGGCCTATCGCGACGGTTCGCTGTTTCATACCATGACCGGCCAGCACCTGCTGATCGTCGTCACCGCTATCGGCATGACCGCCATCCTGACCCTCGGTTTACTCAGGCGCGAAAAGACCGGCCCGGCATCGATCGGGCTCGAAGGCGTGGCCGTGGCCTGCGTATTCGTGTTGTTCGTCGCCGTGCTGCTGACGATGGATTGATGGTCGATGCAGGGAGACGGTATTAATCCGCCATCGCCCGCGCGGCAGCTTGTTCTCGGGATCCTGGAGCGGGAAAATAGGGGACAGACCCCGTTTTCCGTACGCCGAAAAATGGGGTCTGTCCCCATTTATCAGTTGCGCGGCAGTTTGTTGTCGGGATCGTGGAGCGGCTTGTAGGCGACCACGGCGACCTTCATCGTGAATTGCCAGCCGAGGTACCCGGACAGCAATTCACGGCCATGCTGGCGGCACTCGGAAGCGATAGACCAGCGCGCCGCGCTCAAAATCCGAAAAACACCGAGAACAGCTGCATCGATCTGGAAAATGTTTCGGGGCCCATGAAAAGAAACGCCATGGACGCGAACAGGAAGGTAATAATACTGCCGTTGATGGCGTGCAGACGTTTCAGGGTATCGGAAGCGGGGTACCGATAGTAAGCCTTGAACCGGTTCCAATATTGCAAGATAGTCAGGCCCGCGGCCTGGTACAGACCCCAGCAAAGCCATTTCAACTCGACCTGGTGCCAGATTCCCATCACCACGAGGCTGGAAAATGTTGCCAGCGTCATATTGCGGCGCCAGAAATAGACCGGGAAATAGATGTGGGTCTGGCACCAGCGCATCACCGAGACATGCCAGCGACGCCAGAAATCGCTTAGATCCAGAGACACCAACGGATAACGAACATCGTTGATGATGCGGTATCCGAACAGGCCGGCGAAACCCAGCGCCAGGTCGGTATAGGCCGAAATATCGAGAAAGGCCTTGAGGAAGAGCAGCATCGACAGCAGGAAGATTTCGAATGCGCTGTATGCTTCCGCCGGCGGGCCGTGCGCGGCGATGAATTGCGAAACTTCGCTGCCGAAGAACTCGGCGTAAAGCGCGTTTACGACGACCAGTTTCTTGAACAGGCCGAGCAGGATGAGATAAATCGAACGCCGGAAAAGATCCCTGTCGAAACGCTTGCTGTAACCCTCGCGAAATCCGCGGATACTTTCCAGCGGGCCTGCCGCAAGCGTGGGGAAGAAGCACAGAAAATTCAGGCACTCGAGAAAACTGGTTTGCCCGGTCTCGCCGTTACGAACACTGATCAACAGGGATACGATACGCAGGGCCATGTAACTCACGCCGAACAGCGAAAACAGGACTCTGAAATCGGAAAACGCGAGGGCCGAATCGAGATAAAAGCCGACGATATATTTCCAGCAAAATATCGTCACCACCCCGACACCGATGCCGATAACAATCGTGCCGAGCTGTGATTCCCCCGGTTTCAGGCGGGAAATTATCCAGGTGACGGCGACGGTGTAGAGAAAGAATACCGGGGATGCCGTGGCCAGAAACAGGCAGGAAAACAGCGTCAGGAACAAGGGCCGGCGGTCCGCTTTCAGGACCAGCCAGTAGAATACCAGCGCCGGAAGTAGCGCTCCGTACAGTAGCGGCGAAAGCAGCGAGAAACTAGGCATTCCGGTTGTTGTTGACCCAATCCGTTACCTGCGCCGGCGTATCGAATTTTTCCTGCGATACGTCGAATAGCCCGATCGAAACCTGATATTTTTGTTCGAGGCTCAAAAACAGTGAGGTCAATTGGATCGAATCCATGAAGCCGGTTGAAAACAGGCGGGTATCGGCTTCGATGGTACGGTCGTCCATCAATACCTCGTTTTTAATCAAGTCGATAATTTCACTTACGTCTATCATGGTTGACTCCCTGGTCTGGCGGCTGTCGACCGCATTGATTTCAGAAAGAATTTTGCGAGAAAAGAGGACCCGTGCCTGTTGACTCCAGAGATGCTGGGAGTCGTAGAAAAAGGCGTGGTCCAGGGCGAGCCCGCGTTCGAAATCGAGATAAGTGGCACCCAGTTTCGCGACCGCCGTCTTCAGCCTCGGGCGATAGAAATCAAAAGTCCTGTCGAGCCGGCCGGCGAGGTATTCGTAGTCCATCGGTTGTTCGACGACAAAAACCCGGTGCCCCGATTTTTGTGCCTCGTCGATCATCAGCGATAGCAATTCGAGGTTGGTATCGAAGTTGACGGGTCGATAATTTTCCAGGCCTTCCTTCAGCCAGCGCTGCAATTGCCTTTCCTGCTTACCCGGCCTGCCCTGCGCATTGTGTTCGTGCTGAAAGTACTGGACCGGCGCGAACAAGGTTTGCGATTTTTCGGCGATGACGCGAGTAATCGGCAGCAGGTAGGTGTTCCGGCTGAACCAGTTACCGAGACCTCGATCGAGTGTGCGGGCATGATGCTCGTGCATGTATTCAACGAACGTCTCGTTGCGGCCGAACAGTCCATTGCCCCGCAGCTGCTGGTTGTAGTATTGCTTGCCAAAGCTGAAACGGGTAAAGCTGACGCCGTAGACGATGATGCCCGGGCGGTGCCTGATCAGATCGAGAGCCGCCATATCGTGGGCGAGCGACCGCAGTACCGTCGGCATCAGGAAAGCCCGATAAGGCTGGTCGTCCAGAATTTCGTTGGCCATCGCCGTGAACTCGTCGTCGGTGACCATGGATTCGCGCATGCCCGAACCGCCGAAGACGTAAATCGGCGTGATTTCTTCCGGCAGGAGACGGGCGCTGATAGCAGCGTAGCTCGCATGAACGTTGCTGTCGTGCGCATCGCGGATCAGGTACTGTTCGGGAACCCTGGCGATGAATCCGAAACGTACCGAGAAATCGAGCATCACCAGTATCGCCAGTGCCAACAGGACGGCGACCGCAAGTCGTGTCATGCTGGGACGTACCAGGGCCTGGGTAAAACCGGACAATAGCTTCATCTTTGCTGCAGCAGCTTGACGGCGAGCGCGCTGGCCTCCTTGCGAGCGACTTTGCCGGATCCCGTGCGGGGAACTGCCTCCACTTCCAGTATCTTCGCCGGCAGCGCATTCGGCGGCAACACCACTCTCAATTGCTTCGTCAGTGCGACGATATCGATCCGGCTTTCCCCCGGGACGGGGACCACGAGACCGATGAGAACCTTGCCGAGATTCGGATCGTCGATTACCGCGACGGTGCAATCGGCACATTCCAGGTTTTGGCGTATGGCACTCTCGACATGGGGAATGGAAACCTTTTCGCCGCCGATTTTCAGCACGTCGTTGGTGCGGCCGATAAGGTAGACGTAGCCATCCTCGTCGACGTGACCGAGATCCCCGGTAGGGAAGCCGCGTTCGACACTGTCCACATCGAGCTCGCCGTCTTCCTGCAGATAGCCGGCCATCAACATCGGGCCATTGATGGTAATTTCGCCGCTTTCACCCGCGGGCAGGTCGCGGCCATCGGGGGATCGAGCGACCAGGCTCATGCCCGCGATCGGTCGGCCCGGCGATCCGATCTTGCCGGAGGCCCGCAAGTCGTTGACGCAGAACCGGCCGCCGACTTCAGACAACCCGTACATGTAAATCAGGCGGGTACGGGTGTATCGATCGAGAAACATTTGTTGTTCTTCGGCGGCCAGATGATCACCCGAGGAGATACAGATGCCGAGCCTGCCGAGATGCCCGGCGTCGGGGGCCGCGGCAAGGAGTCTGCGTATATTGGTCGGCGAGCCGCCGAAAGCCGTCACCTCGTGTTCCCGGATGAGGCCGGTCAGCTGCTCGCCGAAATTGAACCCGGTGACGGACAACAGACTGGCACCGCTTACCACGCAAGACATGAAATGCGCGATGCCGGTGATGAAGCAGGGAGGCATGGTGATGAGCAGCTTGTCTGTCGGCTCGAGACCGACGACCTGCTGGGTGGCAAGCGCATTGTCGAGCAGTTGCCGCGAAGTCAACGGGATCGCCTTGGGTTCCCCGGTGGAACCCGAAGTCAGCATGATCATCGCATTATCGGCGGGCAAGTCCGCTAACCCGGTGGTGGTATCGGGCTCGATGTCAGCGAGGGAGAGGTATTCGCAATCGACTCCGGGTGGACGGGACGACTGGCTGCCGATGGCGATGTTACAGCCCGTCTTTTCGATACAGCGTGCAATCGTGGCGGCGGGCATGCGGATGTTCAGCGGCAATACCCGGTAACCGGCCATCCATATGCCGACGAGGTATGCAAAAAAATAACGCGGCTCGAACTCGTGAATGGCGATCGTATGCTGTTCGCCGCCACCGCAGGCTTGGCGAAGCCGGGCCGCCACCCAACGCGACTCGTCCCAGAATGCCTGGCGGGTGAAAGAATCGTCGGCAGTCTGTATGAAGCAGGCCCGCGGGGATTGTACGCGCAAGTCGTTCAGTCGATCGAGAATCAGGTGTCGCATATCGAATCAGAAGGTCGCGTAACGAAAATCGGTCGGATTGTCTATTGTGCCGCCGACCAGAAAGAGTAGTAGCCAGAGGATCAGTACCGCGATTGCGCCGACGTGAATGAAGCCGGCGATCCGCGACAGCCAGGCCGGGATTTCGATGTCTTTTGCATCCGTGTCGGCGAGCCGGCGCCCGATAAAATTCCAGGCCAGCAAAATGGCCAGAAAGATGAAGGCATGGGTTACGAATTTTGCGGAAACTTCACCGATTTCGAACATAAGTCAGGGTTTGCCGTGGCTACCGGGAGAATAGTCGAGTTTGCCGATTTAGCCACGGATTTCGATTTCCGGCGGAGTGCTCGATCGGGCTTTATATCCTGTTCGGAATAGCCGCTGCGGCCCCGACGAACCCGAGACTGCGGTGTGCAGGACGCGCCAGGCGAGCGCTGGCGCTATCCATGAAAGAACGAATTAACTGCGCGGCAACCTGTTCTCGGGATCGTAGAGCGGCTTGTAGCCGACCGCGGCGACCTTCATCGTGAATTGCTCGCCGAGGTATTCGGTCAGCAATTCACGGCCCTCCTCGCAGTACTCGGGGGGCAGGTAACCGAGACCGATGTTCTTGCCGAGGCTCGGGCCGTAAGCGATGCTGCTGATGTAGGAGCGGCGGCCTTTCGCGTCGATCGGCACTTCTCCGCTGGCCGGATCCATCAACGGCAGCTGGCCGACGGGATAGCGCGCGACCCCGTTCGAGTCGACGTTATCTTCCATCACCAGCGTGCACAGGTAAGCCGCCTGCTGTTCGAGTTCGCGCTGCTCGAGGTAGGGCGCCTTGCCGTGAAAATCGGCTTCCTTGACTTTCGGTCGCGCAAGACCGGCCTCGTAGAGATTGTACTCGGTCAGCAAGTCGGCGTTTTGCAGGCGCAGGCTCTTTTCCATGCGCCGGCTGTTGGCGTAGGTTTCGACCCCGACCGGCGTCGCGCCCTGGGCATAGACCAGGTCCCAAAGCGACAGTCCGTAGCTGAAGTCGACGTGAAGTTCCCAGCCCTGTTCGCCGACGTAGGAAATCCTGAAGGCCTCGACCGGGATGCCTTGCAGGGTCAGTTTGCGCGAGGCCGCGAACGGAAAGTTTTCGTCTTCCCAGGCGGCCGGGTCGTCGGCGATCGCCTGGATCGTCTTGCGCGCGTTCGGTCCCCAGACCCCGAGGCAGGAAACGTGGTCGGAGCGGTCGTCGATGTAGACATTCCAGCCATTATCCTGGGCCATGCGCTTGAGCCAGATGTAATCGCGATGGCCGGCGTCGGCGCCGTCGATGACGCGAAAGCGGTCCTCGGCATGGCGGATGACCGTGAGGTCGGCGCGCACGCCGCCGCGCTTGTCGAGGAAGTGCGTATAGACACCCTTGCCGAGCGGCGTATCGCCGCCGACCCTGGCGACGCTGGCGTATTCCATCAGCGCCTCGGCATCGGGACCCATGACGTCGAACACGGCGAAGTGGGACAGGTTGATCATGCCGACGTTTTCCGACATCGCCAGTTGCTCGGCATTGGAGACGCGCCAGAAGTGCCGGGCGTCCCATTCGT
>JASFKL010000092.1:0-12549 GCA_050118655.1 Gammaproteobacteria bacterium | reverse complement strand
TTCAGCGGCAGCGGCGGCGATATCAAGACCGTGCTGCGAACGCTGTTCGCACAGCCCGCATTTCTCGATCATGCCGACCGCAAGTTCACCCGCCCGAGCGAATACCTGGCGGCGCTGGTACGCGCGCTGGCGCCCGATACGCCTTATCCCCCGGATAACGGCCTCGTGTGGTTTTACGCACAGAACCTGCTCGGCCAGTTGCCGTATTACTGGCCGACGCCGGACGGCTATCCCGACAGTCAGGATTACTGGGCCAGCACCGGCGGCCTGTTGAACCGCTGGAGGCTGTCTTTCCTGAGCTTCTCGGGGCTGATACCGGGCCTCGACGCGATCCAGATCGATTACCCGGCGATGCTCGATGGCGCGAATACCCTGAATACCGTGGTCGACAAGATCACCGATGCGGTGCTGATGCGGCCGCTTTCGTCCGCGGATCGACGGATAATCGTCGACTGGCTGAGCGGTGAAATCGGCGTCGACGCTTCCGAACCGCTGTCGCCGCTGGTGCCGGTGCAGGCCGCCGCGCTGACTTCCGCGGTGCTGGTCAGTTCGGTTTACTTTCACCTGCGATAGAGGAAAACGATGTCGTCTTCGGGCAAAATTGCGGCACACCCCTCGATCCCGGCGGATCGCGACATCCTGGTCTGCATTTTCCAGCGCGGCGCGGCCGACGGCCTCAACGCGCTGGTGCCGTATTTCGACAGCGATTATTACAGCCATCGCAACACGATCGCGGTACCGCCGCCCGGTCAGCCCGATGGCGGCATCTATCTCGACGGCCAGTATGCGTTTCATCCGGCCCTGCAGCCGCTGAAGGCGATTTACGACGCCGGCGATCTCGCGCTGGTGCACGCCACCGGAATGCCGCACCAGATTCGCTCGCATTTTTCGGCGCAGAACCTGGTCGAACGCGGCGTGGCGGACAAAAACGGGCCGACCAGCGGCTGGCTCGGTCGCTATCTCGCGGCGAGTCCGCCGGCATCCGGCTCGGCATTTCGGGCCATATCGATCAGCGGCAACGTGCCGGTCGCGCTCGGCGGCGCGGCGGAGCCGCTGGCGATCGATAACCTGGCCGAGTTCGGCTTCGACCAGGATATCCTGGATTCCGGGTACCCCGGTGTGCTCGCGGAACTGTTCTCCGGCGCGGTGCCTTTCGCCGGGCCTGCGAATGCCGCGCTGACCGCGATGGACGAATTGCAGGCGGCCAACCTGGCGGCGATCGTTCCGCAAAACGGTGCCGTCTATCCCGCCGGCAGTGCCCTCGGCAAGCGCATGCTGCAGGCGGCGCAGCTGATCAAATCGAACCTGCCGGTGGAGGTTGTCTGCGTCGACTCGGACGGCTGGGATCATCACGAAAGCCTGCCGCTTTACATCGACAATTCGCTCGCCGATCTGGCCGCGGTCCTCGCCGCCTTTTATACCGACCTGGGTTCCGCGATGGCGCGGGTTACGCTGATGGTTTACACCGAATTCGGGCGCCGCATCGCCGAAAACGCTTCCCAGGGCACCGATCACGGGACCGCGAGCCTCGTCTACCTGCTCGGCGGTGGCGTCAACGGCGGCCAGGTGATCAGCGACTGGCCGGGCCTGGACATAGGCGCCAGCGAGGATTTGCAAATCACTACCGACCTGCGCACGGTGCTCGCCGAATTGCTCGCCAGGCGCCTCGGCGGTACCGATGCCGGCGCCGTGTTTCCGGGATTTTCACCCGCTCCCGCGAAGGGTGCGTTTCTGGGCTGATCCCCGGCGGATCGCGATGATGCCCGCCACGGTTATCAATAGCATGCCGCCCGCGACCGTGGGCGCGGGTACCTCGCCGAACAGCAGCGAGCCCCAGACCACGGCAAAACCCAGGTAGGAAAAATCGAAGATCGCCACCACCGAAGAGGGGCCGTTCTGGTAGGCGATGGCCGCGCCGACGCTGCCGACCAGTATCGCGACCGCGAGTATCGCCATCACCCGCCAGCCGTCCGCGGACATCGGCGTCCAGGCGCCGAACAGAAACGGGTTGACGGCAACGCTGTCGGCCGTCGGTTGCCACAGTTGCAACGCGCCGAGCGCGATGGCGCCGATACCGACGAAGCTCAGGTTGAGCCATAGCGAAAGCACCGTCGAAGACTCGTTTCTGCATTTGCCGCGGGTCAGGATCATCGCCGCGGCGTAGCAAACGGCCGCCGCGATCGGCAATAGCGCATAACCGTCGAAATCGTCGGCCTGGGGCTGGAGGATCAAAAGGGCGCCGGTGAAACCGAGCGCCAGGGCAATCCAGCCGCCGGCGGTAATCGCTTCGCCGAGGAACAGGGCGGCAAACAGGAGGATGAAAAGCGGCAGCGTGTAGTAGGCGGCGGCGGCCGTGGCCAGCTCGATCTGCGGCAGGGCCGCGAAGTAGAAAATCCACATCAGCACCAGGATCAGGTTGCGCAATAGCGTCCAGCCGAGCTGCCGCGGCAGGATTGTTACCCCGCCGCCGTCGATGCGCACGAAGTAGACCAGAAACGGGATCACCAGCGCGGAACGCAGCACGAAGATTTGCCAGATTACGAATCGCGCGCTGGATTGCTTGATCAGCGCGTCGCCGAGCGAAAGCGCCAGGCAGGCGAGCAGGATCGCGCCGATGGCGAGCTTCGGATTATCGCCTGCGGACAGTTGCATGGGCTTCGCCAGGGGTTGCGATAGGGACGACCAATAGTGTCTATTAAACCGGCCGAGCTGACCAGTCTTTACCTTGTGAACCGGCCCCGGCATGGCTATGATGCGGGGTCTAAACAGAAGTACTTGCGAGGTTTCTCATGAAAGTCTGTGTACTCGGCGCCGCCGGTGGAATCGGCCAGCCGCTATCGTTGTTGCTCAAGCTGCAGTTGCCCAAGGGCAGCGAACTGTCGCTTTACGACGTCGCCCCGTTCACCCCCGGCGTGGCGGTCGACCTGAGCCATATCCCCACCGACGTCTGCGTCAACGGCTATGTCGGCGACGATGTCGAGGCCGCGATGAAGGATGCCGATATCGTCGTCATTCCTGCCGGCGTGCCGCGCAAGCCGGGCATGACCCGCGACGACCTGTTCAACATGAATGCCGGGATCGTCAAGAAACTGATCGGCGTCGGCGCGAAGGCCTGTCCCGGCGCGCTGTTCGGAATCGTCACCAACCCGGTGAACTCGACCGTACCGATCGCCGCCGAGGTGTTGAAGGCTGCCGGCGTCTACGATAAGCGCAAGCTGTTCGGGATAACCACGCTCGACGTAATCCGCTCCAATACCTTCGTCGCGCAAACCGCGGGCAAGAGTACCGACGAGGTCGACGTCAACGTCATCGGCGGCCACAGCGGGGTGACCATCCTGCCGCTGTTGTCCAGCGTTCCCGGCGTCGAATTGAGCCAGGCCGATATCGAAAAACTGACTCCGCGTATCCAGGAAGCCGGCACCGAGGTCGTCGAGGCCAAGGCCGGGGCCGGATCGGCGACCCTGTCGATGGCGCAGGCCGCGGCGCGTTTCACGATGTCGCTGGTGGCCGCGCTCTCCGGCGAAAGCGTCACCGAGTGCTGCTACGTGCAGGTCGGCGACGATACGGCGAGTTTTCACGCCCAGCCCGTGGTGCTCGGCAAGGACGGCGTCGCGTCGATTCCCGATCTGCCGCCGCTCAGCGAGTACGAGCAAAAACTGCTCGAAGCAATGCGTGAAACCCTGGAGGGAAATATCCGCAAAGGAATCGAGTTCGCCAACGCGGAATAATGCCGGCCGGCCGGGGTAACGGCCGCGGGGGCTCCCTGGCCGGAACCAACTCGGGTTCGCGGGCTCAAAATCTTCCACGGAACGGTCCGCCGATGCGGCGGGCGCCGGAGCCGGAAATATCCCACGAGGACAGGACCATGCGCTATTCGATACTGCTGATATGCCTGCTACTCGCGGCCTGTGGCACCAAGAGCAGCCACGAGGATGCCGCGCCGCCGATAGTCAGGCACGGCCTCATCGCCGCCAAGAAGGATGTCAGCATGGACCAGGTCGAATCCAATACGACCCGGGGGACCACCAGCGTCTACGGCTCGATATCCTCGGGGGGCGGGGTGTCGATCGGCATCGGCATCGGCGTGCTGTTGGGGTCGATCGGCTCCGGCGGTTCGGACCCGAAGCCGGTGCGCTATGATATCGACCTTCAGGATGGCGGCCAGATCACCATTTATCACGAAAGCCGCGATTTCGCCGTCGGCGACTGCGTCGAAATTACCGTCTATCCCGACGAAAAAGAGCATCCCCCGACGATGCGGCGCAACCCGGGAGGCTGCTAGCGAGTCGGCGCAGGAACCGTGCCGGTATTTCCGGCATCCCGGCTTTCGACAGAACGCCCGCGGAACTATAATCTGTCCGAGCCGATCGAATAATTCGTGCCACCGGAGGAGCCGCAACATGCCGCAGCCAGACGTCAATTTCGAAATCGCCCAGTCTCTCGATCCGCAGGGCAGGCTCACGGGGGATTTGCCCGCGTCGTTATCCGGGCGCGATCAACTGCTCGAGCTTTACCGGGTCATGGTATTGACGCGGGTATTCGACCGCGCCGCGATCAACCTGCAGCGTACCGGTTCACTGGGCACCTACCCGTCCGGCGAAGGCCAGGAAGCGATCGGCGCGGGCGTGGGATTCGCGATGCGCGACGAGGATCTGCTGATTCCCTATTACCGCGATATCGCGACCCAGGTCCAGCGCGGTGTCCTGCTCGAGGAAATCCTGCGCTACTGGGGCGGGGACGAGTGGGGCATGCACTACCGGCGGCAGAAAGAGGATTTTCCGATCAGCGTGCCGATCGCGACCCAGGCTTGTCACGCCGTGGGCGTTGCCTGCGCGTTCAAGTACCGCGGGCAAGCGCGCGTCGCGGTCACCACCTGCGGCGACGGGGCGACCTCGAAAGGCGATTTCTACGAATCGATCAATATCGCCGGCGTAATGCGCCTGCCGGTAGTGTTCGTGGTCAACAACAACCGCTGGGCGATTTCGGTTCCGCTCGACAAACAGACCGCGTCGAAATCGATCGCCCACAAGGCGCTGGCCGCCGGTATCGACGGTTATCGCGTCGACGGCAACGATGCGATCGCGGTGGTCGGAGTTATGCAGGAAGCGCTCGAGCAGGCGCGCGAGCACCAGCGCCCGAGCATCGTCGAAGCCCTGAGCTACCGCCTCGGCGATCACACCACGGCCGATGACGCGAGCCGCTACCGGACGCGCGAAGAACTCGAATCCGCGCGCAAGTCCGAACCGCTGCTGCGCTTTAAGGTTTACCTGCAATCCGAACACGGCTGGCGGGACGAGGATGACGAGGAGCTGTACGCGAGCTGCAATGCCGAGGTCGAAAAAGCCATCGAGGCTTACCAGGCGGCGCCCGAGCAAAAGCCGGGGGAGTTTTTCGATTATGTGTTCGCCGCCCCGACCGCCGATCTGCAAGGCCAGAAGCAGGAATGGCTGACCGAGGTCAAGCGTCATGGCTGACTGGACCCTGCTCGACGGCGTCAACCGCGCTTTCGCGAGCGAAATGCGGCGCGACGAGAACGTCGTCGTGCTGGGCGAGGACGTGGGCGTCAACGGCGGCGTGTTCCGCGCCACCGCGGGCTTGCTGGAGGAATTCGGGCCCGGGCGCGTGATCGACACGCCGCTCGCCGAGACCGTGATCGTCGGCATGGCGATCGGCATGGCCGCGCAGGGGCTCAAGCCCGTCGCCGAGCTGCAATTCATGGGCTTCATCTACCCCGCGGTCGACCAGGTCATCAACCACGCCGCGCGCCTGCGCAACCGCACGCGCGGGCGCGTGACCTGCCCGATGGTGATCCGCGCGCCCTTCGGCGGCGGTATCCATGCGCCCGAGCATCACTCGGAAAGCACCGAGGCGCTGTTTGCGCACATGCCCGGGGTGCGCGTGGTGATTCCATCCTCGCCGGCGCGCGCATACGGCCTGCTGCTGGCTTCGATACGGGACCCGGACCCGGTGGTGTTTCTCGAACCCAAGCGCATTTACCGGCACGGCAAGCAAAGCGTGGAGGATAACGGCGAATCCCTGCCGCTCGATACCTGTTTCGTGCTGCGCGACGGCGTCGACGTGACGCTGGTGAGCTGGGGCGCGTCGATCCGGGAGACCCTCGAAGCCGCGGGCACGCTGGCGCAGAACGGTGTCGACGCGGAGGTTATCGACGTGGCGACGGTTTCGCCGCTCGACATGGATACCATTCTCGACTCGGTGGCGCGTACCGGTCGCTGCGTGATCGTGCACGAGGCGGCGCGCAATTGCGGCATCGGCGCCGAAATCGCCGCGCGCCTCGCGGGAGAAGGCCTCACGTCGCTGCTCGCGCCCGTGAAACGGGTTACGGGTTTCGATACCGTGATGCCGCTTTACCGGCACGAGGACGAGTTCATGCCCGGCGTCAATCGAATTCTCGATGCAGTCCAGGAAACCATGGAGTACCGATGAATATCTTCAAGCTACCCGATCTCGGCGAGGGTTTGCCCGACGCCGAAATTGTCGAATGGCACGTCAAGCCCGGCGACCAGGTCGAGGCCGGCCAGACCCTCGTCTCGGTGGAAACCGCGAAGGCGATCATCGATGTGCCGTCGCCCGAGTCAGGGCGTATCGAAAAGCTTTTCGGCGACGAAGGCGACGTGATCGAGACCGGCAAGCCGCTGCTCGCCTTCGGCGGGGACGGGGAAACCGGGGCCGAGCCCGAAGTGCGTGACAGCGGTACCGTGGTGGGCGAGATGGAAGCCAACGAGGAGGTGATTCCGGAAGGTGTCGTCAGCCTGCACCAGGGTCCGAGCACGGTCAAGGCGACGCCGGCGGTGCGCGCGCTCGCCAACCGCATGGATGTCGAGCTGTCGATGGTGACTCCGAGCGGACGCGACGGCACGATTCTCAGCGACGACGTGCGCCGCGTCGCCCGCATTCTCGCCGAGCACGGTCCCATGGAACCCTTGCGCGGCGTGCGGCGCGCGATGGCGCGTAACATGGCGCAGGCGCATCACGAGGTCGCCGCGGCGACGCTGGTCGAAGACGCGGACATCAGCGATCTCGGGTCGACTACCGAAATCACGCCGCGCCTGGTGCGTGCGCTGATCGCGGGTTGCAAGGCGGAACCTTCGCTGAACGCCTGGTACGACGGTCACGCCAACGGCCGGCGCGTGCTCGAACGCATCCATCTCGGGCTAGCCGTGGACGCGCCCCAGGGTCTGTTCGTCGCCGTGCTGCCGGATATCCAGGACGACGACGACGCAACCATCGTCGAGCGCCTCGACAATCTCAAGCAGAGAATCAAGCAGCGCAGCGTAAGCCCGTCGGAACTGCGCGGATACAGCATCATCCTGTCGAATTACGGCGCGATCGCGGGACGTTACGCTTCGCCCGTAGTGTTGCCGCCGACCGTGGCCATACTGGGCGCGGGAAAATCGCGCGACGAGGTGGTCGCGCGCGACGGCGAGATGGTGATACGCCGCATATTGCCGCTGGCGCTGACCTTCGATCACCGCGCGGTGACCGGCGGCGAGGCGGCCCGCTTCATGAAGGCCGTCATCGACGACCTCGAGTCCTGACCCGCGTATTGTCCTAGAGCGTATTACACAGGCGCAGGGCGTCGTAGACCGCGGCGTGGATATTGCGCGATGCAACCGCGTCGCCGATCCGGAACAGGCTGAACTTGCCTTCCGCGTTGCGTTCGACGCGTTGCGGGCGACCCGCGATCAGCGCATCGTAATCGACTTCCCCCAGGTTGCGTGATAACGGCTTGAGTTCGAAGTAAACCTCGTCGAGCGGCAGGGTTCCGTGCTCGACGACCAGCTGGTCCACCGTCCGTTCGACGACAAAATCCCCGTAATCGCTGCCCAGCGTCACCCGGATTCCGTCGCCGTCGCGGCGCGCGCGAAGCGCCCGCCGGCAGAGGGTAAAAGTCACGTCCAGCGGCAGCAGGTGGCGCATGTAAGGCGTCAGGTTGGTGCCGCCGATATCGGGGGAAATCTGCCGTTCGGGCGATACGTACTCGAGGCTCGCGCCGCTGTCGGCGATCACCTCGGCGGCCTGCAGCCCGGGATGGTCGGCGCCGTCGTCGTAGAGCAGCACCCGCCTGCCCGGTGCGACCTCGCCGGTGATGATGTCGCGCGCGGAAACCACGAGCTCGTTGCCGCTCTCGAGCAGTTCGGTGTCGGGCATACCGCCGGCGGCGATGATCACGATATCCGGGTCTTCGGCGAGAATTTCAGGGGCCTCGGCGTATGTATTGAAGCGGAATTCGACGCCGGCCTTGTCGCATTGTGCTACCCGCCAGTCGACGATACCGATCATTTCCCGCCGTCGCGGCGAGCGGGTCAGCAACAGCACCTGGCCTCCGGGCTGCGGCGTGGCTTCGAAGACGACGACCCGGTGGCCGCGCCCGGCGGCGACGCGGGCCGCTTCGAGGCCCGCGGGACCGGCGCCGACCACCACCACCTTGCAGGGGCGGTCGCTCTTTGCGCCGATCTCGTGCGGCATGGTTTCCTCGCGGCCGCTGGCCGGGTTGTGAATGCACAGCGCCTCGCCGCCGAGGTAGATACGGTCCAGGCAATAGGTCGCGCCGACGCAGGGACGGATATCGGCTTCGCGGCCCTCGGCGAGTTTCCTGACGATCAAGGGATCGGCGATATGCGCGCGCGTCAGGCCAACCATGTCGAGCTTGCCGCTCGAAACCGCGTGGCGCGCGGTGGCGATATCGGCGATTTTGGCGGCATGGAATACCGGAAATTCGGTCTCGGCGCGGACTTCGCCGGCGAAATCGAGGTGCGGCGAGGAGGGCATTCCCTGTACCGGGATGACGTCGGTCAGCGCGGCGTCGGTATCGATGTGTCCGCGGATCACGTTGAGAAAATCGATTTGCCCCGTGGCCTTCATGCGGCGCGCGATTTCGAGGCCGACCTCGCGGGTAATGCCGTTTTCGAGCTGCTCGTCGACCACCAGGCGCAGGCCGACGATGAACTCCGCCGGCACGCGGTCGCGGATCGCATCGAGGATCAGGTGGGTGAAACGCAGGCGGTTGTCGAGCGCGCCGCCCCAGTCGTCGTCGCGAAAGTTGGTCACCGGCGACCAGAACTGGTCGATCAGGTGTCCGTAGCATTGCAACTCGATGCCGTCGAGCCCGGCGGCGTGCATGTGCTCGGCGGCGAGCGCGTAGTCGGCGACGATGCGCTCGATATCCCAGTCCTCGATGATCTTCGGAAAGGCGCGGTGGGCCGCCTCGCGAACCCCGGACGGCGATACCGTCGGCAGCCAGTCGGCATGATTCCAGTGCGCGCGCCGCCCGAGGTGGGTCAATTGAATCATCACCTTGCAATCGTACCGGTGGCAGTCTTCGACGAGTTCGCGCATCCACGGCACGACTTCCTCCCGGTAGGCGAGGATATTGCCGAAAGCCGGCGGGCTGTCCCGCGATACCAGCGCCGAACCCGCGGTCATGGTCAGTGCCAGGCCGGCCTCGGCACGCGCGGCGTGGTAGAGCCGGTAGCGTTTCCCGGGCATACCGTCCTCGGTATAAGCCGGCTCGTGCGAGGTCGTCATCAGCCGGTTTTTGAGCGTCAGGTGCCTGAGCTTGAAGGGTTGCAGCAGCGGGTCTTCGGCGGTCATACGCGGTTGCGGGTCGATTGCAATTCACCCAATCATAACAGCCGCGTGCAGGTCGCGACAGACCCGGGTGCGCGGTTGCCGCTTCGACAGTCCGGCACCTGTGATAAGCTGGGCGCATGAGCGACGAAAAGATATCCGACAACGATGCCATCGACGCGGCCCTGCACCTCGACGGCGACCCCGAGCGTGTCAACGCCTTCTACGAGGACTGGGCGCGCGACTATAACCGGGATGTCGCCAGCGCCGGCTACAGCGGTCCGGCGATCTCGGCACGCCTGTTACGGCAGCACCGGCCCGAAACCGGGATCGACCTGCTGGACGCGGGTTGCGGCACCGGGCTTGCGGGAATCGAACTCCGGGGGCTCGGATATCGCCGTATCGACGGCTTCGACCTGTCGGAGTCGATGGCCGCCGCGGCGCGCGCAACCGGCTGCTACCGGGAAGTGCGCGGCGATATCGATTTGCTGCGGGCCTCGCAGAGCTATGCCGGCGCCGCCTACGATGCCGTCCTGTCGGTCGGTGTTTTCACGCTCGGCCACGTGCCGCCCGAGGGGGTGCTGGAATTGCTGCAACTGACCCGCGACGGCGGTTTGCTGGTGTTGTCGACGCGCAGCCAGTACTACGAGCAAACCGGTTTCCAGCGGTTGATCGACGATTTGCAGGACCGGGGTCGAATCGAAGTCCGCCAGTTGCTCGAAAACGCGCCCTACAACCAGGACGGCGACGGGCATTACTGGGTACTGGAAAAGTCCGGCTAGAAAAACTGCCGGGTTCGGCCGGGGTTTGCATTGAAACCGGTGACGGGTTTGCGTTTAATAGGTGGCCGAACACCGCCGATACCGGAGCCCCCTGCATGTCAAAAGCGCGCCTCAACGTCATCAGCCACTTCGACAGGTCCCCGTGGTTCCGGTGCACCGCCAACCCGAACGCCGTTTACACCCAGTACGCCGGCCGCCTCGTGCTGCACGACATCGGCAACGATATCGTCGACGAGTACTGGGCGCTGCGTAAAACCGTGGGCCTGTTCGACGTGCCGGAAAAGCCGCTGGAAATTCGCGGCCGCGAGGCGGGCGCGTTTCTCAACCGCGTGCTGACGCGGCCGGTCGACGGGCTGCGCGTCGGCCGGGGCAGTTACGGTTTGCTCTGCCACCAGGGCGGCGGGCTGGTCTGCGACGGCATCCTTTTCAGGCTCGGCGAGGATCGCTACTGGTACGTGCATGCCGATGCCGACGTTTACCTCTGGCTGGTGGCGCTGGCGCAGGATTACGCGGTCGAGATTCGCGATCCGCGCTCCTGGGTGCTGCAGGTGCAGGGGCCGAAATCGCTGCAGGTACTGGCCCGCGCCTGCGACGGCGGTCCGCCGGAATCGTTCAACTATTTTGACGTCTTCGAGGGCAGCATGGGCGGGCAGCCGGTGGTGGTCAGCCGCACCGGCTGGTCCGCCGAACTGGGATTCGAGGTCTACAACGCCGATCCCGGTGTCGACGGTCCCGCGCTCTGGGACCACCTGATCGCCGCCGGCGCCGAGTTCGACATGGCCGGCCTGTCGCAGAGATCGATGAACATTCGCCGTATCGAGGGCGGTATTCTCAATTACGCCACCGACATGGACTGGAATACGACCCCCTACGACATGGGCCTCGGCACCTTCGTCGATCTCGACAGCCACGATTTCGTCGGCCGCGACGCGTTGCGGAAGGCCTGCCGGGATGCGCGCTTCACGGGTTTTCGCAGTTCGCTGGTCGATCTGCATTACGGTACGCCGCTGTACTCGCAAGACCGGTCCGTGGGACGGGTTACCGCATTCGAAATCTCGCCTTACCTCGAGTGCGGCGTCGGTTTCGCGCTGCTGGATTCGCCGCAGTGGATGGCGGCCACGGATCTCGTCGGCCACGATCGCGACGGCAATGTCTGTCCCGTCGAACTCGTGCAGCTGCCGTTTTACGATGCCGAGAAAAATATTCCGCGCGGCCTGCCGGCGATCAGCGGCGCGCTCGATTGAAGGAGAATACGAATGGTTGATAGAGTTTCGATCCTGATTACCGGCGCCTCGGGCGGCATCGGCCGCGCCGCGGCCATCGAGTGCGCGCGGCGCGGCGCGCGTATCGGCGTGCATTACCACAATAACCGGCAGCGCGCCGAGGAAACGCTGGCCGCGCTCGACGGCGACGGGCACGAACTGTTGCAGTGCGACATCAGCGACCCGGCCGCGGCCGGGCAACTGGTCGACAAAGCCGATAGCGCGCTCGGCGGTCTCGGCGTGCTGGTCAACAACGCCGGCATCTCGCAGCGTCACCGCTTCGAGGATATCGACTACGCCACCTGGCAGGAGACCTGGCGGCGCATCGTCGATACCAACCTGACCGCGGCCGCGAACCTGAGTTTTTGCGCGGGCAAGAAAATGCTCGCGCACGGCGGCGGACGGATCGTCAACGTTTCCTCGCGCGGCGCGTTTCGCGGCGAGCCGCTGATGCCCTGGTACGGCGCGTCGAAGGCCGGCATGAACGCGATGGGGCAATCGCTTGCGCAGGCGCTCGGCCCCGGTGGCGTGTTCGTCTACACGGTAGCGCCGGGATTCGTCGAAACCGAGATGGCGGCCGCTGTGCTGGCCTCGCCCGAGGGCGAGTCGATCCGCAACCAGAGCACGATCGGCCGCGTCGCGCAGCCCGAGGAGCTCGGCAAGACCATCGCCTTCCTCGCCCTCGAAGCACCCGAATTCATGACCGGCTGTATCGTCGATGTAAACGGCGCCTCCTACCTTCGGTCCTGACCGCGACTGACTTCGGGACGAGCCGGGATACGGGCAGGAAATGCGGGAATAAAGAAATATGACATTCGGATGCCAAAATAAACCGTTCCCCGGAAATTTTAACGGTCGGCATATCCGTGATAGATTGATTCTGCCTATCTCCTCAAAATACAGATTCTGTCTAA
>JASFKL010000091.1:0-12705 GCA_050118655.1 Gammaproteobacteria bacterium | reverse complement strand
CGCCAATCTCGGCATCAGCAAGAGCACGGCACAGGATTCGACCTTCATGCTGGGATACGATTCCGGCTCGGGTCTCGGCGTCGAGGGTGGTTACAAATCCTTTTCGCTGAACCTCGACAACGTCGACACCCTCGACTCCAGCCTGGAGTACGACGGCCTCTACCTGAACGGTTACTTCAACTTTTAGGGGAATGGACGCCGCGATACCGCGGCGCCACAGTCGAATCTAGATCGAAAACGAGGCCCCGCAACCGCAGGTCGAGGTCGCGTTGGGATTGTTGACGACGAACATCGCGCCTTCCAGGCCGTCGACGTAGTCCACCTCGGAACCCGAAAGATACTGGTAACTCTTCTGATCGATGAGCAGCGTCACACCGTCTTTTTCGACGCTCCTGTCGTCCGGCTTGACCTCTTCGTCGAGAGAAAAGGTGTACTGAAACCCCGAGCAGCCGCCGCCATAGACCGAAACCCGCAACATCAGATTCGGATTGCCCTCCTCCTGTTGCAGCGCTTTCAGCTTGGCGACCGCGGAGTCGGAGAATTCCAGCAAGGTTTCGCCGCCGGTCGGGCCCAGCGCCATGCCGAAATTCGCATCGATGATGACTTCCATAAACTATTTCCTGCCTGGCAATGCTATTTAGATCTGGTTATCGGTGACTGGTTCATTATTGCCGTGTCCCACGCCACTCGATTTGTCTTCGAGCCGCTTCGGTTGCTGGCTGCCCTGGGGCTGGTGCACCAGACCGCCGTTGACCTCCGCGCCGATCGCCATTTCGATCAGATTATAATACACACTACCCTTGATACGCGACTTCGGGGCGAGTTCGACACGAGTCGAACCGTAGACATCGCCGACGATTTCGCCGTTCAACACCATGTTCGGCACCCTGACCTCGCCCTCGATACGGCCGAATTCGCTGAGTATCAGGATCGCGGAACTGCCTTCCTCGGCAGTCACGTTGCCATTGATCTTGCCGTCCACGTGCAGCCCGCCTGAAAACACCAGGTTGCCGCTGATCTCGGTACCCTGACCGACCAGTGTGTCGATCCTGGCTGTGCTAAAGCCCTTTTTTTTGCCAAACATTTATACACCCTCGGACAATACGCGCGTCCATGAAATGGTTTCTGAAAATGATTCTACCTTCTTTGTAGTAGGTTTAATGCCTATTTCCACCTCGAATGGTTTAAATCCCTCCGGAAGCGCGATATCCCCTTCGAAAACCTGAAAATACTTGAATGCAAACTTGGTGTTCGGGGACGGTTTTTCAAGGGAAAGGTCGGAGACGTTCCTGGTGCTGACCTCGCCTTCCATTTCCCCGCGAATCACGATACTGGTGTCGCCGCGCACCCTGACGGTGCTCTTTCCGCTCTTGGTCAGAATCATTTTGTAACTGTACTGGTTCTGGCTGTTTTTCTTGCGCACCTCGAAGGTTTGCAGGTTGACGCCCAGCTCGGCGTCGTTGGGCGAAACGATGCCCCGGTAGAAAGCGAGCTCTTCCTTTTGCTCGAGCAATTGCTGCTGCAGGCGCACCAGTTCCTGGTTGGCCAGTTCGTAGGCATCGCGCTCGATCCTGCTGCCGCCTTCGAGGTGGGCATTTTTTTCCACCAGACTGTGATTGCGGGTTTCGAGTTCGCCGACCCGGCTGAGCAGGGTTTCGCGCTCGAGTTGCAGGCGCTCCAGCTGGTAATCCTGATAGCCTATGCCGAGGAAGAAAAACATCGCCATTACGCCGGCCAGCAGGAATGCGGCCAGCCAAAGTTTCCAGGGGGCATGCTGGCGGACCTGAAACCCGCGGTGCGAGGTCATCAAGGCATCATCCCCGGCGCGTCGAGGCCGGCGGTCTCGTCGAGTCCCAGCATCAGGTTCATGTTCTGGATCGCCTGTCCGGCCGCGCCCTTGACCAAGTTGTCTTCGACCGACAGCACTACGTACTTGTTGGCCGCCTCGAGATAGTGCACGGCGATCCGGCACAGGTTACCGCCCCGCACGCTGCGGGTTTCGGGATGCGAACCGGCCGGCATGACGTCGACGAAGGGTTCGTCACGATAAAATTCCTCGAAAACCGTCTGTACCCGGTCCGCCCCGTCCGTGGCATCGGCATAAACCGTCGCATGGATGCCGCGAATCATCGGCATCAGGTGCGGCGTGAATACCAGGTCCGCGGTGGCATCGACGGTTTGCAGAACTTCCCGAATTTCCGGCAGGTGCCGATGGCCGCCGACACCGTAAGCCTTGACCGATTCGGCGGTTTCGCAAAACGCGGTGCCGATGCCGGCCTTGCGCCCCGCGCCGCTGCTGCCCGACTTGCAGTCGGCGATAATCGTCCGCGGGTCGATCAATCGCTTGCGCAGCAGCGGCAGCAGCGCGAGGATCACCGCGGTCGGATAACAGCCCGGATTGGCAACCAGGCGCGCACCGCGAATCGCCTCGCGGTTCAGCTCCGGCAGGCCATAGACCGCGTCTTCGAGCAGCGCCGGGCAGGCATGGGTCGCGCCGTACCATTGCTCCCAGGTCGGCAGATGCTTGAGTCGGAAGTCTGCGGCCAGATCGATGACCCGGATACCGGCCGCCAGCAAAGCCTCGGCCTGGGTCATCGCGGTAGTATTCGGAGTAGCGAAAAAAACCAGGTCGCAATCGCGGTAGGCGTCCGGCGAAGGTTCGACGAATTCATGATCGACGATGCCGCGCAGGTTCGAAAACAGCTCCGCCACCGGCCTGCCCGCCTCGGAACGTGAGGTAACGACCGCGAGGCGCACATCGGGATGCCGCGCCAGCAGGCGCATCAATTCGACCCCGGTATAACCGGTGCCGCCAACAATTCCCACCTTTATCATTCTAATGTCTACAGGGAGCCGCTAAAATGGACGCAGCATTATACATTGATCGTTTATCCAGACTACCGATAAACCCTAATTCTAGCTCGTGAATTTTCATATTCTACAGCGGTTTAGCGAGCCTATCTAAGAGAATCTTGATGATTTGGGTCAAAGCATTTCACATTATCTTCATGGTGGCCTGGTTTGCCGGCCTGTTTTATCTGCCGCGCCTTTTCGTCAACCATGCAATGGCCGAGACAGAGGCCGAAAAAAGCCGCCTCGCGCTTATGGAACGCAAGCTCTACCGGTTTATTCAGCCGTGGATGGGGCTGACCGTGATTTTCGGGGTCTGGCTGCTGATCGACTATGCCTGGGCGGCCTATTCAGGGATGCTGTGGCTGCATCTGAAGCTGCTGCTGGTGATCCTGCTGCTCGCCTATCACTTTTATTGCGGCAAACTGATGCGGGATTTCGCCGCCGGGCGCAACAGGCGCTCTCACGTCTGGTACCGCTGGTTCAACGAACTGCCGGTACTGGTATTGTTCTCGGTAGTGATCCTGGCGGTGGTCAAGCCGTTCTAGCGCGGCGCCGCGCCCGGATACAGGGAGCTATCTGCAAAGATCCCGGTTCTGCGCCAGACGTCATTTCCCGGCGCGAATCAGGCCGCCGAGACCGCGCTCGTCGAGCTTGCCCGAATACAGTTGCCGGATCCTGGACGCATCCGGCAATGCGATCGCCTGAGACAGCAGTTCGACCAGTTCTCCCTGGCCGAATGACTTGATCACCTTCTTGGCGCGTAACAGGCTGCCGACACTCATCGACAGGCTGTCTATGCCAATGCCGAGCAATGCCATCACTCCGAGCGGGTCGCCCGCGAGTTCGCCGCAAACGCTGACCGGCGTACCGCAACGCTCGGCGCCTTCGACGATCTGGCGGATTGCCTTGAGAACCGCGGGGTGCAGCGAGGAATAGAGCTCGGCGACGTTTTCGTTGTTTCGATCGACTGCCAGCAGGTACTGGGTCAGGTCGTTGGTGCCGATGGAAATGAAATCCACCAGCCGGCATATATCCTCTATCTGGTAAACCGCGGAGGGCACCTCGATCATTGCGCCGATTTTGGGCATCGCGATATGGTTGCCGAATTCCTCCTCGATCTCGTTGCGCGCCCGGTTGATCAGCAGCAGCGACTCGTCGAGTTCCGACTTGCCGCTGATCATCGGCAACAGGATCGACAGGTTGTCGTTGCCGATGTTGGCGCGGATCATCGCGCGCACCTGGGTAATGAATATTTCCGGATGATCCAGCGTTATGCGAACCCCTCTCCAGCCCAGAAACGGGTTCGCCTCCTGGATCGGAAAATAAGACAGCGGCTTGTCGCCGCCGACGTCCAGTGTTCGCAGCACCACGGGCATGCCCCTGAAAGTTTCGAGCACGCTCCTGTAAATCACGAATTGCTCCTCTTCGCTCGGGAAGCGATCGCGAACCTGGAACGGTATTTCTGTCCGATACAGGCCGACGCCCTCGGCGCCGCTGCGTAACGAAGGCGTATAGTCTGACATCAGGCCGGTATTCACCAGCAAGGTCACGCGATGCTGGTCCAGCGTCATCGCCGGCTCGCTCTTCAGTTCCAGCAAGCCCTTCTCGATTACCGCTTCTTCCTTGAGATACTTGTTGTACTCCCTGAGCACCGAGCGATCCGGATTGATGAACGCGGTACCGTTGTAACCGTCGACCACCACCTTGATGCCGTCGAGCTGCTTGACGGGGAGGTTGGGCACGCCCATCACCGCGGGAATTCCGAGCGCGTGCGCGAGGATCGCAACATGCGACGAGCTGCTGCCATGCGCCGAGAGGATCCCCGCCAGGCATTCCAGCGGCACGTCGGCGAGATCGGTGGCGGTCACCTCGTCGCCGACGAGGATGGTGCGTTCGGGAAAATCGAGGTAAGGATTTTGTTCCAGCATCAATTTACGCAGTACGCGCAGACCGAGGTCGCGAATGTCGTTGGCGCGCTCGGCGAGATAGTCGTCTTCCATCTGCGTAAAAACGTGGGCGTGTTGCTCGACGGTATCGCGCCAGCTCGACGGCGCCCAGTTGCCGGTTTCGATGCTGCGCTCCGTGTCATCGATCAGTGACCCGCCGCCGAGCATCTGTGCGTAAGCCAGGAATAGCGCGCATTCCTCTTCGGGCAACGAGGCGCGCATCAATTCCGCCTGTTCCATGAGTTCGTCGCGCACCTTGCGCACGGCCTCCCTGAAGCTCTTCAGCTCGCCCTCGATGTCCGCGGTTTTCCGGTCCGGCACCGACTCCAGGTTGACCCCGCGGTTGAGGACCAGGGCCTCGCCGATCGCCATCCCGGGGGCGCCGGCAACACCCTTGACGACATGTCTTTTCTGCTGCGTGGTGAATTGCCCGAGACTCTCCGCGCGCTCGATCGAGGTCGCGAGTTGCGCCGCGAGCGTCGTCAGGTAAGCTTCCTCGTCCTCGTTGAAGGCATTCCCGGCACGCTGTACCGAGATTACCCCGAGTACGTTGCGGTGGGCGATAATCGGCACGCCGAGCATGATCGGGAAGTTTTTTTCTCCGGAACCCGGCACGTGCTTGAATTTCTTGTGCGCGGGCGCGTCGGTCAGGTTCATCGCCTCGGCACGCTCGGCGATAGTGCCGATCAGGCCCTCGCCGAGGCGGCGCTCGACCTTGCCGATGATTTCCGGGTTCAGACCGCTGCAGGCCTGCAGCACCATCACGCCGGGATCGTCCTTGCGCGCCAGAAAGATGGTACAGGCATCGGCGGTCAGATCGCGGATCAGGCTCTCGGTGATCAATACCAGCGCATGGTTGATGTCGGGGGCCCGGTTGACCTCCTGCACGATGCGCTGCAGCCTGTGAATCATCGATGGCATGTTGTCGCCCTTCCCCCCTGGAAGAATTTTCAGTCGCCCGGCGCGTCGGCACCCGGGGCGTCCGTCGACGGCAGGCGGGGTTCGAGCTGCGCCAGCGCGCACTGGTACACGCGTCGTTTGAAAAAAACCACGTTATCGGCAGGATACCAGTAATCCACCCACTTCCAGTGGTCGAATTCCGGTGTTTTCGATGCGCCGAGGTCGAAGCTGGCCTCGTCGGACTCCAGCTGCAACAGGTACCAGAGCTGTTTTTGCCCGATGCAGCGAGGCTCGGAGCGGCGCATCAAACGCCTGGGCAGCCTGTAGCGTAGCCAGCTGTCGGTCGATCCGAGCACCGATACGTGCTCCGGTCGCAGCCCGGTTTCTTCCCAGAGCTCGCGGTACATCGCATCGAGCGGGTTTTCGTCGGCGCCGATACCGCCCTGCGGGAACTGCCAGGCGTCCTGGCCGACCCGTCTCGCCCACATTACCTTGGCGGCACTGTTGCACAGGATAATACCGACGTTTGCGCGATAGCCATCTACATCTATCATTTCTCGGCTTGCCATTAATAGTTTAAAATTCCGATCGTCTCATTCTTACACAGTCATTCCGAAACCAGCAAGCCAGACCATCCGACCCCCATGACACTCGCCATCTTCGATCTTGACCACACGCTGCTGAACGGCGATAGCGACTACCTGTGGGGCGAATACATGGTCGAGAACGAAATCGTCGACGCGCGGGAATACCGCCAGCGCAACCTGGTTTTCTACGAGGAATACCAGCGCGGAGAACTCGACAACGAAACCTACCTGGCCTTCGCTCTGAAACCGCTGACGCGTTACCCGATCGAGCAACTGTATGCCTGGAGAGCAGATTTCATCGAAAGCTGGATCCGGCCGATCGTCGTCGCGGGCGCCGAAAGCCTGCTCCGGCAGCATCGAGACCAGGGCCACGAGTTGCTCATCGTCAGCGCGACCAACCTGTTCGTCACCGAACCGATCGCGGCGTTGCTCGGAGTGGATACGATACTGTCGACCGAACCCGAGATCGTCGACAACCGCTATACAGGACGTTATCTCGGCACCCCCACTTACCAGCAGGGCAAGGTGACGGTGCTCAGGCAATGGCTCGACGACACCGGACGGGACTTGATCGGCAGCTATTTCTACAGCGACTCGATCAACGATCTGGCCCTGCTCGAACAGGTAGACAATCCGGTCGCGGTGCATCCGGACGACGAGCTGAAGGCGATCGCCGAGAACCGGAACTGGAAAATCATCGATCTCAGGTAACCGTCCGAAACCCTGGCGGGCAGGGTGGCAGTCGAATCAAATTTCCACCGGGAACGATCGTGCGGCTGAGCTAGGCCCTGGGCAAGGTGACTCCTTTTTGTCCCTGATATTTGCCGCCGCGGTCCTTGTAGGAAACCTCGCAGACCTCGTCCGATTCGTAGAACAGCATTTGCGCCACCCCTTCGTTGGCGTAGATCTTCGCCGGCAGGGGCGTGGTATTGGAAAACTCGAGCGTCACGTGCCCTTCCCATTCGGGCTCCAGCGGCGTCACGTTGACGATGATGCCGCAGCGCGCATAGGTCGACTTGCCGAGGCAGATCGTCAGTACGCTGCGCGGTATGCGGAAGTACTCGACGGTGCGCGCCAGGGCGAAGGAATTCGGCGGGATGATGCAGACGTCGGACTGCAGATCGACGAAACTCTCGGCGGCAAAATTTTTCGGGTCGACGATCGCCGAATTGATATTGGTGAAAATCTTGAATTCGTCGGCACAGCGAACGTCGTAGCCGTAGCTCGAAGTGCCGTAGGAAATGATGCGGCCGTTTGCCGACTCGCGAATCTGCCCCGCTTCGAAGGGTTCTATCATACCCTCGGCTTCCGCCATGCGGCGAATCCACCGATCAGACTTGATGCTCACAGGCTGTTCCCGAAAAAGATCGCAGTATATCCGCTCGCGGTGCCCGCCGTCGACGCCGCGAATCAGAAATCGCGCTCGCGGAAATACTCGTATATCGTGTCGCTCAGTACCCTGGCTCGCCGCGATACCAGCCGCCCGGGAGGATAAACCGCGTATACGCCGATTATCGGCTGCTCGAAATCTTCCAGTACCGGAACCAGCGCGCCACTATCGATATAGTCCTGTAGCAGGGGCAGCGGAGCGCTCACCAGCGCCAGGCCGCGGGATGCCAGCAGGGCGAGAAATTCGCCGCTATTGACGCTGATCCGATACTTCACCCGCGTGTTCACCGCCTTGCCATCCTCGCGGTAAGACCACTGCCAGCTGACCGGCGCATTGCTGTAAATCACCACCTCGTGCCGGTTGAGTTCGGCAGGGTGCACCGGTTCTCCACGGCGCTCGAGGTAATCGGGGCTCGCGCATGTAACCAGCTGTACGCTGGCGAGCTTGCGCGCGATCAGGGTCGAATCCTCGAGATCTCCGAGGCGGATGGCAAGATCGATATTTTCCTCGATCAGATCCACTTGCCGGTCGTTGAGATCGATATCCATGTCTATTCCGGGGTGCTCGGCCAGAAACCGGCTGATCGGCTCGGCCAGCTGTCGAATCCCGAACCCCAGCGGCATGGCCAGGCGAATACGGCCCGACAGGCGCGAATGCGAGTCGGAAACGAACTGTTCCGCTTCATTCAGGTCGGCAAGCAGCTGGGTAGCCCGCCGGTAAAACTCGCGACCGGCATCGGTCATCGACTGCCGTCGCGTGGTACGCTGCAGCAACTGCACGCCGAGCCGGGTTTCGAGCTGGCTAACCCTGCGGCTGACCATCGACTTGGCGATACCCAGCCTCTCCCCGGCTTTGCCGAAGCCCTGGTAGTCGATGACCGCGACATAGGCCTCGAGTTCTTCGAAACGATCCATATTGTTTATTATATAGCAACAATTAATTTAAAATATCTCTATAGATAATTTATTAAGAACAATAATACTTAATACGTCTATAACAAATTTTATCGAGGTGTTTGCAATGGAAACTCGTGATATGAATCATTTCTCTACGCTGAGCGGTAACAAACACTTACGTGTGCTCAGGCTCGACGCGAGCGCCAATCCTGCAGAATCCACCAGTCGCAGACTCGGCGATGCGGCGATCGCGCGTCTGCGTCGCAGGGCGCCGATCAAACTCCGCCAACGCGACCTGAACTTCGGTGCGCGTTTCATCGACGCCGGATGGATTACGGCCAATTTCACTCCTTACGGCGATCGCAACATGGAGCAAATCGAACTTTTACGTTTTTCAGACACGCTGATCGACGAGTTAAACTGGGCCAATCACATCCTGTTGACCACCCCGATGTACAACTTCTCCGTCCCGGCGACCCTGAAGGCATGGATCGATCTGGTTTGCCGAGCCGGGGTGACTTTCAGCTACGACGAGGATGGCCCGATGGGTTTACTCTCCTACAAGAGCGCGGAAATTATCGTCACCACGGGAGGCGTCCATCTCGGCGGCGATAAAGATTTCCTCAGCGGGTACCTGAAAAAGGTATTTTCCTTCATCGGGATCGACGATATTGATATTATCGGCGCCGACCGTATGAATATCGATGCGGAGGATAGCCTCGCACGCGCGCTGGCCAGGATAGAACTCGGCCTGCCGGAAGACGAGTTAGCGGAGGTTGCTTGAATACGCGCAAAGCTACCAGGATTATTACCGGGCAGCCGGCCACCGACGGCGCGGGCGTCCAGCTGGTGCGCGTCATCGGCCAGCATGCGCTGCTGGATCTCGACCCTTTCCTGCTGCTGGACGCTTTCCGCTCGGACGATCCCGACGACTACATCGCCGGCTTTCCGTCTCACCCGCACCGTGGCTTCGAAACCGTCACTTATATCCTGAACGGACGCATGCGCCACAAGGACAATGCCGGTAACGAAGGCGTCATCGAGCCCGGCGGCATCCAGTGGATGACCGCCGGCCGGGGCATCGTGCACTCGGAAATGCCGGAGCAGCAGGATGGCTTGCTGGAAGGCTTTCAACTGTGGATCAATCTGCCCGGTTCGCACAAGATGAGTGCGCCGGCATATCAGGAACACGATGCATCGAATATCCCCGTGGAGTCCAGGGACGGCGCCGAGATCCGGGTCGTCGCCGGCGAAACCTCCGGCGGCACACGCGGTCCCGTGCTGCAGCCGCTGACCGATCCGCTCTACCTCGACGTATCGCTGCAGGCGCAAGCCGCCTTCAGCGAACCCGTCGCCGCCGGACACAGTGCGTTCGTCTACGTCATCGGCGGGGAAGTCGGGCTTGCCGCCGAAAACGATGGAGAAACCGTCGTCGGACGGGATCAACTGGCCGTGCTCGGTCCGGGCGATGCGCTCGACCTGCATGCCGGCGACGAGCCGGCCCGGTTTTTGCTGATCGCCGGCAAGCCGCTCGGCGAACCGGTGGTGCGCGGCGGTCCGTTCGTCATGAATACCCGGGAAGAACTCATGCAGGCCTTCAGCGATTATCAGAGCGGTAATTTCTGAAGGCTATCGGGCCCTTTCGGGCCCGCGTGGAAATGAGCGCTCGTGGCTCGCACCCGGGAATGCCGAAACCCCGGTTCACTTCGCCGACAACCGAGTGATCCCCATCGGGCTTCCCGCCTGGCGCCGTCGGAATTACCGGCCGGTCGTCAGCCTGGCGAATTCGGCGCGATTCCGGATAACCAGGCCATTACGAGTTCGATTTTCTTCGGATTTTTCAGGCCTCGCGCCTGAAAATCTTTCCAGGTCGGGAACGCCAGCGCGTGCTGGACCGTTATCGCTACCGATGCCGCCTTTCTCCTCCCGGGGCCGAGATACCCGGCAAGACCGTCCGCAATCCCCGCGACGAAGGTTTCGAACTCGGCCATGGGTTCCTGCAGCGCTTCGACCGCGTCCACATCGCGGAACGAGGCAGTCCACATATCCTCGGTTGCCGCGTAGTAATCGTAAAATGCCGACAAGGCCGCACGTAATCGCTTCCGGGGATCATCGATAGACTCCCACGAGCGAGAATCCGGCGGCGGATTAAGGCTCAACCAGTGCCTGGTGCAGGCCCGGAATACCGCGGCCTCGTCGGGAAAATGGCGGTAGACGGTGAGCCGCTGTACCCCGGCGCGCTCGGCGATGGCGCTGATCGTCGTCGCGCGCGGCCCCACCTCCCCGTGCAACTGCATGGTCGCCTCCACGATACGCCGGCGGGTCTCCTCCTGCGAGAGAGCCCGCTTGCGCATTCGATAGGATCGTTTTTCGCTCATTCGATAAACATAACTGTTTATTGAAGTGTTGACAAGAGGCGGCCGTCCCGTTATATTTCATAAAACACTATTGTTTTATGAAATATTTTTTAATCGACTTGAGGTAATCGAAATGAATCACGACCAAAATACCATCGAACGCAACCGCCGCACCGTGGAGCGTTTCCTCTCGGGAACGCATTCGAAGAACATCGAGGATGTCGAGGTCATCGACGACACGGTCGGACCTTCGATCTCCTGCCACGGATTCCCGGGCCAACCGATCGTGGACCACGAAACTTACAAGGATTTTTTCCGTTTCTTCCGGCGACACTTCGACGACATGGACTGGACTCTGCACGCACTGGTCGCCGACGAGCAGTTCGTCTCCGCCCGCTGGGAGATCGAAGCGACCTTCGTCGGCGACTTCGCCGGCATCGAGGCCGACGGTCGCAGGGTCACCTTCGACGGGATGGTTCTCTACCGCATGGAGGATGGCCTCATCGCGGAGACCTGGCTGCAAATAAACGAAATGCGCTTGATGCGCGAGATCGGCGCGATTCCGGCCATCGCCGCATGAGGAACCCCGGATGAGCCGATCGGACAGGAATCACACGCGTATCGCCGTGGTCGGCGGTGGCTTCGCCGGCCTTTGGGCAGCTGTCTCCGCGGCACGCAGATTAGCGGCGGAAAAGGACGACGAAGCGTCGGTCATGCTGATCTCGCGTGATCGGTACCTTACGATTCGACCGCGCCTTTACGAGGCGAATCCAGAACCATCTCGCATACCGCTCGCGTCAGTACTCGGCCCCGCGGGCGCAGGCTTTCAACAAGCGAGTGCCAGTGCGATCGATCCGACGAACCGACGTATCCTTGTCGACGACGACCGCGCCGATCCCCGCGAAATTTCCTACCAGCGCCTGATTCTGGCGACCGGCAGCGAGACAATCCCGTTACCCATCGACGGGGCCAGCGAGTATTCGTTCAATATCGACTCCCTCGATGGTTCTCGCGCCCTCGACCGGCATCTGGCCCGTCTCGGCGGCATACCCGCCGACGCGGCCCGTGAAAGCGTCGTGATTGTCGGGGCGGGCTTTACCGGCATCGAACTCGCAACCGCGATGCGCGACCGACTGGCCTTGCATTGGGGCCGGCAGCGAGCGGCGGCGGCGCGGGTGGTCCTGATCGAGCGGGGCCAGGCTGTCGGGCCGGGTTTTGGAAAAGATTCGCGACCCTATATCACCGAGGCGCTCTACGCGCAGCGCGTGGAAGTGCGCCTCGGCGAGCGGATCGATCGCGTGCGGCCACAGGCCGTCTGGCTCGCGAGCGGAGAGCGAATCGAGACCAGGACGACGATCATTACCGCGGGTTTGCGCGCGAGTACCCTCGCACGGATGGCGGCGGGAGCCAAACTGGATGATCTCGGCCGGTTGCACGTCAACCGCGCCCTCCAGGTCGAAGGTATGGCGCATGTCTACGCAACGGGAGATATCGCCCGGGCATACGCCGATGACGAACACCTGGCGCCGATGTCCTGCCAGCATGCCATTCTGATGGGCAAGGTCGCCGGTCACAACGCCGCCGGGGAGCTTCTCGGCCTGGCCCCGTTACCTTATCGGCAACCGGACCACGTAACCTGCCTGGATCTCGGTTCGACGAGCGCTTTGTATACGGAAGGATGGGACCGGCATGTGCGCCTCGCGGGCATCGAGGCCAAACGGTTGAAGCGCCGGATCAACACGGACTGGATCCTTCCTCCGCAGGGCGACCGGGACG
>JASFKL010000090.1:0-12746 GCA_050118655.1 Gammaproteobacteria bacterium | reverse complement strand
ATTTCGATCGCACGGTCGACACCGGCACAGAAACCCCTGGGATTGGCGAGCAGGATTTCCATAAGGCTAGTGCACCGTCTGCTCGCCGGCGCCGTTGTCGACTTTGACGATCTGCACGCTGTAGCGGACGGTACGCCCGGCGAGCGGGTGATTCAGATCGACCCGCACCTCGTCTTCGTTGAAGTCGAGAATCGTTCCCGGCAGGGTTTCGCCGCCATCGGTCGCGAACTCGATGATCAGGCCGGCTTCGAGTTCGATCTCGGGGTCGAATTCGACTCGCGGAATGGAGCGAAACAGGGTTTCGTCGATAAAGCCGAACGCCAGTTCGGGGCCGATGTCGATGGTTTCCTCCTCGCCCTCGCTGAGGCCGATCAGCGCGAGTTCCAGGCCCTCGGCCATTTCCCCGCAGCCCAGTCGAACCGTCATCGGCTGTTCGTCGAAGTTGTCCTCGAGCACGTCGCCGTCGGTCAGTCCGAGGCGGTAGTGGAGCGTAACCAGACTGTTTCTCTCGATTTGGCTCATATGCGTCATTCGGTTCGGGTTTTGCCGAAACCGGTCAGGCTGCTCAATATTAACATGATTGCGCCGATACTGATCGCGGCGTCGGCGATATTGAAAGCAGGGAACGGGTAGCTGCCGAGCCAGACCTGGATGTAATCGATCACATGACCCAGGTAAATCCGGTCGATCAGGTTGCCGATGGCGCCGCCGAGAATCAGGCTCAGGGATATCGCGGTAAGCTTCTCTTCGGGGGCGAGGTTGCGCAGCCACTGCAGGATGATCCCGCTGATGACGATCGCGATCGCGGTGAACAGCCAGCGCTGCCAGCCGCCGGCACTGGCAAGGAAGCTGAACGCGGCACCGGTGTTGTAGGTCAGGTACCAGTCGAAAAAAGGCATTACCTCGACCGCCGTGTGCGGGGTCAGCAGGCGTTCGGCGATTTGCTTGGCGATCTGATCCAGAACCAGCACGACGAGGCTGATCCATAACCATTTCATCTGCGAGCGCGCGCGGGTCATGAAACGAGTCGCGGCGTCAGACGAATCTGCGCGGTTCGCCGTCGCCGTCGATGTTTTCGATGCAGCGTGCGCACAATTCCGGGTGATCCGCATGCTTGCCGACGTCCTCGCGATGATGCCAGCAGCGTACGCATTTGGGATACTCGCTCGCCGTCGCCTTGACCAGCACCCGCTTGCCGTTGCGCAGGGTCGCCGCGTTTTCGGCCTGCGCCGGATCGAGCGGCGCGAGAGTTGCAGACGAGGTGATCATCACGAAACGCAGCTCGTCGCCGATGACCTGCAGTTGCTCGAGCATATCGGGCTCGACCTGGATGACGAGATCGGCATCGAGCCCGGCGCCGATCTTGCCCTCGTTGCGTATCGTCTCGAGACAGCGGGTGACCTCTACGCGCACCTGTTCGAGCGCGTCCCAGACCGCGACGTCGACCTCGGCGTTGGCGTACCCGGACAAACCGTCGTACCACTCCGCGGTAAAGACACCGAGGTCTTCGTGCGGGCCCGGCAGGTTTTCCCAGACCTCGTCGGCGGTAAAGCTCAGGATCGGCGCGATCCAGCGGGTCATCGCCTCGGCGACGTGGTACATCGCGGTCTGGCAGGAGCGCCGCGCGAGCGAATCGGCCTGCGTGGTGTACTGCCGGTCCTTGATCACGTCGAGATAGAAACCGCCCAGGGTCTCGGAACAGAAGTTGTGAATCTTCTGCACCGCGAGGTGGAAATGATAATCGTCATAATGCTTTTGCAGCGTGGTTTGCAGCTCGAGCGTCTCGGCGACGATCCACTGGTCGAGCGCCAGCATCCTGTCGTCCTCGACGAGGTGGCTGGCAGGCTCGAAGCCGTTGGTGTTGGCGAGCAGAAAACGCAGCGTGTTGCGGATCCTGCGGTAGGAATCGGCGGTGCGCTTCAGGATTTCGTCGGAGATCGACATTTCGCCCGAGTAGTCGGTCGCGGCGACCCACAGGCGCAGGATATCGGCGCCGAGGGTTTTCGTCACCTTGATCGGGGCGATCACGTTGCCGACCGACTTCGACATTTTCATACCCTTCGCATCGACCGTGAAACCGTGCGTCAGCACCTGTCGGTAGGGCGCACAGTCGTGCATCGCACAGGAAGCCAGTAGCGAGGAGTGGAACCAGCCGCGGTGCTGGTCGGAGCCCTCGAGGTACATGTCTGCCGGAAAATTGCAGCGCGGGTCGCGCTGCAGCACGCTGTAGTGCGTGGTGCCCGAGTCGAACCAGACGTCCAGCGTGTCGTTGAGCTTGACGTAATCCTCGACCTCGTCGCCGAGCAGTTCGCCGGCGTCGAGCGAAAACCAGGCCTCGATGCCCGATTTCTCGATACGCAGCGCGACTTCCTCGATCAGTTCGGCGGTGCGCGGGTGTAATTCCTGGGTTTCGCGATGCATGAACAGCGCGATCGGTACGCCCCAGTAACGCTGCCGCGAGATGCACCAGTCCGGGCGGTTGGCGATCATGCTCTCGATGCGCGCCTGACCCCAGGAAGGTACCCAGCGCACCTTCTTGATTTCGGCCATCGCGGTATCGCGCAGCCCGGCCTTTTCCATGCTGATGAACCACTGCGGCGTGGCGCGGAAAATGATCGGCGTCTTGTGTCGCCAGCAGTGCGGGTAACTGTGCAGGTAATCCTCGACGTGGACCAGTGCGCCGCGCTCGCGCAACACCTCGATGATGTGTTCGTTGGCCGCGAACACGTTCTCGCCGGCGAACAGCTCGGTGCTCGGCAGGAAGCGGCCGTCGTCACCGACGGGGTTGTAGATGTCCAGGCCGTACTTGCGGCCGATATCGAAGTCGTCCTGGCCGTGGCCGGGCGCCGTGTGTACCGCGCCGGTGCCGGCGTCGAGGGTGACGTGATCGCCGAGCACGACCAGCGAATCGCGGTCGTAAAACGGGTGGCGCAGCAACTGGCCCTCGAGCGCGTCGCCCTTGCCGCGCGCGAGCACGCTGTAGTCGTCGATGCCGTAGCGTTTCATCGCCGTCTCGGCGAGTCCGGCGGCCAGCAACATGCGTTCGGGGCCGTTGCCGGCATCGGCCTGGATCAACAGGTATTCCTCTCCCGGGTTCAGGGCCACCGCCAGGTTGGCCGGCAGGGTCCAGGGCGTCGTGGTCCAGATCAGCACCGACACCGGTCCCGTACCGGGGGCGCCGGGCCCGGCTTCGAGCGCGGCGACGAATGCCGCCTCGTCGACGGCCGCGAAGCGTACGTCGATCGCCGGCGAGGTTTTGTCCATGTAATCGACCTCGGCCTCGGCCAGCGAGGAGCCGCAGTCGTTGCACCAGTGCACCGGCTTGTCGCCGCGGATCACGTGGCCTTTTTCGATGATCTTGCCGAGCGCGCGGACGATGTTGGCCTCGGTATCGAAATTCATCGTCAGGTAGGGCTCGTACCAGTCGCCGAGCACCCCGAGACGAATGAAATCCTGGCGCTGGTTGTCGATTTGCCGGTGGGCGAATTCGCGGCAAGCCCGGCGGAACTCGTCCGCTCCGACCTTGACGCCGACCTTGCCGAGTTTCTTTTCCACCTGGTGCTCGATCGGCAGGCCGTGGCAATCCCAGCCCGGGACGTAGGGCGCGTCTTCGCCTTTCAGCGTGCGCGACTTGACGATCATGTCCTTGAGGATCTTGTTGACGGCGTGGCCGATATGAATATCGCCGTTGGCATAGGGCGGGCCGTCATGCAGCACGTAACGCTGCCGTCCGGCGCGCGCCTCGCGAATTTTCCGGTACAGGTCCTGGTCCTGCCATTTCTGCAGGCGTTCGGGCTCGCGCTGCGCGAGGTTGCCGCGCATCGGGAAGTCGGTACCCGGCAGGTTCAATGTAGATTTGTAATCAGCCAACTGCTACTCGTCTCTGTTAAAGTATGCGATTGCGTTTTCGGTGTCGCGTTCGATATTCAAACGCAGTTCCTCCAGCGAAGCGAATTTTTCCTCGTCGCGCAACTTGTGCAAAAACTCGATCTCGACGCTACAACCGTAGACGTCCCGATCGAAATCAAGGATGTAAACCTCGAGGATAGTGTCGACGCCGGCCACCGTGGGACGCGTGCCGATGCTGGCCACGCCCTCAAACAGGCGATTATCTATACCTTTCACACGAACCGCAAATATTCCTTTAACGATCAGGGTTTTATCGCCCATCTTGATGTTTATCGTCGGATAGCCCAGCTGGCGCCCCAGTTTCTGGCCGTGCGCCACCCGGCCCGACAGCGAGTAAGGGCGGCCGAGCAGTTCGGCGGCCTTTTCGAAGTCACCGTCCTCTATGCACTGGCGGATGCGAGTGCTGCTGACGCGTTCGCCGTCGACGGTCAGGGTCTCGGTTTCGTCGACCGTGAAGCCGAAGCGCTCGCAGTTGTCCTTGAGATACCGGAAATTACCCTGGCGGTTCTTGCCGAAATGGAAGTCGTCGCCGATGACCAGGTGTCGCGTATTGAGGCGATCGACGAGTATCCCCTGCACGAATTCGTCCGCGCTTTGCTCGGCAAGCCGGCTGTCGAACCGCAGGCACAGCAGGTAATCGATCTGCTGCGCCTTCAGGTAGGCGATTTTTTCGCGAAACCTGGCCAGCCGCTTGGGCGCGCGCCCGGGGGCGAAGTACTCGATCGGCTGCGGCTCGAAGATGATTACCACGGTCGGCAACGACGCCGCGGCGGCGACGCGCTTCAGTTGGCTGATTACCAGCTGGTGTCCGCGGTGCACGCCGTCGAAATTACCGATGGTCACCGCGCTGGCGGGCAGCGGTCTCTGTAAATTATGGAGGCCACGAATCAGCTTCATTTAAAGGCTATGCCATGATGTCCTGGCGTCGAAACCCCATTATCCAAAGCATGATTCCGTAACACAAGACGGCGGGCAGGATCAGCATTGCGAGTTCGCCCAGGCGCCGGTACCAGAGCCAGTCGCTCCAGCTGCCGGCGGCCGGCAGCATGAAATAGATCAGTATCCCCATGAGCAGGCAGGCGCCGATGATCCTGAGCAACGGCGAGCTGAAGGTCCTGATTTCGCCGAGGACGCGTTCGCGGCGCAATTCGCGCGCCAGCCGGAAGGCGTTGAAGTAAGCCGACAACGAGGTCGCCAGTGCAAGGCCCATGTGCGGCGCGAAAAAGCCGGCGTTCAACATCGTGACCACGAAAAGCACGTTGAGCGCCATGTTGAGGAACATCGCCTGGATGCCGATCCGCACCGGGGTGCGGGTATCCTGGCGCGCGTAAAAGCCACTGGCCAGGATCTTGATCAGGATGAATGCCGGCAGCCCGAGGCTGTAGGCCATCAGCGCCAGGGCCGACATCAGCGCATCGTCGAAGCCGAAGGCGCCATAGGCGAACAGGGTCGCGAGGATCGGCTGGGCCAGCAGGAACAGGCCGAAGGTGGCCGGCAGCGCGATCAGCAGCGATAGCTGTATCGCCCAGCCCAGCGTGGCGTTGAAATGCGTCGCACCCTGCTTGTAATGCGCCTCGGACAGGTTCGGCAGCACCACGGTTGCGAGCGCGATGCCGAACACGCCGAGCGGAAACTCCAGCAAGCGGTCGGCATAGTAGAGCCAGGAGACGCTGCCGCTGACCAGGAATGAGGCGATGAAGGTATCGAACAGCAGGTTGATCTGAGCCACCGAGGAGCCGAACAGCGCGGGAATCATCAGTTTGACGATTTTCTGTACGCCGGGATGCTGCCAGCCCCACCTCGGCCGCGGCAGCAGGCCCTCGCGGTACAGGAACGGCAACTGGAAAAGCAGCTGCACGATACCCGCCATCAACACGCCCCAGGCCAGCGCGGTAATCGGCATCTCCAGGCGCGGGCTCAGGTAGACCGCGCAGCCGATCAGGCTGAGGTTCAGCAGCACCGGGGTGAAGGCGGGCACCGTGAAGCGTTTCCAGGTATTGAGTATGCCGCCGGACAGGGCGGTCATCGAAATCAGCAGGATGTAGGGAAAAGTGATGCGCAGCATGTCCGAGGTCAGTTCGAACTTAGCCGGGTCGTCGAGAAAACCGGCCGCGACCACGCTGATCACCACCGGGGAAGCGACCACGCCGAGCGCGGACAACAGCAGCAGGATGATACCCAGGGTGCCGGCGACGCGATCGATCAGTTCCCGGGTCTGCTCGGGCGTGAAATTGCTGCGGTACTCCGTCAGTACCGGCACGAACGCCAGCGAAAACGAACCCTCGGCGAACAGTCGGCGCAGAAAATTGGGGATCTTGAAGGCGACGAAAAAAGCGTCCGCGGCGTCGCTGGCAGAGAAAAACCGTGCGATGACGATATCGCGCGCCAGCCCGAGCACGCGCGACAACAGGGTCATGGATCCGACCGAGGCCGTGGATTTGATCAGCGCGCTCATTGCCTGGGGTTGGGATCCTTTTTCAGGGACGGTAAAGTTGGCGCGGATTCTAGCATCTAAGTCGTTGTATAGCAGTCATTTTAGGTTGACAGCACCAGGCGCAGTGAAGATAATGCGCGCCTCATTTTTCGAAGCCAGATTCCAGGAGCAAACCTTGGCAAACTCAGCATCCGCGCGCAAGCGTGCACACCAGGCCGAGCAGCGTCGCAAACGCAATGCCAGCCAGCGCTCGATGATGCGCACCCATATCAAGGCCACGATCGCCGCGATCGAGTCGGCCGACAGGAAATCCGCCGAGGAAGCTTTCAAGAAGGCCGTGCCGGTACTCGACAGTTCCGCCACCCACGGCCTGATCAGTCACAACAAGGCCGCGCGCCACAAGAGCCGTCTCAACGCGCGTATCAAGGCGCTCTGACCGAGTCGTCGCGCAGACCTTCGAAGGCCGGGTAAATCCCGGCCTTTTTTGTGCCCGGCATCCGCACCGCGGCCGGGCGGGTAAATAGTTCACAAAACCGGCCTTTCACGGTTCAGCCTGGATTCAGTCTCCCCGCGATACATTGTCGCCACGATCAAGCAATCCGGGAGATTAAAATGATCAATCTGGGCTTAAACAAGATCCGCGTACTGGCGGCTGCAACGCTGGTTGCGCTGGCGGTTGCGAGCGCACCCGCAAAGGCCAACCACGATGCCGACATCATCGTGCCGCTGGCGGCCATTATCGCGATCGGGGCACTGGCCAGTCATCAGCACCACGGCTATTACCGCTACACCTACCAGTCGCGTTACCGTCCGCAATACGGCTCGCATTACCGTCCGCACTACGGCTCGCATTACCGGCCTTACCGCCATAGCCACAGCCACGGCGGCTACCGCGAACCGCGCTACAAGCACCACCGCAACTGGTAAGCCGCGATGAAACAACTGGTATTGGCAATTTTCCTCCTGCCGTCGCTGCTGCTCGTCACGCCGGCGTCGGCCGGGGAGACGCTGCAATCGAGCCGCTCGGCCGGCAAACTCGCGGAGGATCGCGAGACGGACCTGTCCGCCGAGCTGCAGAGCAGCGACCCGATCGTCAAGCCCCGGCCGAGCGATTCCGAGGATTACGCTTCGTCGCCCGAGGTACAGGCTTTTGCCGGGGTCGCCAACCGTTACGACCAGTTGTTCGAGATCTACTCGGCCGACGCGCAGCTGGTCGGCGATCTCGACGGCGACGGTTTTTACCACGGGCTGCGGGTATCTTTCGACGTCGACGTCAATTACGACGGCGCCGACGTCTACGCCAAGCTCTACCTGAGCCGCGAGGGCGAGCCCTGGAGTCAGTACTTCACCACCGACCTGTTTCACATTCACGGCGATAGCAGCGCGGATGCCTATGAGGTCGAAACCGAGTTACTGGAAGGCTACTACCCTGGCTATTACTCGGTGCTGATCGAAATATACAGTCTCGATCACGCCTACATGGTGACCAGCAAGGTACTCGACTACCACTACCTCGGCAGGGACCTGCCGCTGGAGAGCCTCAACCGCGACGATTACGGTGGCGAGGCCTACGGCGAGGTCAGCGTTTCGGTCGGCGGCGGCAGTGCCGGCTCGCTGTTACTGTTTTTTCTGATTATCCAGGTTGTGATCGCAGCCAGGGGAGCCCACGCTATCCCCCTGCAAAAGCGTCAAAAGTAAAACTAAAACGGCTCCCCTGAGCTGCGATCCGAATCCCCTGTTTACCCCGCTTGTGCCGCCTGCGGCCTCGCGGGGTTTTTTTCTAATTTCGGGTCAGATCCAAATTAAAAACCGCCGTTTGATTCGGGTCGGATCCGAATTCGGAAATTTTACTCTGACCCGAATTATCGGGAGCCCGGGGAGTTTTCGAGCGGAGCCGAAACCGGGGGTCAGGCGTTTTTTTCGGCCTGTTGCTCGAAGCGTTCGGTGAGCAGGCGGACGATGGTCTTGAAATCGTCGTTGCTGGCCCAGCCGAGATTGAGGACTTTTTGCCGCACCTGGCCGTCGTCCTGCATCAGCGTGAGCTTGAATGCGCGCATCACGGTTTGCAGGTGGCGGATCGATTCCCAGGGATAAAATTCTCCGCAGGTCAGGCCGCGGTCGTCGATGACCAGGCGCGGCTGGCGCCAGCGAGCCCGGGCATAGCGCATCGCGATCAGGCCGGTGATCGCAAAGGTGATGAAATGCGGCAGGGTCGGCGGCCAGGGCCAGAAGCCGACCAGGTAAAGCAGCGCCGGTGCCAACGCGATATTGACCGCCATGTGTATCAGCCGCGGCTTGCTCGAGTAGAACCGGATCGTCTGCGGTTCGTTCATTGCCGCTCCCGATTTTCAGAATGGCTCGTCCTCAACCGGCAGGTATCGGGATATACCTTGATAAACGGCACCTGGTTCTGCCTGAGTTGCGATTGCAGGTTTTCCCAGTAATCCGTGGTCAGCAGGTTGCCGTGGATACTGCGAAACAGCAGGCGCTGCTCGCGGTCGCGGATACAAAGCCCCGCCTCGATTTCTTCGGGCAGGAAGACCACGCCGTCCTCGAAATACCAGTCGGGGATATCCTCCTCGCCGTCGTAGCGGTCGACATTGCTGCGAATCTTGACCTCGACGAAGCTTTCCAGCGCGTCGTAATCGAACAGGTAAACCTTGAGAAAATGGCTGACGCCGTAGTTACGCGCATCCAGGTCCTTGTTGAAGACGTTGGCGGCCGCATTGTTCTTGATGCAATCGCCCAGGCTCTCGATGACGTAGTGCACCTGGCGGTCGTCGGCATGCTCGAGGAAAACCGGCAGCGGCGTCATGCGCGGCTGCACGATCAGGTATTTGAAGACCACGCTGTCGCGCTGCAGGGAGACGGTTTCGCTCGCCTCGGTCAATAATTCGTCGAGCAGCGATGCCGCGAACAGTTTTTTCTCGAGCGCGATATTGTAGTAAATGATGTTGTCGAGCATGCTGCCGGTGCGGTTGATATCGTGCACCCGGCTGTACTTTTCCTTGACCGAGTCGATACCCTCGAACTCGCCCCACTTGTAGCCCTCGGTCGGGTGATTGCGGATCACTTTCAGATTATAGGCGGAGCCGGGGCCGGCAAAGCCGATCGCCACCGTGCCGCGCTCGCCGATCGCGGTGTCGAGTACTCCACCGCTGGTTGCGAGCTCGTGCTTCAACTCGATCATGACCGCGACCTTGCCGACGTGGTTGTAGCCGATCGTCGAATAGTGCAGGCCGAGCGCCCGGTAAGGCATCAACGAGTGCAGGTAGGCGGAGAGTTCGTGGTAGTAGCGCGTGGTGACGTGAAAGTTCGCGAGCGTCGAGCTGAACAGGTTATGCGCCAGATTTTCGTCGAGGATCACGGCGTCGCAGTAAATCCCGTCGGCTCCGTTGAGCAGCGCGATGATCAGCGGCGCGAAGCTGCCGTCGCGAAACAGGATCTTGCCGACCAGGTAGGCGCCGCGATTGCGGTAAAAGCCGGCGTTGATCATTTCCAGGGCGCCGATATCGTTGTCGCGGCGCCGCGCGAGGCGGTTGACGCGGCGCAAGATCGCGGCGCTGTCGCGCGCGCGGTCTTCGTAGTCGATCGAAAACCCGGGAATATCCAGAATTTTATCGATGTGACCTTCCTCGACGAGATCGGTGACATCGTAACGGCGCAACAATTCGTCGGGGAAGTCCTTCGCGTTCTCGGTCCATTTCCAGAACGCGTACTCGACCGGCTTCCATTCGTCGCGGTAGACGAAGCGGCGGATCGAGTGCACGAAGGCATAGGCGACGTCGCCCTCGTAGCGGTTTTCGACCATACGCCAGACGCGGTTCTCGAGCTGGTTCAGGAAACTGGCCTCGACCGAAATCGCGGGTTGCACGGCCTTCAGGTAGTCGCCGATGCGCTCGATGTAGGAACTGTACAGCGACAGCCGGTGGCGGCTGAGCCAGATCGAGGTGCCGTGATTCTGTAACTCGAAGGCTTCCTTGGCCTGGTATGGCACGGCGAGGAATTCGCGATAGAAGCGCTCGAATTGCGCCAGAACCCACTCGGCGGTGATGCGAATCCGGTCCTCGCGCTGCCGCGCACCGACCATGCGGAATGTGTAGGACTGCTGGTCGCTGCTGCTGACTGCTGGCATCGTTTTTGCAGGAGGCGGTAAGTCAGTCCGGATAGTCGTCGAAGGGATTTGCCAGCTCGCCGACACCCGGGATCGAAACCACGATTTCGCAGCCGGGCTTCATGGTGCGCGCGCCGACCGAGGTGCCGCAGCAGATCAGGTCGCCGGGCACCAGGGTCTGGTAGGCGGAGATCATCGCGACGATTTGCTGCGGGCTGTAAATCATGTCGCTGACCGGGTAGTCCTGGCGCGTTTCGCCGTCCTGGATCGCGAGCACGCGCAGCCCGGCGGGGTCGATATCGGTTTCGATAACCGGGCCGAGCGGGGTGAAGGTGTCGAAACCCTTGCTGCGGGTCCACTGCTGGAATGCCTTGTCCTCGAACAGGAACTCGATCGCGGTCACGTCGTTGACGCAGGTATAGCCGAAGATGAACTCGTCGGCCTCGGCGGCATCGATGTCGCGGCACTCACGGCCGATAACAATGCCGAGTTCGGCCTCGAAGATCACGCGCCCGCTGTGGCCGCGCGGACGGTATATGGTTTCGCCCGGGGCGATCACGCTGGTTACCGGTTTCATGAAGTACAGCGGCGTCGACGGAATGGTCTGGCCCTCCGCCTCGGCGCGTTCGTGAAAATTGTTCCATAGCGCAAGAATCGAATTGGGCGTGAATGGAGCCAGTAACTCGACCCCGTCGAGGCGCGCGGTTTCGCCGCTCGCCACCTGCCCGTCGAACAGCTCCCCGTCGTGAAAGCGGACCTCTCCGCCGTCGAGTATCCCGAGGCGAACCCGGTCCTGCCATTTGCAGCGAACCCAGCTTGTCATATAGTTTCGTCAAAATGTGTCGGAAGGGCGCGAAACTATCACAACATCGGCGAAACTCAAATCGCCCCGTGCCCGCCAGCCCTGAAGTTAAGGGGAAGTTAGGGGGACACATTACTCAACTACCCTAATTCAGTTTCAAAATGCAATTGAATTGCGGTAGTTGAGTAATGTGTCCCCCTAATTGAAAGGAGGGAGAGGTCCGGTGTCGCTGGTGGCCGAACGAAAATTAATTCAAACTATTTGCCCGGCCGCGTGGACTTGCAAACGGCATTTGCTTAGAATGCGCCGGTTTTTTGTTCCCTGAATTCATTGAGGTTTAGGCATGAAGGTTTGCGTTGTCGGAGCAGGCGCGATTGGCGGGATGATGGCGGTCAGGCTGGCCCAGGCGGGTCACGAGCTGTCGGTTATCGCGCGCGGCGCTCACCTCGAGGCGATTCGGGCCAATGGCCTGAAGTTCATCGAAAACGGCGAGGAGTCGGTGGTTACCGATCTCGTCGCCACCTCCGAGATGTCGGAAATTACCGGCCAGGACATGGTCCTGCTCGGCGTCAAGGCTCACCAGATCGCGCCGATTGCCGACAAACTGATGCCGATGCTGTCCGACTCCGGTGTCATCGTCACGCTGCAAAACGGTATCCCCTGGTGGTACTTCCAGAAGCTCGGCGGCGAGTACGAGGGTAATATCGTCCATACCGTCGATCCCGACGGCTCGCTGGCCGCGACCATCGACCCCGATCGCATCATCGGCTGTATCGCTTACCCCGCGGCGACCATAGACGCCCCCGGTGTAATCCGCCACATCGAGGGCCACCGCTTCCCGGTAGGCGAAATCGACGGCTCCGAATCCGAACGGGTGCAGGCGATTTGCGACGCTTTCGTCGAAGCCGGCTTCAAGTCTTTCGTGCTGCCCGATATCCGCTCGGAAATCTGGCTCAAGCTGTGGGGCAATCTGACTTTCAATCCGATTAGCGCGCTGACCCACGCGACCCTTGTCGATATTTGCCAGTTTCCGCAGACCCGCGCGCTGGCCGCGCAGATGATGACCGAGGCGCAGCAGATCGCCGAGAAACTCGGCGCCAGCTTCCGCGTCTCCCTGGAGCGGCGCATCGACGGTGCCGAGAGCGTCGGCAAGCACAAGACCTCGATGCTACAGGATCTCGAAGCGGGCAAGGCGCTGGAGATCGACGGCATGCTCGGCGTGGTAATCGAGCTGGGGGAGCAGACCGAAACGCCGACGCCGTCGCTGAACACGGTTTACGCGCTGGTCAGCCTGCTCAACAAGACGGCCCAGGAACAGGGGATCAAGATCGCGGGGCAACCGGTTTGATCGGCTGAAACGAACGGCGCTTTGCGTTAGCGGCGCCAAACTGACATCATTCAAAACGCGTTTATCCTGTTGTGACGCGTTTTTTTTGTAAATAAACGAATCTGGTATACGATATACCAGATCCATTCGGAGTTCGGGG
>JASFKL010000089.1:0-12814 GCA_050118655.1 Gammaproteobacteria bacterium | reverse complement strand
CCGGTTCGGTGCCGGGCGGTGAGATGGTCGAGCGCACCGCGGCCGGGCGCTTCATCGGTGTCGGCCTCGAGCTCGGCGGCAAGGATCCGGCCTATGTGCGCGCCGATGCCGACCTCCGGCATGCGATCGATACCGTCACCGACGGCGCGATATTCAACTCGGGGCAGTCCTGTTGCGGAATCGAGCGGGTCTATGTCGACGCCGCGATTTACGACGATTTCGTCGACGGCGTCACCGCGCTGGTCGGCGCTTATCGCCTGGGAAGGCCCGACGATCCCGATACCAATCTCGGCCCGCTGGTGAAAACCTCGGCGGCCGAATTCGTGCGCGGCCAGATTGCCGAGGCGGTCACCGCCGGCGCCCGCGCGCTGATCGACCCGGCCGCTTTCGCCGCCGACGAGCCTGGTACCCCCTACCTCGCGCCGCAGGTACTCGTCGACGTCGATCACTCGATGCGCGTGATGAGCGAGGAAACCTTCGGTCCGGTGATGGGTATCATGAAGGTAGACGGCGACGAGCAAGCCGTAGAACTCATGAACGATAGCGAATTCGGCCTCACCGCGGCGATTTTCACGCGCGACGAAGATGCCGCCATCGCGATCGGCGATCGGGTCGAAACCGGTACCTGGTTCATGAACCGCTGCGATTACCTCGACCCGGCGCTGGCCTGGACGGGCGTCAAGCACTCCGGTCGCGGCTGTACGCTGTCCAGCCTCGGCTTCGAGTACCTTACCCGGCCCAAGTCCTACCATTTGAAAAGGGTATAATCGCGGAGTAAACCATGTCTGACCAGTCGCTGCCGAAAATTCAGTCCCTCGAGGTCCGCGCGCTGCGCGTGCCGATGACCGAGCCTCATCGCACGGCGAGCGGTACGATCACCGAATCGCCGCTGGTACTGGCCGACGTGGTTACCGACAGCGGCGTAACCGGCCACGGCCTGGTGTTTACCTACACCACAGCCGCGCTGGGTCCGACCGCCGAATTCGTGCGCAACCTCGCGCCGCTGGTCGAGGGCGAGACGCTGGCGCCGGCGGAAATCGAACAACAGCTCGCCAGGCGCTTCCGGCTGCTCGGTACCCAGGGCCTCGTCGGCATGGCGCTCGCCGGCGTCGACATGGCTTGCTGGGATGCGCTCGCGCGCTGCCACGAGATTCCGCTTTGCCACTTGCTGGGCGGCGCCGAGAGGCCGTTGCGCGCCTACGGCGCGGTCGGCTACGACGGACCCGAGGGGAGCGCACGTACCGCCGAACGCTGGGCGCGACTCGGCTTTACCGGCATCAAGGCGAAGATCGGCTACCCGAGCGTCTACGACGACCTCGCCGTGGTCAGCGCGATGCGCAAGGCCGCCGGCGAACAGATGGCGATCATGGTCGATTACAACCAGAGTCTCGCACCGGCGGAAGCCATCGAGCGCCTGCGCATTCTCGACGACGAGGGCTTGCTGTGGGTCGAGGAACCGACGCTGGCCCACGACTACGCAGGCCACGCGCAGATCGCGCGCGCGGTGAACACGCCGATCCAGTGCGGCGAAAACTGGTGGGGAACCCTGGATTTGCAGCACGCCATGGATGCAGGCGCCTCGGACTACATCATGCTCGACGTGATGAAGGTCGGCGGCGTCAGCGGCTGGATGCGCGGTGCTGCGATGGCGCAGGCCCGCGGCCTGCAGGTATCGAGCCATCTGTGGCCCGAGATCAGCGCGCAACTGCTGTGCTGCACGCCGACCGCCCATTGGCTCGAGTATGCCGACTGGTGGAACCCGGTGCTCGCCGATCCCATCCGTGTCGACGAAGGCATGGTCTACATCGACGGCGCGCTCGGCAGCGGCGTCGCCTGGAATCCGGCGGCGGTAGACAAGTTCTCGATCTGACGCGGGCGTCGGCCGACCGCTATCGGCGGGCTAGATTCCCTGTTTGCCGGCGGGCGTAAAACCAGTCGTATTTCATTCTCCCGCGGCCCTAGGCTTGCTTGCCCCCTGCACCTTCGAGGCCGTCGCGCAAAGCGAGAATCTGCCGCCAGGTTTTCCCGGGAAGGCGGATCGTTCCCTGCGCCCGCGCACGGCATTCGCGCTCGCGCTCTCCCGGCACCTCGACGCGCTCGAACCCGGGGGCCGGCGGGCAGTTGCGCAGTTCGGCGAGCACGGCCTCGGCCGCCGACTGCATGGCCGGCGCCTCTCGAAACCGCGTCGCATCGACGGCGATCAGTAACCAGTTGGTTTCGGTCGTCGACGGGCCGAGCAGCGCCTCGCCAATCATTTCTCCGACGACCGCGAGCGCGTAACCCTTGTGTTCGCCCGACGGCAGGATCGCGCCGCCGGCGAAATAATCCTCGGGATCGCGGGTCGGTTTGCCCGCGGCATCGATCACGCAGCCCTCGGGCAGCAGCGCACCGGCATTTTGCGCGGCATAGATCCAGCCGCCGGCGATTTTCGAGGTTGCGAAATCCATCACCACCGGGCCGCGCTCGCCGCCCGGAATCCCCGCGCACCACGGATTGGTCGGCAACAGCGCGCGGGCGCCGCCGTGCGGTGCCACCTGGCGCCAGGCCTGGCGGTTGCCGCCGCCGGTACAGATTGTCAGGAAGCCGCGCTCGGCGGCATCGTCGGCATACGCGCCATGCCGCCCGGTGTGGCCGACGTTGCGCACCGCGAGCGCCGCCACGCCGTTTTCGCGCGCCAGCTCCATGCCCTGCTCATATGCCATGCGCATGACCGGTATACCGATACCGCCGCCGCCGTCGATTTCGGTCGCGCCGCGGGCCGTGGTGACGACGCGCGCCTCGGCGGCAGGATCCAGGTAACCGCTCCGGAATTGCTCGGCGTATTGCAATGCGCGCATCAGGCCATGGCTTTCGACGCCGCAGAGACTCGAATCGGCCAGATGCGCGGCGACCTGGCGCGCACAGGTTTCGCTGCAGCCGATGCGAGTGAAAATTTCGCTGACGATATCGACGGCCTCGGCGGCCGCGACCGGGACGCGCCCGCCTTTAAGAGTCAGCTTCGAACCCCCGGATTCCATGCTTGCGTCTCAGGCCGGAAGCGGATCGGGTCGCACGGAATCGCTAACCGATATCGACCGTGAAAACCTGCCCCGTGAGACAACCCTCGACCGCCTTGCTGTAGGCCAGCCCGACGGCTTCGTCGGAGACGTGGTGATGGCCGCGGAAAAACCCGTCGAAGCGTTCACGCGAAACCTCGAGCACTTCCGGGCTCACGCTGTTGATGCGAATGCCGCGCGGCATCTCGACCGACGCGCCGAACACGAAACCGTCGAGCGCGCCGTTGGCCGCCGCCGCGGCCGAACCGCCGCGGATCGGATCCCGGTTGAGAACGCCGCTGGTCAGCGTGAAGCTGCCGCCATCGTTGACGTAATCGAAACCCTCGAGTACCAGGTTGACCTGCGGCAACAGCTTGTGGTTGATCCCCTGCATGAACTGTTCGCTGCTCATCTCGTCGACCGCGCCGAAATGCGCCTGGCCGATGGTGCTGACCACGGCATCGACCTTGCCGACATTGCGGTACATCGTGCGCAGACTGTCGAGATCCTCGATATCCACCTGCAGGTCGCCGCTGTTACGGCCGACGGCGATGATTTCGTGCCGCGGCGCGAGCGCGTCGATCGCCGCCTTGCCCACGGCGCCGGTGGCGCCCACTACGATGATTCTCATGACATTAGCTCCACAACAGTCGAAACGAAATGTTAGCGCTTTGCCCGATGAAACCCAAGCCCAGGATCAGGCCGCGCAATCGGCCTCGATTCTTTCCTCGAACGCCTTCGCGATCGCCGGGAGCAGCGGCGATTCCGGTGACGGCAGACAATAGTCGTCGATACGCCGAACCGGGATCAGTTCCGCCCCGGTACCGGTCAGGAAGCATTCCTCGGCCCGGCGCAGGTCGTCGATACCGAGGGCGGATTCCTCGCAGGGAATACCGAGCCCGCGGGCCAGTTCGATGATCACCGCCCGGGTGACCCCGGCGAGCAGGCCTTCGCCGAGCGGCGGGGTCTTGAGGATGCCGTCGGAAACGATAAAGATATTGTCCACGCTGCCCTCGCTGACCCGGCCGTCGAGGTTCAGCATCAGCGCCTCGTCCATGCCGGCGCGGTTGGCCTCGATCTTGGCGAGAATGTTATTGAGATAGTTGAGACTCTTGATTTTCGGATCGAGACACTGTGCGGGCATGCGCCGGGTTCGCGCGACGTGCAGACCGATGCCCTCGCCGGCCCCGCCCGCGGCGAGTAATTCCAGTTCATCGGCGATGATGAACATCGCCGCCCGGGGGCACTTGCGCGGATCGATGCCCAGCGACCCGGCGCCGCGCGTAACGACCAGGCGCAGGTAGCCCCGCTCTTCGCCGCAGGCTGCGATCAATGCTTCGATCGCCCCCGCGATCTGCCCCGCATCCAGGGGCAGTTGCAGCCCGATGGCCTCGGCCGATTGCGCGAGGCGCTGTAAATGGGCATCGAGCATGAATGTTTTGCGGTGATAAAACCGCAGACCTTCGAATACGCCGTCGCCGTACAGCAGACCGTGATCGTAAACCGAAATCCGCGCCTCGCGGGCCGGGACGATGGCGCCGTCGATCCAGCAGAGAGGTATTTTTCGCATGAGGTTATAGGTCAATAATAGTGACCTATAAAAATTAAACCAGAAGATTTATAATGTCAATATTGTTGACTTAAAATTTTACGATGACAAAACGCCAGCAGGAACTGAACCAGGCCCTCGAAGCGATGCATTTCGGCTTTCGGGCGATGACTTACCAGCCCGACCGGCGGCTGTCCGAACTCGGGCTGTCGCGCATTCACCACCGCGTGCTCTATTTCATCGGCCGGCATCCGGGCTGCAGCGTCAACGAGCTGCTCGAGGTCATGCGTGTCTCCAAGCAATACCTGCACAAACCGCTGCAAAAGATGATCGCGCTGGGTTACGTCGACCAGTCCATCGACGCGCGGGACCGGCGCGTCAGGCGCCTCGCATTGAGCGCGCGGGGGAAGAAACTGGAATACGAACTGTCAGAGGTTCAGCGGCGCCGCTTCGCCGATATTTTCGAGCGCCTGGGACCGGCGGCGGAAAAGCAGTGGTACCGGGTGATGGCGTTGCTTTCGGAGGATAACCAGTTTTAGGCTCGACCGCCGCCGTCGATGACCAGCGGGTATCCGGTCACGAAGCGCGATGAATCGCTGCAGGCATAGAGCACCATGTCGGCGACCTCCTCGGCCGTGCACACCCGGTTGAGCGGCACGCCGGCGGCGGATTCGGCGAGCCCGGCCCTGGCCTCGAGCCCGCGGTCGCGAAACTCGCCGCGCAGCATCGGCGTGTCCACGTCGCCGGGGCAAATCGGCACGATACGCACGCCCTCGGGGGCGTAATCGAGCGCCATTGCACGGGTCATCTGCAACACCGCGCCCTTGCTGGCGCAGTAGGCGGTCAGGTGCGGACTACCGGAAAGCGCCGCGTCGGATGCGATATTGACGATCGCGCCCTTGCTCGATTTCAGCGACGGCAACGCCGCCCGGCACATGTAGAACATGCCGTTGACATTGACGTTCATGGTTTCCAGCCATTGCTCGTCGGTGGTTTCCTCGGCCGTGGCGTGATAGATCACCCCGGCGCTGTTGACCAGGTAATCGAGCCCGCCCAGAACGCCGATCGTCTCGGTAACCACCAGTTCGCATTTTTGCCGCCGGGTAATATCGCCCGCGACGAAGGCGATGCTGCCCGCTTCGTGCGCGCAGCGCTCGATGACCTTGCGGGCGCGCTGCTGGTTGCGTCCGCTGATTACGACCCGCGCTCCCGCCCGGACGAAGGCTACCGCCGACGCCTCGCCGATGCCCGAGGTGCCGCCCGTTATCAATACCCGCTTGCCGGTAAAATTGAACTTGACCGAGGTCGAACTCACGGGGCTCAGCTCGCAATCGAGCCGGTAATCGCTTTCAGCTCGAGAAATTCCTCGAGGCCCCACTTGCCTTTTTCGCGGCCGTTACCCGACTGCTTGTATCCGCCGAAAGGCGTATCGGTCGTACCGCCCACGTAATTGATCGCGACCTGTCCGGCGCGCAACCGGCGCGCCACCGACTTGGCGCGCTCCATCTCCCGGGAACAGACATAGGCCGCGAGCCCATATTCGGTATCGTTGGCGATTTCCACGGCCTGGTCTTCGTCGTCGTAACCGATAATTACCAGCACCGGCCCGAAAATTTCCTCGCGCGCGATGGTCATGCCGTTATCGACATTGGCGAACACGGTCGGCTTGACGTAATAGCCCACGGAAAGGTGTTCGGGGCGGCCGGTGCCGCCGGTGACCAGGGTCGCGCCCTCGTCGATGCCCTTCTGGATCAGCGCCTGGATTTTATCGAACTGGGTCTTGTTGACCACCGGACCGATGTGTTCCCCGGGCCTGGAGGGATCGTCGACACCGATACTTTCGGCCGCCGCCCGCGCCGCCTCGATCGCTTCTTCCATCTGCTCGTTCGGTACCAGCATGCGGGTCGGCGCGTTACAGGACTGGCCCGCGTTCATCATCATGTATTGCACGCCCTCGGTAACCGCGGCCTCGATATCGACACCACTGAGGAGAATATTGGGCGACTTGCCGCCGAGTTCCTGGCCCACCCGCTTGACGGTGTCGGCAGCGGCCTTGGCCACCGCAATACCGCCGCGCGTCGAGCCCGTAAACGACATCATGTCGATGCCGGGATGACGGGACATGGCCTCTCCGACCACCGGACCGTAACCGTTGACGAGATTGAAGACGCCGGCCGGCACGCCGGCCTCGCGTAATACCTCGGTGAAGATCATCGCATCGAGCGGCGACTCCTCGCTGGGCTTCAGAATCATGGTACAGCCCGCGGCCAGCGCCGGCATGACCTTGGCGGCGACCTGGTTCATCGGCCAGTTCCACGGCGTGATCAGACCGCAGACGCCGATCGGCTCGTAGCGCAGAATCATGTCGTCCTCGGTTTTTTCGAAACTGAAATTCAGCAGCGCCTTGATCGCACTCTTGATATGACCGTGCCCGAGCTTGGTCTGGTAACCGCGCGCCAGGTCCACCGGCGCACCCATTTCCTCGCAAATCGCCTGCGCGATATCGTCGAAATGTTTCTTGTAATTGGCGCGAATCGTTTCCAGCAGATCCAGCCGCTGCTTGACGGTCCACTGGGAGTAGTCGGCGAACGCGCGGCGCGCCGCGGCGACCGCGCGATCGACGTCTTCGGGACTGCCCGCGCCAACCCGGGCAAAAGGTTGTTCTGTAGCAGGGTTTACGACGTCTATAGTTTCGGAACCGATCGGTTCGACCCAGTCGCCATCGATAAAAAATTTGAGGTAATCCATGTCGGGAAAGTTCGCTGTACGAAGAAACTCTACTCGTGTCGAGAATGTGCCCCGAAGCGGCTCGATGTGCAAGTAAATAATGCTGATTCCGTCCAATTCGGTGCAAGATACCGCGATACCGGCAACCGGCGGCAACGCAACCCGACCTGGAACTCCCTCTCCCGGCCGACCCGCCGAAAAAATACGTACCCGCAGCGGTCCCGGATCAATATAATCGGGCCGGGCTATCGAAAAAAAACAAAAGATGAAAAATCACCGGTTATTTCCTTACCTGATGATTCTCGGCGCGGGCGTGATCTGGGGCGCGACCTTCTCGCTGGCGTTGATCGCGACCGCGCAGGGCGCTCATCCGCTCGCCCTGTCCGCCTGGCAGGTCGTATTGACCGCGGTTTTCTTCCTGGTCGTCTGCCTGGTTTCCGGTATCACCCTGTTCGATCGCCGCAACCTGCGCCATTACCTGGTGCTGGCGCTGGTCGGCATTACCCTGCCGAACCTGTTTTATTTCTACGCCGCACCGCACCTGTCGGCGGGCATCCTCGCGATTACCGTGTCGGCGGTTCCGCTGTTCACCTATGCGATCATGCTGTTGCTCAGCTTCGAGTCGCTGGTCGCGCGCCGCCTGGCGGGCATCGTGCTCGGCATGATCTCGATCCTGCTGCTGGTGATTCCCGATCTCGGCCTCGACAGCGACGATGCCGGTTTCTGGGTTCTGCTGGTCGTGCTGTGCGCATTGTTTTACGCGATCGAGAACGTCTACATCAGCCGCGGTATTCCGGGTCACGTCGACATCCGCGAGTTCCTGTTCGGCTCGAACCTGATCGCGATCCTGATCCAGTTTCCGCTCGCCATCTACCTCGGCGTCGACGAATCCTGGACCTGGCTGGCGACCGATGCCGGGCTCGCGGTGGTCGGAATCGCTCTCGGCAGCGGCTTCGCCTACTCGATGTTTTTCTACTCGATAAAGAACGCGGGACCCGTGTTCGCGAGCCAGTGCGCTTACATAGTAACGATATCCGGGGTAATATGGGGTATCATCGTGTTTTCGGAGCAGCATACCGTCTGGGTATGGGCGTCGGTAATCGTGATGCTGCTCGGGCTGGTACTGGTAACCCCCGATCAAGGGAGCGCAAACGATGAAATCGACAGGGCAGGAGCCGCCGAAACGTCCACCTGACGGTCGACAGCGGTGATTATCACCTTCTACGGCGTGCGGGGATCGACCGCGGTTCCCGGGCCGCAAACCGTCCGTTACGGCGGCAATACCTCCTGCGTGCACATCGAGCTCGAGACCGGCCACGACCTGATCCTCGACGCCGGCACCGGCATCCGCCTGCTGGGCCGGAAGCTGGCGCAGAAATCGACGCCCGCCAATATCCTGCTTTCGCACGGTCACTGGGATCATATCCAGGGCTACCCGTTTTTCGCGCCGATCTATCAGCCCGACCGTGATATCAACGTGTATATCAGCGTCCAGTCGGGACACAGGCTGCTGTGCTCCCTGTTCGAGCAGATGGACGGCACCTCGTTCCCGGTACGCGCCGAGGATTTACCGTCCAACAATATATGCAAGTTCAAGGGTGTCGAGAGCGAGCTCTACGAACGCGAGAACATCAGGGTCGTCAAGCGCGCGCTGAACCACCCCGGCGGCGGGGTCGCCTACCGCATCGACGACAACGACGTCAGCTGCGCCTACGTCACCGATAACGAACTCGACCCGCCTTATGCACCGGCGACCACTTACGATCAATGGGTCAATTACCTGCATGGCGTCGATGTACTGATCCACGATGCCCAGTACACCGAAGACGACATGCCGCACAAACACGGCTGGGGACATACGCTGATTTCCCAGGTGAGAAGGCTCGCTACCGATGCCGAAGTCGGCGCACTGGTCATGTTCCACCACGATCCCGATCGCAGCGATTCCGAGCTCGACGAAGTTCAGATCGAAAACGAAAGATACCTGAAATCCCATCGCGCGCCGGCGCGCAGCGTTTGCGCGGCCGAAGGCATGCGGATCGAACTCACCAGGCCGGTGCTGGGCGGCGAAACCCGGATCAGTATCGGCCCCTAGACGTAATCCGAACGAAGATCCCGATGAATGACCAGCAGTTGATCGAGCGCCGCCGTAAAACGCTCGGCCCGACCTACCAGAATTTTTTCGACCGGCCGCTGCACCTGGTACGCGGTAAAGGCACGATCCTGTGGGATGCCGACGGCCGCGAATATCTCGATTGCTACAACAACGTGGTTTCGGTCGGCCATTGCCATCCGCGGGTTGTCGAGGCGCTCTGCCGGCAGGCGGCCACGCTCAATACCCATACCCGCTACCTGCACGAAACCATCGTCGAACTCGGCGAAATGCTGGCGGCGAAACTGCCCGGCGCTATCGATACCTGTATTTTCACCTGCACCGGCAGCGAGGCCAACGACCTCGCGGCACAGATCGCCCGCCACGTCACCGGCCGGCAGGGACTGGTGGTGACCGAGTCTTCCTATCACGGCGTCTCCGAGTTGACCCGGCGGTTGTCCACCGACAGTTACCCCGCCGCCGACCGCCCCGACTGGCTGGCGGTGATCGAACCGCCTAATCTCTACCGCGGACCCTACGGCCGCGACGACGACACGGCGGCCGAGAAATATCTCGAACTCGCGCGCCGCGAGCTCGACAGCCTCGAAGCGCGCGGTTACCAGCCGGCGGCGGTGATGATCGACCTGGTCTGGGACTCGAACGGCCCGCTGGTGGCGCCGCCCGGCTATCTCGACGGCCTTTGCGCGGAGATGCGCAAGCGCGGCGGCCTGGTGATCGCCGACGAAGTGCAGTCCGGCTACTGCCGCACCGGGCAAAACTGGTGGGCCAGCGACAATTACCGCATCGAGCCCGATATCCTGACCTGCGGCAAACCGATGGGCGCCGGTCACCCGCTGGCGCTGATGGCCACGCGACGCGACCTCGCCGAGACCTACGCCCGCGATTACCACTACTTCAACACCTTCGGCGGCAACCCGGTCTCGGCCGCGGTCGGCAAGGCCGTGATCGAGGTGATCGAGGACGAGGGCCTGCTGCAGAACGCGCGGGATACCGGGGCCTATCTCGAGGCTGGCCTGCGCGAACTGGCGACGCGCCACGCGCGCATCGGCGACATCCAGGGTTGCGGGCTTTTCTGGGGGCTCGACATGCTGGTCGACAGCGAATCCCGGGAACCCCTGTCGAGGACCGCGATGCGTCACCTGGGCAGCCTGATCGCCGAACAGGGCGTGATCACCGGCACCTCCGGCCGCTACGGCCAGGTACTGAAACTGCGCCCGCCGCTACCCTTTTCGAAAGCCGACGCCGATCGCGCGCTGGCCGCGATCGATACCGCGCTCGAGGGATTCCAGCCGTGACTGCGCCGCGCTTGCAGGAAGTCGATTTCGCCCGCGTCGAAGCGATGGTAAACGGTTACGTGGAGTCCGCGAAAACGGCCGGCATGCTGACCCTCGTAAGCCGCGGCGGCGAGATCCTGCATCGATATCGCGCGGGCTTCGCCGACATCGCCGCGCAGGAACCGATCCGCGAGGATACGATCTTTCGCATCTACTCGATGACCAAGCCGCTGACCAGCGTGGCGCTGATGCAATTCGTCGAACGCGGTGTTCTGGAGCTCGACGACGCCGCGCGGCGTTGGATCCCGGCGCTCGGCAAACTCGAGGTCTACGGCGAGGGCGCGCTCGAAGCGGATATCACCGTGCGCCAACTGCTGACCCACACGGCCGGCTTCAGCTACGGATTCGAGCCCGACAAGCACCCGGTCGATGCGCTATACGCCGAAATCTGGCAAGCCGGCATCCAGCAGCGCAGCCTCGAGGAACTGATGGGCGCCCTGCTGCAATTCCCGCTGCTCGCGCAACCCGGCGCGCTGTGGCACTACAGCATCGCCACGGATATCTGCGGTTACCTGGTGGAACTGCTCGCCGATATGCCGTTCGGCGATTACCTGCAGGGGCAAATTCTCGACCCGCTGGGCATGGTCGATACGGGTTTCGAGGTTTCGGCCGACCAGGCGGCGCGCCTGGCGACGCTCTACGGGCCCACCGAAGAGAACCCGCTCGCCGCGCTGGAAACCCGCGACCGCTCGCCTTTCGTGCCGTCGCTTTCGGGCGTTCCGGTCAGGCTGCATTCGGGCGGCGGCGGGCTGGTCTCGACCGCGCCCGACTACTGGCGCTTCGCGCAGATGATGCTGAACCGCGGCGAACTCGGCGGACGACGCATCATCGCGCCCGAAACCGTCGACCTCATGACCCGCAACCATGTCGATGCCTCGCTGCTGCCGCTCGCCTTCAACGGCATCGCCGCGGGCGAATACAACGGCTACGGCTTCGGTCTCGGTTACTGCGTCACCATGGACCCGCAACAATCCGCGGCGGCGGGTTCGCAAGGCGACTTCGGCTGGGGCGGCATGGCCGATACCTATTGCTGGGTCGATCCCGCGGAGGACCTGGTCGGTATTCTCATGCAGCAATACCTGCCCTCGCTGGTGCAGGCCGGTCGGAAGGATTTCCGCGACGCGGTTTACGAGACGCTAAGAAGTTGAAATCGTCGGTACCGACCTGCCGGTATATTCACGAGCGATAGCCGCGGCGCCCGGGAAAGCAGACATTCCGAATCGAGGACCGGGCGGAGGTTTCCGGCCCCTGGTCGTCGCCCAGACCAAGAGACCGGGCGTTCGCTTCGTGCCCGAAGCCGTCATTACGGCCAACGCGCCTTTACCTATTTTTGATATATATACATCGCTTCCCGTCCAACGCTGCGGGATGAATTCGGTCTTTCGCCGGAAAGACGGCAGAGGGCACTTCCCGAAGCATCTGGTATCGTTCATGTTCGTCCGATTCAAGATGTTAAAAACTGTAGGAATTCCCGACAGCCGACATGACCACGACGTCCTCGCCGAATACTTCAACCAGTTTGTGAGCGGCCCTCCATCCGGTACAGTGACCAGGAACGATCAACTTCAGGTTGAATTTCTGCATATCCCGGATGGTTTCAGGAATGATCGCTTCGCACTCCCTGCCGGATAAGTGGAATCCACCCATAACGCCGTAAAGCGGTATGGGATCAAATCTTTCCCGGGCATCCTCGAGCACGTTTACCACGCCCGCATGGGAGCAAGCCGTAAATACCAGGATACCCTTCTCCCTGATATGTATGGCTGCATATCGTTCGTCCATTATCCAGGGATCGGGCTCCCAGCCCTTGCCCACGTCCTTTACATGCATCGGTAAGCCTTTTTCGTAAGCTGTTATTCGAGGAATCTCACCACTGATGTAAAACATATCGTCGAGCACGGCGTGTTCCCCGGCTATCGATCGAATGACACCCCCCGCCGCTTCCAGTTCACTTTTGGCGGGCAGGTCTTCGAATGGAATGACCTTGTCTTCGCCGATGCGAATTCCCCGATGAACGAACATTTCGTCGTTAACATGGACGGGAATTTTCTTTCCG
>JASFKL010000088.1:0-13018 GCA_050118655.1 Gammaproteobacteria bacterium | reverse complement strand
CGCGTCTCATTTGCCGAAATACGAACCCCTGTTCAAGGAGGCCGGCAAAAAGGTCGGGCTCGACTGGCGCTTGCTGGCCGCCATCGGCTACCAGGAGTCTCTCTGGAACGAGCGCGCCAAGTCGCCCACCGGGGTTCGCGGCCTGATGATGCTGACCCAGGCCACGGCCCGGCAGATGAAGGTCGAAAACCGGCTCGACCCGGTGCAGAGCGTCCGCGGCGGCGCCGAGTATATTGCCCGGGTCAGGAAACGCGTGCCGAAACGCATCCCCGAGCCCGACCGGACCTGGTTTGCGCTGGCGGCCTACAACGTCGGCCTCGGGCACCTCGAGGATGCGCGGGTCATCACCCAGGGCCGCGGCGGAAACCCGGACCGCTGGATCGACGTCAAGGAAAACCTGCCGTTGCTGGCGCGCAAGAAATGGTACAAGAATACCCGCTACGGTTACGCGCGCGGCTGGGAGCCGGTCAAGTACGTGGAAAACATTCGCCAGTACTTTTCGTACCTGGTCGACATCGATACCCGCGACTCGCGCGAAGTCCCGGGCAGCGGCAAACCCCGCGAGGACGTCGCCCCCCTCGCCCCCTCCCTCTAGATTCGGGTCAGATCCAAATTATAGGTTTGCGCTTGGTTTAGACCTGACCCGAATTATGGGGTGTTAGTGTCCGGTTTTGTTGCGCTTGCGGCGGGCGACGAAAAACTCGGTCATGAGCTGCGAGCATTCGTCGGCCAGTACGCCGCTGACGATTTCGGGGTAATGGTTGAATTCGCCGTCTTCGAACAGCCGGTGGGCGCTCTCGATGGCGCCGGTCTTGGGTTCGGCGGCGCCGTAGACCAGCCGCTGCACGCGCGCGTGCACCAGCGCGCCGACGCACATCACGCAGGGTTCGACGGTGACGTACAGCGTGCAGCCCGGCAGGCGGTAATTATCGAGCTTTTGCGCCGCGGCGCGCAGCACGACGATTTCGGCGTGCGCGCTCGGGTCGCGCGCCCCGATCGGCTGGTTGTGCCCGGCGGCGACCAGCCGATCGCCGTCGTCGACCAGCACCGCGCCGACCGGCACCTCGCCGACTGCCGCCGACTTGCGAGCCTCTTCCAGCGCCCGCCGCATCCAGTCTTCGTCGTCTACTGCCACGCGATTTCAATCAAGCCTGGAAAAGCCCGTAATGGTGAGGGTTTTAAGAAAATCACGAGTGACAATGCCCTGAAAAACCCGATGGAGAGAATCGAAAGAGCATACAATAGCACCTGTTAAATGACTACATCGTTCAGCCGGCATCTCGTGCAGCGAGACGCCGGCCGGTAGATTCGTGCGCCGCTTTCACAAACCGACCTGCAGGCCGATCTCGAGCACCCGTTCCTCGGGCAAATGATAATAGGCCGTCGCCCGGGCGGCATTCCGCGACAGCCAGACGAAAAGTTTTTCCTGCCAATAGGGTAATCCTTTTCGATCGCGAAGCGCGATCACGGTTTCGCGGCCGAGAATATATATCACGGACTCCGTATCGACCGGCAGGCCGACTCGCTCACCCAAACGCAGCGCCAGCGGCAGATTTGTCGGCTGTGAAAATCCATAGAGCACGTGCAGGCGCGTAATCCCCGTGCCGAGATCCTCGAATGTGAGGCGTTCGGCCGCCGGCACGTGCGGTCTGTCATCGATCTTTACGGTCAGAAAAATCACCCGCTCGTGCAACGCATGCGTACAGGCCAGGTGGTGCGCCAGGGCCGCCGGGACGCTGGGCGCATCGTAGCCCGTCAGCACGACCGCCGTGCCCGGCACCCGGTAAGGCGGATCGACCGACAGCATCTCGAGAAAATCGTCCAGCGGCGTGGCCCGCTCGCCGAGGCGTTCCGCCAGCAGCGCGTGGCCCCGCCGCCAGCTCCACATCACGGTAAAAATCAACGCGGCGATCAGCAGCGCGTACCAGCCGCCCTGGGGAATCTTTGCCAGGTTCGCGCCGAGAAAGGCGGTGTCGATCAACACGAACAGCACGCCGGCACCCAGCGCCAGTCCGGGCCGCCAGTTGAACCGGCGGGCCACCGCAACCGCCAGGACCGTCGTCACCACCATGTCCATGGACACCGCCACGCCGTAAGCCGAGGCCATCGCATCCGAGCTGCGAAAGCCGAGCACCAGCAGGATACAGGCGGACATCAGCAGCCAGTTAATTGCCGGCAGATAGATCTGGCCCGCCTCGTCCGCCTGGGTAAATATCACCCGCATCCTGGGCAGCAGGCCGAGCTGAACGGCCTGGCGAGTGAGGGAAAAGGTGCCGCTGATCACCGCCTGCGAAGCGATTACGGTTGCGACCGTCGAGAGGAATACCAGCGGCAGCGTCGCCCAGGCCGGCGCCAGATGAAAAAACGGCGACTGGATGGTCGCCGGCTGGTTGAGCAACAGGCTCGTCTGGCCCAGGTAATTCAGTACCAGGGCCGGGAAGACGATCAGGATCCACGCTCGACGGATCGGCGCGCGCCCGAAATGCCCGAGATCGGCATACAGCGCCTCGCCGCCGGTGACGACGAGAAACACCGCCCCCAGGGTAAGAAACCCGGTTAGCCCGTTTTCCGCAAAAAAACGGATCGCGTATCCCGGATAAAAGGCAGCCAGTACGTCCGGCTCCATCAAAATGCCACGCAGTCCGAGTACCGCCAATACCAGGAACCAGAGCAGCATCACGGCCCCGAACAGGCGGCCGATACTGCCGCTACCGCGACTTTGTACCGCAAACAGGGCAACCAGGATGGCGATGGTGATCGGGATGACATACTGATCCAGTCCCGGCGCGGCCACGCGTAAACCCTCCACGGCGCTGAGTACGGAAATCGCCGGTGTTATCGTGCCGTCGCCGTACAACAGGCAGGCGCCGAACAGTCCCATGATCATCAGCAGGAAACGCGGCTCGCCCCAGCGCGTGCGCCAGGGATTCAGCAAGGCCACGAGCGCGATGATGCCGCCCTCGCCCCGGTTGTCGGCGCGCAGCACGAACAACAGGTATTTCACCGAGATGATCAGGATCAAAGACCAAAGAATCAGCGAAAGCACGCCGAACAGGTCGGCCCGGTTCAACAAGGGTGCCACGGACCCGCCGAAACTCTCGCGCAGCGCATACAGGGGGCTGGTGCCGATGTCGCCGAATACGACCCCCAGGGCGGCAATCGTCATCTGCCGTTGTGAAGAGACTTCGCCCGTCTCGGCGCCATTGTTCGCGATCTCGCCGCTACCGTTGCCGCCGCGCCTGGCTGCGCTCATACCGATCTCCTGAAGCTGCGGCCGCTCATACGGGATTCAGCCAGACGGGATCTCGAGACAGGTGCTGGTCGAACAGCTGCCGGTGCGAGCGGCAGCCGGTCACTCCCACTCGATGGTGCCGGGCGGTTTACCGGAGATGTCGTAGACGACGCGCGAAATGCCCTCGATCTCGTTCATTATCCGGCGCGATACGTGATCCAGGAACTGGTAGGGTAAATCGGCCCAGCGGGCGGTCATGAAGTCGATGGTCTCGACCGCGCGCAGGCTGACCACGTGGTTGTAGCGGCGACCGTCGCCGGTGACGCCGACCGACTTGACCGGCAGAAATACCACGAAGGCCTGGGAAACCCTGTCGTAGAGGTCGTGCTTGCGCAGCTCTTCGATGAATATATGGTCGGCGAGACGCAGCGTATCCGCAAATTCTTTTTTGACTTCGCCGAGGATTCGCACCCCGAGCCCGGGCCCCGGGAACGGGTGGCGGTAGACCATTTCCCGCGGCAGGCCGAGCTCGACGCCGATCAGGCGCACTTCGTCCTTGAACAGTTCGCGCAGCGGCTCGACGAGCGCCAGTTTCATGTCTTCGGGCAAGCCGCCGACATTGTGGTGCGACTTGATCAGGTGGGCCTTGCCGGTCGCGGCGCCGGCCGACTCGATCACGTCGGGATAAATCGTGCCCTGCGCGAGCCATTTGGCATTTTCGAGCTTGCCGGCTTGTTCCTCGAATATTTCGATGAACAGGTTGCCGATCGCCTTGCGCTTGTCCTCGGGATCGGCGAGTCCTTCGAGCTTGCGCAGGAAGCGTTCCTCGGCGTCGATACGTATCACCCGCACGCCCATGTGTTCGGCGAATTGTTCCATCACCAGGTCGCCTTCGCGAAAACGCAACAGGCCGGTGTCGACGAAGATGCAGGTCAGTTGATCGCCGATGGCCTCGTGCAGCAGCGCCGCGACCACCGACGAATCGACGCCGCCGGACAGTCCCAGCACCACCTCGTCCCCCCCGACCTGCTCGCGCACCCCGGCAACGGTCGCCTCGATGATATTGGCCGGGGTCCATTTCGAACCGCAGCCGCAGATCTGGTGCAGGAAACGCGCGTAAATCGCCCTGCCCTGGAGCGTGTGCGTCACCTCGGGATGGAATTGCAATCCGTAGATGTGCCGCGCTTCGTCCGCCATGCCGGCGATCGGCGCGCTCTCGGTGCTGGCCATGAGCTTGAACCCGGGCGGCAGTTCGGCGACCCGGTCGCCGTGCGACATCCAGACGTCGAGCATACCGTAACCCTCGGCGGTTTCGTGGTCCTGGATATTCCGCAACAGCTCGGTATGACCGCGGGCGCGCACGCTGGCGTAGCCGAACTCGGCCTTGCCGACATTCTCGACCTTGCCGCCGAGTTGCTGCGCGATCGCCTGCATGCCGTAACAGATGCCGAGGATCGGCAAGCCGAGATCGAACAGGCCGGCGGGCACCTCGGGCTTTTCGGCGTCCAGCGTGGACTCGGGTCCGCCGGACAAAATGAACCCGCGCGCGCCGAATTCGCGAATCTGCTCGAAATCGGCATCCCAGGGATAGATTTCGCAGTAAACCCCGGCCTCGCGCACGCGGCGCGCGATCAACTGGGTGTACTGCGATCCGAAATCCAGGATCAGGATTTTATCGTCGTGGAGATCGGCCAACGGGGCTAGACCTGGTAATTCGGGGCTTCTTTGGTGATCGTCACGTCGTGCACGTGCGATTCGCGCATCCCGGAATTGGTCACCTTGACGAATTCGGGTCGGGTACGCATCTCGTCGACGGTGCCGCAACCGACGTAGCCCATGCTGGAGCGGATACCGCCCAGCAGCTGGTAGATGGTATTGGACAGCGGGCCCTTGAAGGGTACCCGTCCCTCGACACCTTCCGGCACCAGCTTTTCGTCGGCGTTGTCGGCCTGGAAATAGCGGTCGCTGGATCCTTTCTGCATCGCCGAAATAGATCCCATGCCGCGGTAGGACTTGTAGGAACGGCCCTGAAACAGTTCGACCTCTCCCGGCGCTTCCTCGGTGCCGGCGAACATGCTGCCGATCATCACCGCATGCGCCCCGGCGACCAGCGCCTTGGCGATATCGCCCGAGAAGCGGATGCCGCCGTCGGCGATCACGCAGACATCGCTGTCCTTGAGCGCCTCGGCGACATTGGCGATCGCAGAAATCTGCGGCACGCCGACCCCGGCGACGATACGCGTGGTACAGATGGAACCCGGGCCGATGCCGACCTTGACCGCATCGGCGCCGGCGTCGACGAGGTCCAGCGCGGCCTCGGCGGTGGCGATATTGCCGCCGATCACCTGGGTGCCGGGGAAATTCTTCTTCACCCAGGCGACCCGCTCGAGCACGCCGCGCGAATGCCCGTGCGCAGTGTCGACGACGATCACGTCGACCTCGGCCTCCACCAGTGCGCGCACGCGCGCCTCGGTCTCGGCGCCGGTGCCCACCGCGGCGCCGACCCGCAGGCGCCCGTGCTCGTCCTTGCAGGCGAGCGGGTGGACGCGCGAGGTCATGATGTCCTTGACCGTGATCATCCCCTTGAGCTCGCCGGCCTCGTCGACCACCAGCACGCGTTCGAGGCGGTGGCGGTGCAGCAGGTCGATGACTTCTTTCTTGTCGGCCCCCTCGCCGACCGTGACCAGCCTGTCGCGCGCGGTCATGATCGACGACACCGGCTGGTCGAGATTCTTTTCGAAACGCAGATCGCGCTTGGTGACGATCCCGACGAGTCCCTCGGGTCCGATCACCGGCAAACCGGAAATCTTGCGCTGTTTGGTCAGTTCGATCACGTCGCTGACCAGGGTGTCGGGGGAAATCGTGATCGGGTCCCTAATCACGACACTTTCGAATTTCTTGACGCTCGCGACTTCCGCCGCCTGCTCCTCGACCGACAGGTTCTTGTGCACGATACCGAGGCCGCCTTCCTGGGCCATGGCTATCGCCAGGCGCGATTCGGTGACGGTATCCATGGCCGCCGATACGATCGGGATATTGATGTCGATGCCGCGCGTCAAACGCGTTTCGAGGCGGGCTTCGTTAGGCAGGATTTCGGATTTCGCGGGCACCAGCAAGACATCGTCGAAGGTAAGGGCTTCCTGGCTGATACGCATTGTGCCTCCCGCGGGCTGTTGCAAAGCGCGATTATAAAATAATGCAGGCCATAGCGTAAGTGAGATTATTGAAATCTTGCGGCATAAGTTAGAATATCGGCAGTTTTTTTCGCAGACCGGATAACATGCACCCCGCCGCTCCGACAAACGAGACCGTATGGACGGTTTCTGCGCTCAATTTCGAGGTCAAGCAAATGCTCAGCCAGGGCATCGGCACGATCTGGGTCGAGGGCGAAATATCGAACTTTTCGCGTCCCGCGTCGGGGCACTGGTATTTCACCCTCAAGGACGAAAAGTCCCAGGTCGGCGCGGCGATGTTCCGCGGCCGCAACAGCCGCGTCGCCTTCCAGCCGCAAAACGGCCAGCAAGTCCTGGTCCGCGCGCAGGTGACCCTCTACGAACCACAGGGCAAGTACCAGCTCATCGTCGACCATCTCGAAGACGCCGGTGTCGGCGAGCTCATGCGCCGCTACGAGCAGCTCAAGGCGAAGCTCGCCGGCGAGGGACTGTTCGACACGGCGCGCAAGAAATCCATACCCCGCTATCCGCGCAAGATCGCGCTGGTGACCTCGACCACCGGCGCCGCGATCCGCGACGCGCTGTCGGTGATCGGCAGGCGCGCGCCGCACATCCCGGTAGTCGTGTTCCCGACCCCGGTCCAGGGTGAAACCGCCGCGGCACAGATTCGCGCGGCGCTGCAGCGGGTAATCGATTACGGCGAGTGCGACGTGGTCCTGCTGGTGCGCGGCGGCGGCTCGCTCGAAGACCTGTGGTGCTTCAACGACGAGACCCTGGCTCGCGATATCGCGGCCTTCCCGCTGCCGCTGGTCACCGGGGTCGGCCACGAAATCGATTTCACGATCGCCGATTTCGTTGCCGATTTCCGCGCGCCGACGCCGTCGGTGGCGGCGGAATCGATTACCCCGGATATCAACGAGCTCATGCAGGGAATCGACGAGCGCGTCGCGCGCCTGCTCGGACAGCTCGAAGCACGCCTCGGCCAGGCGCGCGAGCGGCTCGGTTACCTGCAGAAAGCGCTGCAGCAGCAGCACCCGGCGCGCCAGGTCGAGCAATTGAAGCTGCGCCTGCGACATGCCTACGGCTCGCTGCTCGATCGGCTGCGGTACCGGCTCGGTGAAGACCGCCACCGGCTGCGCCTCTGCCAGGCGGGCCTCGCGCAGTCGAACCCGCAGCTGCTGATTTCCCGGCGTCGCGATCGCGTCGAGCGGCTGCTCGAAAATCATCTCGTTGCGATGCGGCAAAAAATCCTGCTGGCCCGCCACCGGGTCGATCTGCAACTGCGTTCGCTGGATACCCTGAGCCCGGCCAAGACCCTGGCGCGGGGGTTCGCCAAGGTCAGCAAGGGCGACCTACTGGTCACCTCGGTGAAACAGCTGCATCGCGACGACGACGTGGTCATCACCCTGGCGGACGGTAAGACCGACGCCAGGATCAAGTGACCCGTGAGCGCCTTCAGCTCGCGATCATGTAGAACTTGCGCAGCTTTTCGGTGATTTCCCAGACGCAGGGCGTTCCCTTGGGAATGAAAAAGGTATCGCCGGCGCGAAAGGTCTCGCTGCGCCCCTCGGGGTCGGTCAGCTTCACCGTTCCCGAGATGACCGTCATCATCTCGTGCACCGGGTAACTGCTGATTTCCTCGCGGCAGGGCGCGCACTCCCAGACGCCGGTCAAAATACCCTCGTCGGCAGTGGCGAAAAAGGTTTCGTTGAGCTCGGTTTTATCTTCGGTCGTAAAATCGCCCGGGTCTGTCATCTCGGACGGCTGCAAGCCGGCGGCGGAACCTTCCGCCAGCAGCCTGACAAAGCTGGTGGTCATATCGTTCTCCTCGGAATCCGGATCACCGCAATCTTATCCCAATTCGAACCCGGCATGACGGTTAATTCGCCCGTCGTCATTGCGCACCCGAGCCGGGGTCCGTCGCGGACTGGCTCCCCCGGACGATAACTCGCCGCTTACTGAGCCCGGCGGAAAGCCGCGGTCAATCGATGTACCAGCGTTGAAATGGATGCCGGGTCGAGCCCGGCATGACGTCTGCCGAATCCGAACCGCGCCCGGTAAGCCTCAGAAATCGGCAAGCAGGCGGCCGTAGCCGTCGAAGCGATCGTCGATACCGGCCAGGCGCATACAGTCCCAGATCATCGCCTGGTTGCTGCAAATCGCCGGCTTGCCGGCGCCGGCCTCGATTTCGCCGATCACCTCCAGGGTGCGCAGCGCGCCGCAGGAAACGAAGATGGCGTCGGCGTCGACGCGATCCTGGGCGAGCGCGAACTCGGCGATGTAATCCGGTGCCACGCGCACCATGTCGCTGTCCTTTTCGAGATTGAGCCCGCAGATCGACAAGACCTCGAATCCGGCGGCCTCGAGGTAATCGACCTCGCGCCGGTTGACCTCGTCGATATAAGGCGTGGCGACGACGATGCGGCGCGCATCGAGGGTATGCAGCGCACGGATTACGCCGGTGATCAGCGAGGTCGGCCTGGCGTCCGGCGCGCCCCGGCGGAGCTCGGCGAATACCCGCTCCTCGCCGATCACCAGGCTGCCCGAGGTGCAGGCGTAACAGACCACGTCGAGACTGCCGTCGGGCAGCAGGGTAGCGGCGCAGTCGGCGAGCAGGTCGGCCTGCGCGGCGAGGGTTTCGGTGGTAATCGAATCCGCTATCGCCGCGCGGGTAAAGTGAATCCCTACACCCGGCGGGCGCAACGCGATGATATCGTCCTGCACGGTTTGCTCGGTAGCGAGCAGCACGTAGCCGATCTTGGCGCGAGGATGGCGGCCGGCATCGAATCTTGTGTCGGTCGGGGTCGGCGCGAGTACGGAGGAAGCGGCCATGGCGTTAATAATTCCTTTGGCGGTGAGGGTATGATATATACATGCGTCCGCCCACGCCATTTCGGATCACGCGATGCTCGACCAGGCCCGCCAGCGCACTCTCGAATTCCAGTCCCGGCTGCGCGATGCCGGTATCGACGTCGCCATTCTGACCGACGAAAGCTCGATCGCCTACCTGGCCGGCTTCTGGGGCTACCTGTCGGTCGAGTTCGGCCGGCCCACTTTTCTGCTGATCCGCCCCGACGCGGCCCCCCGGGTTATCACGCCGCTGATGGAAAGCGAGATGGTCGGCGCGATGACCTGGGTCGAAGACGTGCTCACCTGGGAAGACTCGGGTCCCAACCGGTGGGAAAACGTGCTTGGCAAGGCACTGGGCGACAACACCGGCAACATCGCCGTGGAGCGCGCGGCGCTGCCGCCGATCGTGCGCAACTGGTTCGACGACCAGCTGCCGGACACCAGGCTCGCAGACGTCGCGCCGTTGCTCGGCGAAATGCGCATGATCAAGTCATCCGAGGAAATCGAGGTCATGAAGCAAGCCGGCGAAATCGCCGGGGCGATGATGCACGCGGCCGAGAATGCGCTCGGCGAGGGCCGCCCCGAGTACGAGGCCGCGCTGGCGGTTATCGACGCGGGCACCCGCAAGGCTGCCGGATTTTTAACCGCCAGGGGCTGGGAAGCTTTCGTTTCGCCGCTGATCCACAACCTGCAGATCATGCAGTCCGGGCGCGACACTTCCATGGTGCACCGCCGCGCGAGCGTCAAGACACTGGAAGCCGGCGACCCGGTTTACTTCTGCTTTTGCAACCTGGCCCAGTTCAAGCAGTACAAGCTGGGCTTCGACCGCATGTTTTTCATCAAGCAGGTCAGCGACGAGGCCGCGGAAGTTCAGCAGGCCGCGATCGACGCCCAGCAGGCCGCGATCGCGGCGATGCGACCGGGCGTCACCGCGGAATCGGTTGCCGAGGCCGCCAACGAGGTCTATCGCGAGCGCGGCTTCGAGACCGGCTACCGTACCGGGCGCTCGATCGGCATGGCCTACCTCGAGTCGCCCGAACTCAAGCAGGGTGACAAGACCCTGTTGCAGCCGGGCATGACCTTCGCGGTCGACGGCGGTATCAGCGTCGACGGCCGCCTCGGCGGACGCATCGGCGACTCGATTGTCGTCACCGCCGGCGGCACCGAGTATATTACCGACTACCCGCGCGAAATCCTGACAGTCAATCGATAATCGGAGGCACACATGTCGATCACCCGCAAACACACCGGCCAGCGCATGAGTCAGCTCGTGATCCACGGCGATACCGTCTACCTGGCCGGCCAGGTAGCCTCCGACGCGACCGCCGATATCGGCGCGCAAACCCGCCAGGTGCTGGATAAGATCGAGGCCCTGCTGCACGAGGCCGGATCCGACACCGACAAGATTCTATCGGCACAAATCTGGCTCGCGAGCATGGGTCATTTCGCGGCGATGAACGAGGTCTGGGACGCCTGGCTGCCGGAAGGCACAGCCCCGGCGCGGGCCTGCATCGAAGCCCGGCTGGCCTCCCCCGACCTGCTGGTCGAGATCGGCGTCGTCGCGGCAAGGTAGCTGGCGCAAACCCCGCACCGAGGATCGGTGCCCTCGTAAGGCGAGGTCGCTTGACGACCGTTTGGTGTCGCCCTCGGTTAGACTTGTCGGTTTATAATGTTTATCCTCCCCTAAAAATAACTTATGCGCGATTATGGGTCCGCGATCGGGATCCCGTCGGCACGATAAATTAAAGAATCAGCTCCGAACTGACAGGATCAAGACAAGGGGGTCTATCGAATGAACACCGTAATGATTGTATCTCTGGTATTGTGCGCCGCCATCGCCATCTGGGGGGTTTCCGATCCCGATTCGATGACCGGGGCCGCGCAATGGCTGGTCAATTATTCGCTCACCGCGCTGGACTGGTATTTCCTGGCACTGTGTACCGCCTTCCTCGGCATCATGGGGTTCATGGCTTTTTCGAAGTATGGCGACATCAAGCTCGGCGCCGACGACGACGAACCCGAATTCAGCACCGGCTCCTGGATAGCGATGCTGTTTGCCGCCGGAATGGGTTCGGGGCTGCTGTTCTGGGGCGTCGCCGAACCGATTTATCACTTCATGACCCCCCCGGTCGGCGAGGGTGAAACCGCGACCGCGGCGCGTAACGCGATGGTGATCACCAATCTGCACTGGGGCCTGCACGCCTGGTCGATCTACGGTTGCTGCGCGCTGGTCATCGCCTATTTTACTTTCCGACTGGAACTGCCGTCGATGGTGTCGACTCCGATCCTGGTCGGTTTCAAGAACGTGTTCGGCAAGAGCACGCTGAAGCAGATCGGCAACACCGCGGATATTCTCGCCGTCATCGCGGTCATATTCGGGCTCGCCGGCTCGCTGGCGATGGGAACGCTGATGGTTCGCTCGGGTATGAGCGCGGTGTTCGGCACCGAGCAGGATGTCACCATGAGCATGATCATCATCGTGGTGATGACGGTCTGCTTCCTGCTATCCGCCTGTACCGGTGTCGACAAGGGCATCAAGATTCTCAGTAACATCAACATGATCGTGGCGATACTGATCCTGCTGGTGGTGCTTTTCGGCGGCCCCACGGCCTACCTGTTCCAGGCATTCATATACTCCATCGGCGACTACCTGATCCAGTTGATACCGATGTCGTTCAAGACCTACGCCTATACCCCGCCCGGGTCGTGGAACTGGTTCCACGGCTGGACCCTGACCTACCTGATCTGGTGGTTGGCCTGGGGACCCTTCGTCGGCATCTTCATCGCGCGCATCAGCCGCGGCCGCACGATTCGCGAATTCGTCATCTACGTGGTCGGCGTACCGACCATCGTATCGATGCTGTGGTTCGCGGCCTTCGGCGGCGCCGCGATTCATATCCAGTTGTTCGGCGACGCCGGCATTGCCGACAAGGTATTCGCCGACGTGGCGGGCGCGCTGTTCGAATTCTTCGAATACTTCCCGGGCACCTCGCTGCTCAATTTTCTCGCGGTCTGTCTGATTTTCATCTTCCTGGTCACCAGCGCCGACTCGGGTACTTTCGTCATCAGCATGATGACCAGCGCGGGCAACCTGAACCCGCCCACCAGGCTCAAGCTGACCTGGGGCTTTATCATTACCGGCATCACCGTCGCCACCATCGTCACCGAGAGTGTCAAGGTAGCCAAGGCGATGGCGATTACCGGCGCGATTCCGTTCACCTTCATCATCATCATGCAGCTCGCGGCCTTCTTCAGGGTCATCCGCGAGGATCCGAAGGTCAGAGAGAGACACACCGTGGTGCGGCAGGTCGAATCGCCCTCTGACGAAACTTCGGCCTAGGAGGAGACGACGATGATCAAGCAATATTCCAAGTACCTGGTCGCGCTCCTGATTTGCACCGCCCTCGCAGGCTGCGCGAACGAAGACAGCAAAACCCTGCGCGTCGGCTCCAAGCCGTTTGCCGAGAGCATGATCCTCGCCGAAATGATCGCCCAGATGGCCGAGGCCGAGGGCATCCCGGTCGAACGCAGTATCCCGTTCGGGCTTACCGCCAAGATCATGGAAGCGGTCAAGCAGGACGTGCTCGACGTATACCCGGAGTACAACGGCACCAGCCTGACCTTCCTCGGCCAGGCACCGACCAGCGACGGGGCCGCGTCGACCGCGACCGTGGAGGCGCTGTTCAAGCCGCTGGGCCTGGAAATGACCGGCAAATTCGGTTTTTCCAACGACTACGTGATGGTCATGACCCGCGATCGCGCG
>JASFKL010000087.1:0-13086 GCA_050118655.1 Gammaproteobacteria bacterium | reverse complement strand
GAGATCGAAACAGCATTCGATTTCATTTGCATGCGGTTGTGCATGAGCCTGTGCATCGGCGTTCATCAGTGCGCGCAACAGCCCGACAACGAGTACCTCGGCACCGATCTGGATGCGGTGCAGCGCCTGCTGGGCGAACTTCGCGAAATCGATCCCGTCGACGCCCGGGCCACTATCTTCGCGGGATAGCCGACCGCCGCCGGGTCAGAGCCCGGTTGATCCCAGACCGACCGGGAGCGTCACTCGAGCACGCGCTTGCGATAACTCGCGCGGTGCATGTCGACGATTTCGACGCCGACGCTCGCCACGCGCGGCAACAGCGGTTCGATGCGGCCGAGCACCGCCTCGCTCAGCATGGCTTTTTGTTCGTCGCTGCGCCCGTCGAGCAGATGCACCGCGACGTGCACGAAGGAATCGCGGGTCCGGCCGGTGCGGTGATCGCGATAACCGACCGCGCGGGTCTTGATGTCGTATTCGGGAAACAGATCCGAACTCATCGCGCCGTCGTGCGCGGCGTCGATAATATCCGTAATCGCGACCTGGTCGGCGACCTCCTCGGAATACTCGATGATCAGGTGCGGCATGGCATTACCCGCTCGTCACATGTTGGGATAAGAAGGCCCGCCGCCGCCTTCCGGGACCACCCAGTGGATATTCTGGCTCGGGTCCTTGATGTCGCAAGTCTTGCAGTGGACGCAGTTTTGCGCATTGATCTGCAACGCCGGCTTGCCGTCCCGCTCGACGATTTCGTAAACCCCGGCCGGGCAGTAACGCTGCTCGGGGGCATCGTATTTTTCCAGGTTGAGCGCGATCGGCACGCTGTCGTCGCGCAGCTGCAGGTGTGCGGGCTGATTTTCCTCGTGATTGGTACCCGACAGGTAAACCGACGAATTACGGTCGAAGCTGACCTTGCCGTCCGGCTTCGGATAATCGATTTTCGGATAATCGTTCTTGTGGCCGATCTGTTCGTGATCGGCGTGATTACCCAACGTCCAGGGCGCCTTGCCGCGCAGCAGGTATGACTCGAGCGCGGCGTAGAACAGTCCTATCCACAGGCCGCGGTGAAAACCGGGGCGAATATTGCGCACCTTGTGCAATTCCTGCCAGAGCCAGGACTGGCGGAACTTTTCCGGATAAGCCGCCGCCTCGAGCGCGGGCCCCGGATTCTCCTCGTCGTACTCGGCCGGCAGCAATTCGAACACCGCCTCGGCAGCGAGCATCGCCGATTTCATCGCGGTGTGCGTGCCCTTGATCTTCGGCACGTTCAGAAAGCCGGCGCTGTCGCCGACCAGCAGACCACCCGGGAAGGTCAGCTTCGGTAGCGATTGCAGGCCGCCCTCGGAAATCGCACGCGCGCCATAGGCGATCCGCTTGCCGCCTTCGAAGATCGGGCGAATCGCGGGGTGATTCTTGAAACGCTGAAATTCCTCGAAAGGGTTCAGATAAGGATTGCGATAATCGAGCCCGATCACGAAACCCACCGCGACCTGGTTGTTATCGGTGTGATACAGAAACGAGCCGCCGTAGGTGTCCGACTTCAGCGGCCAACCGATGGTGTGCAGGGCCGTGCCCTCGGCATGCACCTCGGGGCTGACTTCCCAGAGCTCCTTGATGCCGATGCCGTAGGTCTGCGGTTCGACGCCGTCGCGCAGGTCGAATTTCTCCATCAACTCGCCGGCCAGGGAACCGCGGCAACCCTCGGCGAAAATGGTTTGCCGGCCGATCAGTTCGACACCCGGCTCGTAGTTGTCGGTGGGTTCGCCGTCCTTGCCGATACCCATGTCGCCGGTCGCCACGCCGCGCACCGCACCGGAGTCGTCGTAGAGCACCTCGGCGGCGGCGAAGCCCGGGAAAATTTCCACGCCGAGTTCTTCGGCCTGCTCGGCGAGCCAGCGGCACAGGTTGCCGAGGCTGATGATGTAATTACCATCGTTGTGCATTTGAGGCGGCGTCGGCATCGAAATCGCGCCCTTTTCGGTCAGGTACTTGAACTGGTCGGCTTTTACCGGCACGTTGATCGGCGCGCCCTTCTCCTTCCAGTCCGGGATCAGCTCGTCGAGGGCGCGCGGCTCGAGCACCGCGCCGGAAAGAATATGCGCGCCGACCTCGGCGCCTTTCTCGAGGATGCAAATCGACAGCTCGCGTTCCTGCTCCTGCGCCAGCTGCGCGAGGCGGATAGCCATGCTCAGTCCCGACGGCCCCGCGCCGACGATGACCACGTCAAAATTCATTGCTTCTCTTTCCACGATTAATCCCGAGTCGTTAGTTGCCCGCAGCAGGCTATTTTAAATTACCCGCGTCCCAATTTCACACGCGGACCCGCACAATATACCCTGCCCGGCCGCAGTTCTTGCCGATAAACGACATCGACGGGCCCCGGGAGCGCTGCCGGAACAACCGGCCGGACGCGGCGTGGAACAAAATTAATTTTACTCTGACCCGAATTTACGCGGCCGGAGCTAGGGCTTGTCGGGTTTCCTGAAGGTGATGACGAGTACGTCGCGGAACGCTTCCTGTTCGGGATCGAGTTGGGTAATCGGGGTTACCCCGTGATAGACGCGGCGATCGTTGACCAGCACCGTGTCGAAGGCATCCAGTAGCGTGAACTCGCCGACCAGCCGATGGTCGAGATCGAAGATCGTGGTTGCGCCGCTTTCGATATTGACGCGCCTGATCATCACCACGATGACGAAATCGACGCCGTCGCGATGCACGCCTTCCGGCGTGGGTTTGCCGTCCCTGCCGTCACGTGCCTCGATGCGGAACTGGTGCAGTTCGATATGCCACTGGTGGTTGCCGCCGATCTGACTGAATACCCGGTTACCGAGTTCGAGTAGCGCGGCGAGCGTCGGGCTGTGGTGCAAATCGTCGAGAATGGGCGCGAAGTAACGCGCCACGCCGCCGTTCAACGGGTTGTAGTCGAGGGTCTGGTAATGCGGCTGGTACGGCATCAGGCGTGCCGGCTCGCCCGGGTTCTGGATCGCGTAAACGGCATAGCGGCGCTTGCGATACTTGCCGCCGTCGGCCATGTACTGGTCTTGCTCGAGGCGATTCCAGCTATCCAGGAATGCCTGGTCGTGACCGATATCGGTTTGCGAAATCAGCGATAACAGTTCGACGATCCGCGACGATTCGATAAACAGGAAATCCTCGGCGGCGAGGCGTTCGGCGATTTCGGCGATCAGCAATGCCTCGGCCCCCGCATTGGCAATCAGGCTGCTGTCCGGTCGTGTCTGCAAGGCGCCGGCATTCAGCGCAGGAAACGGGTGGTGATGAAACGATCGTAACTTTCGAGCGCTCTTGGCATCTGGCCCTCGGCGACGAAAAAGTCGGCCAGCTCCTTGCTGTAATCGACCACGTCGCCACCCAGCCAGGCATCGGATTTTTGCTCCAGGGCCGACGGAAAAGTGAATCCCGAAAGCGCGTTTCTGGCGCTCGCCCGGTCCATGTCGGCAGCGCGCGCGATCTCCCTGACCATCGGCCCGGGATTTTTCTTCCATTGCCTGTTGGATGCGTCGAGAATATCCATAAACGCCTGTATCAGCTCGGGGTGCTGGTGCACGAATTCACCCGCAACGGTTACCCCATCGAAAACCCGGAGTCCGATTTCAGACTGCTCGGCGCCGCTCATCAGCGGTTTGCCGAGCTTTTGCATCGCGCGCAACGAACTGCCCCCCGCGCAGGCCATGACAACCTCGCCCCGCTCGAGGGCGGCGACGGCTTCGTCGCCGGTAGCGAAATCGACGATTTCGATTGCCGCCGGATCGACGCGCAGATACCTGAGCACCCCGAGCATGCGGAAGTGAGTGAGACTCCCCTTGCGCAGCGCGACCTTTTTGCCGGCGAGTTGCGCTGCATTACTCCGGTCTATCCCGGCGTCGCCGCGCAGGATGCAATTGTCGTCATCGGCGTAACTGACCGCGACACCGACCATGGTCAGATCGAGTCCGCGACTGACGCCGACCAGGAAGGGCACCTGGCCCTGGGCATAAGCGATCTGGATCTGGCCTCTGGCCATCGCCTCGTTCATTTCGTTGCCGTTGGCGAAAGGCTGCCAGTCGACTTCGACACCGAGTGCGTAATCGAAGGTATCCTTGGCCTGTGCGAACAATGCCGGTGTCGGCCAGTGCACCAGGTAACCGACGGAAACCCGGTCCGGCAGATGCTCGCTGGCGGCCGCACCCGCGCAGGAGAGTCCCGCGTAAATCGCGGCGAAGAGGAAAAATCGGCGAATCATTGGCAGGGAATTATCCCTGTAAACGGCTACATTGCAAGGTTGCCGAGGGATACGTCGATCGCCGTCACGATTTCGTCGATGTCGTCCCGGGTACAGATCAGGGCCGGGCTCAGGCAGAGCGTGTTATTGTATTGCGGCAGGCTTCGATTGGTCCGCCCGATCATCACGCCCTGCTTCAGGCAATCGGCAGCGACCCCGGCGACCAGGCCTTCTTCGAGCGGTTCGCGGGTTTCGCGATCCCTGACCAGCTCGGCGCCGCAAAACAGACCCTTGCCGCGCACGTCGCCGATGACCGTATGCTTTTCCTCGAGCTCGTGGAGCCGGTCCATCAGGTAGTCGCCCATGCGGTTGACGTTGTCGAGCAGGTTTTCCTCCTCGATGATGCGCATGTTCTCGAGCGCCGCGGCGGGACCGCCGGCGCAGCCGCCGAAGGTGCTGATGTCTCGGAAGTAGTGCATCTGGTCACTGGGTTCGGCGAGAAACTCGTTGAACAGGTCCTCGGTGGCGACCATCACCGAGATCGCGGCGTATCCGCTGGCGACGCCCTTGGCCATGGTGACGATGTCGGGCTCGACGCCGAAGTGCTGGTAGCCGAACCATTTACCGGTGCGCCCCATGCCGCAGACGACTTCGTCGATATGAATCAGCACGCCGTACTTACGGCAGATTTCCTGCACGGTTTCCCAGTAGCCTTCGGGCGGTACGATCACGCCGCCACCGGCGGTAATCGGCTCCAGGCAGACCGCGCCGACGGTATCCGGATCTTCCTCGAGGATGACCTTTTCGAGATCCTTCGCCGCCTTGACGCCGTAATCGGGATCCGCGCCGCGCGGGTCGCGATAGGCGAGGCAATGCGGAATTTCGACGAAGCCGGGCGTAAACGGCCCGTACTGATCCTTACGCTGTGCCTGGCCGCCCGCCGACAGCGTGGTAATCGTGGTGCCGTGATAATCGCGGTCGCGGTAAACGATCTTGTGCTTCTTGCCGCCGTTCTTCAGCGCGGCGAGCTGACGTACCAGCTTGAAACCTTTTTCGTTGGCCTCGGAACCCGAGTTGGCGTAGTAGACGCGGCTCATGCCGGGCATCTTGTCGATCAGCTTTTCGGCGAACTGCGCGCCCGGGATATTGCCGGCCGAGTTGGCGAAATAGCACATCTTGACGATCTGCTCGCGCACCGCGTCGGCGATGCTTTCGCGTCCGTAACCGACGTTCACGGTCCACACGCCCCCCGATACGGCGTCCAGATATTCGCGCCCGTTGGCGTCCTTGACGCGCAAACCCTTGCCTTCGACGATGACCATCGGGTCGGTCGACTGCCACGGTTTATGCTGCACCAGGTGGTGCCAGAGGTGGTTGCGGTCACTGCCGACGATATCGCTCAAGTTTTCGGGTTTCATTGCCTGCTCCGCGCCCTGGGGGGTCGTCACAATGGTTTGGGGGAAGTAGAGGCTAAATGGAAGCGGAGCAGTTACAATAGAGCCAGATAAAGCCTATTGATGAGACCACAGTGCCAGTCAATCGCAGCGATCACATCATGTGGCACCGGCTGTTTCGCCTGTCGCGTGAACGCAAGACCAGTTACCAGCGCCAGCTGCGCGAAATGATCGTCAGCGCGATCCTCGACGACAAGCTGCCGCTCGACGTGGCCCTGCCGTCGTCGCGCGAGCTCGCACGCCATCTCGGCATCGCGCGCAATACCGTGGTGCTGGCTTACCAGCAGCTCATCGACGAGGGTTACCTGGTGGCGCGCGAACGCAGCGGCTACTACATCGACAGGACCATGCTCGACGGCCGGGTGCGCGTCGAACCGCTCGAGCCCCGCAGCGAGCACCCGCAGCCGGACTGGAACCGACATATCAAGTTTCGGCCGTCGCAGCAGCGCAATATCGTCAAGCCGCCGGACTGGAAGAAATACCCCTACCCTTTCCTGTTCGGACAGCTCGACCCGGCGCTGTTCCCGGTCGCGGACTGGCGCGAATGCTGTCGCCAGGCGCTCTCGGTCAGCGATATACAGGACGTCACCCCGGATCGAATCGATACCGACGACCCGTTGTTGATCGAGCAGATCCAGGCGCGCATCCTGCCGCGGCGCGGCGTCTGGGCCGCACGCGACGAAATCCTGATCACCATGGGCGCGCAGCAGGCACTCTACATTCTCGCCGACCTGCTGATCGAAAGCGGCACTCGCGTCGGCATGGAAAACCCCGGTTATCCGGATGCGCGCAATATCTTCGAGACCAAGTCGCCGCGCATGGTGCCGCTCACCGTCGACGAGCAGGGCGTGGTGCCCGGCAAGGCGATGAACGATTGCGAGTTCGTCTACACCACGCCGAGCCACCAGTCGCCGACCACGGTGACCATGCCGCTGGAACGCCGCGAGCGCTTGCTCGAGCAGGCCGAAAAGCACGATTTCCTCGTCGTCGAGGACGATTACGAGAGCGAAATCAATTTCGTCGGCGAACCGACGCCGGCACTGAAAAGCCTCGATGCGGCCGGGCGCGTCATCTACGTCGGCAGCCTGTCGAAGACGCTGGCACCCGGTTTGCGCCTCGGCTACATGGTCGGCCCGAAACCCCTGATCGAGGAAGCCCGCGCCCTGCGACGCCTGATGGTGCGCCATCCGCCGGCCAACAACCAGCGCATCGTTGCGCTGTTCCTGTCGATGGGCCACCACGATTCGCTGATCCACCGGCTCAGCAAGACCTACAAGGAGCGCTGGCAATTGATGGGCGAGGCCCTGAACCGCCACCTGCCCGAGTCGACGCGGATTCCGTCCTTCGGCGGCACGTCTTACTGGGTCGAGGGCCCGGCGGCGCTCGACACCCGCGAGCTCAAGGAGCGCGCGCGCAAGGCAGGCATATTAATCGAAGCCGGCGACGTCTGTTTCATACAGGAGCGCCCGCCGCAAAATTTCATCCGCCTCGGATACTCGTCGATATCGAAGAAAAAAATCGAACCCGGCATCGAAAAACTCGCCGCGCTGATCCACGAGCTCGTCTGACCTTTAAATTCGGGTCAGAGTAAAATTAACGGCTTTCCCGTAGAAATTTTACTCTGACCCGAATTTATGGATTTGAGGGGTAATTTTACTCTGACCCGAATTCAGAGGGAGCGGGCGGCTTCGCACATGTTTTTGAGCTTGGCCATGGCAAGTTCGCGGCCGAGCAGGCCGAGGCCGCAATCGGGGGCGACGATCAATCGTCCGGCATCGATATGCTCGAGCGCCTGCCGCAGGCGTTCGCGTATGGCTTCCACGCTTTCGACCTCGCTGCGGGCGATGGCGATCACGCCGAAGATCACCCGCGTGGTCGGCAGGCGCTCGAGCAGCGACAGGTCGTTGTGGCGGTGCGCGTCCTCGAAGGAAATCGCGTAGATGCTCGAATACTCGATCGCATCGGCGATCTGCAGGTAGGAATCGGGGTCGGCCTTCGGGTAATCCTCGCGATCGATGCGATCCGGGTAACCGCAGCACATGTGCACGGTGCGATGCACGCTTTTCGGGCATCCGTGAAATGCGCGCTCGAGATTTTCGAACCCGTAGTCGAGCGCGGCGTCGGGCTTGCGCGCGAACAGCGGTTCGTCGATCTGGATATGCACGCAGCCGGCATCGGCCAGCGCACGCACCTCGACGTTGAGCGCATCGGCGATATCCCGGCCGAGCTTCTTGGGGTCGTTGTAGTAATCGTCGTGATTGGTATCCGAGATCGTCATCGGCCCCGGCATGGTCATCTTGACGGCGCGCCGGCAATTGGCCTGCGCGCGTTTCCAGTCATCGACCAGGAAACGGTCGCGCACCGATACCGGCCCGGTAATCGTCGGCAGCGCGGCCTCGTAGGTGCCGCCCCTGACCGACTTGCGGGTCAGATGCGTGAAGTCGAAACCCAGCAGGTGGCGGCAGTGATAATGAATGTAATTCTCGCGCGGGATTTCGCCGTCGGTCGGAATATCGACGCCGCACTCGATCTGGTCGGCGATCGCCTCGGCGACGCCGCGGGCGATGATTTGCGGCGCCTCGGGGCCGAGATCGGCCATCGCCTTCGCCCACAGGGCCGTCGGGTCGGCGGTATCGGGGCCGGCCGGCTGATTGAACCAGTCGGGCAGCTTGACGTAGTCGGGCTTGGGATAAGCGCCGATGCAGGTAGTGGTTAGCGACATGGCATTAAACCGGTAAAGAAAACCTGTACCGATCGGGCCGCTTCCGCGGCATGGATTCGGGAATTCGCGAATACTAACAACTCGAGGCCGAATTGCAAAAACCGGGGCCGGGGCCGGAGCGTCGGTGAAAGCTATATTTACTATCGATCTTAACTTGTTCTTAACCTGCGGGATTTAAGGTAGAGTATCGATCTGCGAGTACGCCTGGGCCCGCAAATGCATTCGACAGGCATGCCCGTTCAAAAAACCAACTAACAAGGTGTGTGTTTGCAACCCGCACAACCAGAGGAGATTGTGATGACAATAAAATCAAGTACCAAACGCATATTACTCGCCTGTATCGCGGCACTTTGGGCCGCCGGGCAGGGGGCACAGGCAGCCACGGAGCTGACGGTTTATACCGCGGTCGAGGCCGAAGACCTGGCCCGCTACGCCGAAACCTTCAACAAGGATCATCCCGACATCACCATCAAGTGGGTGCGCGACTCCACCGGTATCGTCACCGCCAAGCTGCTGGCGGAAAAAAACAACCCGCAGGCAGACGTCATCTGGGGACTCGCGGCGACCTCGCTGCTGCTGCTGAAGAGCGAGGGCATGCTCGAGCCCTACAAGCCCAGTGGGGTGGAGAAACTGGACAAGAAGTTCGTCGACAAGGGCGCGGTGCCGACCTGGGTCGGCATGGACGCCTGGGTTGCCTCGGTTTGCTATAACACCGTCGAGGCCGCCAAGCATAACCTCAAGCCGCCGAAATCCTGGAAGGACCTGCTCGACCCCATGTACGAGGGCTACCTGATCATGCCCAACCCGAACTCCTCGGGCACCGGCTTCCTCGACGTGTCGAGCTGGCTGCAGATGTTCGGCAAGGACAAGGGCGGCTGGGAATTCATGGATGGATTGCACAAGAATATCGCGCGCTACACCCATTCCGGCTCCAAGCCCTGCAAGCTCGCGGCCGCCGGCGAAATTCCGATCGGTATTTCGTTCGCCTTCCGAGGCGCCAAGTCCAAGGCCCAGGGCGCGCCGATCGATATCATCGTGCCCGACGAGGGCGTCGGCTGGGACATGGAAGCGACCGCGATCGTTGCCGGCACCTCGAAGCTCGAAGCGGCGCAGACGCTCGTCGACTGGTCGATCACGCGCAAGGCAAACGAAATGTACAACACCGGTTATGCCGTGGTCGCGATGCCCGGCGTCGCCAAACCGGTCGAGTACTTCCCGGACAACCTGCTGGAAAAGATGATCGACAACGACTTCGAGTGGGCAGCCAACAATCGCAAAGCGATTCTCGCGGAGTGGATCAAGCGCTACGACTCGAAATCCGAGGCCAAATAGGCGCGCGGCCGTTAACCCCGGCCTGATCCCCGGATCAGGCCGGATTCCGCTCTCGCTGTCGCGGGCCCCGCAAGCCCGCTCAGCCAGGCAGTCATGACAGACATTTCCCCGACCAGCGGCGCAACTCCATCGGCCTACCTGCAGGTTGACCGGCTGAGCAAGAAGTTCGGCAGTTTTACTGCCCTGAACGAGGTCTCGCTCGAAGTATACGAGGGCGAGTTCGTCTGCTTTCTCGGGCCCTCGGGCTGCGGCAAGACGACTTTCCTGCGGGCTATCGCCGGACTGGATATCCAGACCTCGGGCATCGTCCGCCAGGCCGGGCGGGACATTTCCGCGCTCCCGCCGGCGGAGCGTGACTTCGGTATCGTGTTTCAATCCTATGCGTTGTTCCCCAACCTGACCGCGGCCAGGAACATCGCCTTCGGACTCGAAAACCAGAAGCTCGGCAAGCCCGCGATCGAGGCCCGCGTCGCCGAGCTGCTGCAACTGGTCGGCCTGCCCGAACAGGGTCCCAAGTATCCGGCGCAGCTGTCGGGCGGCCAGCAGCAGCGAATAGCGCTGGCGCGCGCGCTGGCCACCTCCCCCGGCCTGCTGCTGCTCGACGAACCGCTTTCCGCGCTCGACGCCAAGGTGCGCGCCCGTCTGCGGCATGAAATGAAAAGCCTGCAGCGGCGGCTCGGCGTGACCACCATCATGGTCACGCACGACCAGGAAGAGGCCCTGACCATGGCCGACCGCATCGTCGTCATGAATCAGGGCGTCATCGAGCAGGTCGGCACCCCGACCGAAATCTACCGCGAGCCGGACACATTATTCGTGGCCGACTTCATCGGCGCGATGAACCAGGTCCCGGCCCGCAGCAACGGCGACGGCAGCCTGACGATCGGCAGCCTGAACCTGCAATCGCGCGCCAACGACATGGCCGCCGGCAGCGACATCATCGCCGCCATCAGGCCCGAGGACATCATTCCCCACGGTGAGGAAGACGAGGGCGACGGCGGCGAGTCCGGCGTCAACCGTCTCGAGGCCGAGGTCGAAGACCTGGAGTTTCTCGGTTCTTTCTGGCGCGTGACCTTGAAACACGAGGCACTCGGCGAGTCGCGGCTGATCGCCGACCTGTCGGTCAATGCACTGCGGCGCACCGCGATCGAGACCGGTTCGAAAATCGAGGTGGAGCTGCCGCCGGCAAGATTGTGGGTATTTCCACCCGGCCGCGGGTAGTGACTATGCGCGCCTCGACCCTGGCCGAGTCTCCGGCACCGCTGATCAAACCCAGGACCAGCCGGGACGACCGTATCATGATCGGCTTTATCCTGGTCATCTGCCTGTACCTGCTGATCACGCTGGCGCTGCCGCTTTACGCGATGCTGTCGAAATCCTTCTCGACCTTCTCGTTCGACCTCGCCAATTTCGAATTCCAGGTCGACGCCGGCGACGGCTGGAGCGAGCCGGTGAGCGCCGCGGCGCTGAACGAGCGGCTGCAAAAGTTCACCGCGGCGGATCTCGCCACCAGCTCCGACGGCCGGCTGCCGGTGGTCGATTTGTTTCCCGACTTCAGTTTTCGCAGCCCGACGAACTACCGCATCCGGCAAATCGGCAGCCAGGCTTCGTTTCTCTACGGCAGCGAGCGCATCGCCGACAGCGACTGGCACGAGTATAGTTCCAACGAGTTCAGGCGGGTGGTACTGCGCCCGTCGTCGGCTATCGGTATCGAAAACTACCGCACATATTTTTCGACCCCGGCACTGTTCCGCTCGATCGAGAATTCGCTCTTTATCGCGACCATCAGTACGCTGATCACCGTCAGCCTGGCCTTCGGGTTCGCCTATGCGCTGAACCGCAGCATGATGCGCTTCAAGGGTATTTTCAAACTGGTGGCGATGATACCGATCCTGGTGCCGTCGCTGCTGCCCGGTATCGCGCTGGTCTACCTGTTCGGCAACCAGGGCATGATCAGGGGTCTGTTGTTCGGCGAATCGATCTACGGCCCGATCGGCATCGTGCTCGGCTCGGTGTTTTTCACTTTTCCACACGCGATGATCATCATCACCACGGCGCTGGGGATTTCCGATGCACGCCTCTACGAGGCCGCCGTTGCCCTGCGCGCCAGCCGCTGGAAGACTTTCTGGACCGTGACCATACCGGGCGCCCGCTACGGACTGATCTCGGCGGCCTTCGTGGTCTTCAACCTGGTGATCACCGACTTCGGGCTGCCCAAGGTCATCGGCGGGCAATACAACATGCTGGCGGTGGATATCTACAAGCAGGTGATCGGGCAGCAGAATTTTGAAATGGGGGCAGTAGTATCGGTGGTGCTGCTGATCCCGGCGCTGTTCGCCTTCGGCATCGACCGCGTGGTGCAAAAAAAGCAGGTCGCGCAGCTGTCCGCGCGCTCGGTGCCCTACGAGCCCAGGCCGCATCGACAGTTCGACTGGATCTGCCTGGCGTACTGCACGCTGGTCGCGATCTTCATCGTCGGCCTGATCGCGGTCTGCCAATACGCGGCGCTGATCAAATTCTGGCCCTACAACCTGACTCTGAGTTTGAACAATTACAATTTCGAGGTCATGGACGGCGGCGGCTGGGATTCCTATTACAATTCCATCCGCCTCGGCCTGTTGACGGCGCTCACCGGCACGGTGATCGTTTTCGTCGGCGCCTACATGGTCGAAAAGGTAAACGGCTTCGCCGCTTCGCGCTCGGCGTTTCAATTCCTGGCGATGATGCCGATGGCGATCCCGGGGATGGTGCTCGGCCTGGCGTACATCTTTTTTTTCAACGACCCCGCCAACCCGCTGAACACGATCTACGGCAGCATGGCGATTCTCGTCATCTGCACGGTGACGCACTTTTACACCGTGTCCCATCTCACCGCGACGACCGCATTGAAGCAAATGGATAGCGAATTCGAAGCAGTATCGGCCTCGCTCAAGCAACCGTTTCACCGCCTGTTCGCGAAGGTCACGGTGCCCGTTTGCCTGCCGTCGATCCTGGATATTTCGATCTACCTGTTCGTCAACGCGATGACCACGGTATCGGCGGTCATATTCCTGTATTCGCCGGATACCACGCTGGCCTCGGTCGCGGTACTCAACATGGACGACGCCGGAGACATCGCGCCGGCCGCGGCGATGGGGATGATGATCTTCTACACCAACGTCACCGCCCGCCTGCTGCATTCCTTTGTCACCCGCGGGCTGGTGAGCCGAACCCAGGCCTGGCGCAGGCTCTAGGCTGCGGCCGCCGGTATACTCGCTGCGACGGGAGGTACCCGCCGCGGCCGGCTCAACGTAGCGCCGGCTACGCCGGCGCCAACCCCCCCTTCGTGCGCCCCCTCACAGCGGCATCCCGACGCGCTCGCA
>JASFKL010000086.1:0-13280 GCA_050118655.1 Gammaproteobacteria bacterium | reverse complement strand
CCGCGCAGGCGAGCGATCTTGTCCGCGACCCCGGAGATCTCATTGCCGTCGTAGAGGCCGGACTCGTAGGACGCATCGACCAGGCCGATATCGGTCTGCAGGGTAAACGCGTCGCCCATCCGGCTCGTCCAGGACAGGGTCATACCCCGGCGGCGGGTTTTATCCAGGTTGACATTGGCGCCGATCGGTCCGAAACCGAACGGATCGGGACCGGCGGTCGGGTCGAAAGCGATTTCGTTTTCGAGGTCGAGCTGGTACAGCGACAGGCTGACGCTTTGCCTGCCGCGGTCGATTTCGAAGCCGAGTTCCCAGGATTCGCCGGTTTGCGTGTCGAGCAGCGTGCCGGCCTCGGTAAACGAGAGTTCGTCGATCTTGGCGAAGCGGAAGTTTTCGTCGTAGCGCAGTCGCAGGCGCGTCGACTGGTCGAGGGAATACACCAGCCCCAGTTCGCCGACCGTGATGTCGTCGTCGAATTTCGCCCGGGCCGGCGTACCGACCGAATCGGCATAATCGAGATCGTTTTCGACTTTCGAGCGGCGCGCGCCGACCACCAGCTGCAGCGATTGCGTTACCCGCGGGGAGACCTGGAAATAGAGGCTGTCGTTGTTCTGCGTACTGCTCGACGCGGTGGTGCCGAAGGCGTTCGGTATTTGGAGATCGAAATCGGTTTCCTCGAAATCCATGCCGATCACGTAAGACGTCCCCAGGGCGAAGTCCAGCATACCGGAGAGTTTCGGGTTGATGCTGCGGTTTTCGCGATCGATGAAGCCCGCCCCGGGACTCGGGTTATCGCGGAAACTCTGCAACACATCGGACTCTGTTCTGCGCCGCGTGCCGTCTATGCTGAATTGCTGCATCCCCAGCTCGCGTTCGTAACCGAGCCGGGACACGCGGGTGTCGTCGTTGCGAAAATCGTTTGCGAAACCGGGATTGACCTGCCGGGGATCGTCCTCGAATTCGTCTTCCAGCAGGGCGCCGGGCAATTCCAGTTCATCGTCGATTGCCTGGTACTCGGCGAACAGCCGGTCGGCGCCCCGGTTGTAATCGAGCACGCCGCTGAAATTGGAGTTTTTCTCGGCGTTGTGCTCGCGGTAATGGTCGGTGTCGAAGGTTTCGGCCGACAGGCGATAGCCCAGCGACTCGTTCAACTGCATCGACGAATTGAACTGCACGCCGCGGTAGTCGTAGCTGCCGGCTCGCAGGCTGACCCGGTGATCGCTGGCCGTCGGCCCGCGAGTAATGATATTGATGACGCCGCCGACGGCCTGGTCGCCGTAGAGGCTGCCGGCGCTGCCGACCATCACTTCGATGCGCTCGATGTCCCGCGGGAAGATATGCTGCAGGTCGGGTCCGGCGGTATCGCTATGGTTGAGGCGCCTGCCGTTTACCAGCACCAGGGTATTGGCGTTGGCGGTGGCCGAAAATCCGCGTACGCCGATGCTGACGTTGGTGCCGTTGCCGAACAGGTCGTCGATTTGCACGCCGGGAATGCCGCGCAGCAGCTCGCTGGTGGTGACCGCGCCGCTGGATTCGATCTGTCCGCGGCCCATGACATAGACTGTGGCGCTGGTATTGTCCCGCGGTTGCGCGGTTCTTGACGGCGTGATGACGATCGGCCCGAGATCGGCATAACTGCAGATCGGCAGCGCGAGCATGCCGAGGCCCGCGATAAAGGCATGACAGGATTTCATGTGGTTCTCCTCAGTAATCAGAGAGACGCACACAGTTGGCGATAACAGCAATTCCGCGACAAGCTGTGAGAATTACCCCCCGTAATTCTGGTCTTGTTATTGACACCGCCAGGCCGGTCTCCGGACTTGAAGCTGCTGTCGCGCCTCTTTACCGTTGCGGGGGCAGTACCCGATTTGCACGGGTTTCCCGATTCTCGTGTTTCCACGCACCTGACGACGTGCAGCAATAATGGAAAATCGCCCGTCGAATGTCCAGCCACGGCGCCCCGGGATGTCGCAGCTAGACAATATTTGCGTCGCTGCTATATCTGTCGCATGATCGCGATCTCCAATTTTTACCACAAGCTTGCCGTGTTTCGTTTCAAGTCCAGGGCCTGGCAACTCGGTTTGACCGCGGGCTTACTGCTGTTTACCTACCTGTTCGGCATGACGCGGCCGGTAGCGGGCTTCGAATACGATCTGTTCCTCTACATTCTCGACCTGCAACCGGCCGATCGCGAACTGGTCGCGGCCTCGGCGGTACGCGCGGCGCCGCAATGGAGCGTAATCGGCGTATATGCGTTGATCCTCGCGTTCTATGTCGCCCGCTATACGCGCTCGCGCACCACCGCGGTCTCGATACTGACGGTCGTCCTGTTTCTGTTCGGCCTGTTGATGCTCGAGGTTTTGCTGGCCGTGTTTCTGCAGGTATTCCTGCCGATCATGTTTCCGGTACTGGTGATGCTGCTGGTATCGCTGTCCTTCTGGTCGCTGGATCTGTATCAGCGGTTTGCCGCCAGCCTGTCCCGGCAGGATCGGAAGATCGACCTGTCGGATGTGCAGGCACGTATCGAGTCGGGGAACCTGAAGTCCGCGATGAGACTGCTCAGGCAGTGCCCTTACAGCGACGATTTGCTCGAAGTCGGCTACGAACTGGGCATGCAGCTGGAGGCGGGCAAGCACTGGGCCTCGGCGCTTTACCTGTATCACTGGCTGTCGCAGTTCGATCCCGGCCTCGGCGATTTCGTCACCCGTATCGAGGAAATACGCAATCAGCGCAGGGACCTGTTGAAACAGGGGAAATCCCGGCCCGAAGTGCGCAGCGAAGCGCCGATGATCGGCAATTACCGGCTGATCAGGAAAATCGCCAAGGGATCGACCTCGGTGATGTACGAGGCCAACGATACGCGCAGCGGAAACCGCGTCGCGCTCAAGGTCATGAAACTTCGCTTCCTGGAACAAAAGGAACGCGTCCGCGCCCGCCAGTGGCTGCAGGAAGCCGTCATCGTGGCGCAGCTCGATCACGACAATATCGTCAAGATTCACGATGCCGAAATCCTCGGCGACAATGCCTATATCGCAATGGATTACATTTCCGGTTACTCGATGTCCGCCCGGCTGCGCCGGCGAGAGTACCTGACCGTCGGCGAATGTATCCGTATCTCCAGGGACATGCTGCGGGCGCTCGCCGTCGCCCACGGGCACGGCGTGGTCCACGGCGACATCAAGCCCGCCAATATCATGTACGACACCGCCAACGATACCTATATCCTGACCGATTTCGGCGCCGCCTATACCGGCCAGCGCGAGGGCAAATCGGCCCACGTGATCGTCGGCACGCCGGCTTACATGTCACCCGAGCAGCTGCAGGGCCGGAAACTGGACGGCCGCTCCGACCTGTTTTCGCTGGCGGTAACGCTCTATCACCTGCTCACCGGGCACCAGCCTTTCGAGGGCGACAGCCTGCCCGAGCTGAAGAAGCGCATCATGGGCGCCGAACCCGACCTGAGTCACCTGACCCTTCCGGCCGGCATCACCGAGGTCATCATCAAGGCCCTGCAGAAGAAACCCTACATGCGCTTCGCCGATGCGCAGCAGATGCTGACCTCGGTGGAATACTGCGAAAGCCAGTTGCGCGAGCGCATGAAAAAGCGCTCCTGAGCGCGCTCAATCGCCGGCCAGGGCATCGCGATGCACCGGTTTGCGGCGTTCGCGCCAGGCGATCAGCAGACCGCCGGCGACGATCAGGAAAACCCCGGGGATCAACTTGTCGAACGGCGCCTCGCCAAAGAATATCCAGCCGAGAATGAAAGAGAACGGAATCCCGAAGTACTCGAACGGCGACAGGCTGGCCGGTTTCGCGAGGCGGTAGGCGCTGATCAGTGCCAGCACCGCGCAGCCGCCGACCAGCCCCATCGCCAGCAGCAGGATCCAGTCGGAAGTCCTTTCGACCCCCTGGTAACCGGTGGTCGAAAACAGGATCGTCAGCGATCCGGTCAGCGCGCCCATCGACGCGTACATGTTGACCAGCGCGGTAGGAACTTTTTCTTCGACCAGTTTCACGCAGACCGTGGACAGCGAGTAACCGAGCGCGGCGCCGAGCGGCAGCAGGCTGTAAACCGTGAACACGTCGCTCCCGGGCGACATGATCAGCACCACGCCGCCAAATCCGACCAGCACCGCCAGCAGGCGCCAGAACCCGACCCGATGCCCGAGTATCGGAATCGTCAGCAGGGTGATCAGTACCGGGCTGATAAAGGTCAGCGTCGACGCGGTCGCCAGCTCCATCCTGGTGATCGACAGGTAAAAGCAGTACTGGGCGATCGAGATGAACAGGCCGCGCATCAGTCCCAGCCGCCATTGCCGCATCGATAGTATCCTGCCGCGGTTGTGCCATTCGCGCGACAGCACGAGGACCAGCAGGCTCGGAATCAGGCCGAAGACATTGCGAAAGCTGGCCAGTTGCTGAACCGCGTAACGGTCGCCGAGGTACTTGATGATGACCCCTTGCAGATCGAATAACAGGATCGCGAGCAGGATATAAATGACGGCTCGCGTGAAGCGGCTCGGCACAGGCAACATGGTCGAAATCCCGGAAAGTGGATGCAGCTATCGCAGATCGGGGTAATTTAGCAAATTTCGGCCGCGGGCGTAGACTCGATCCGGCAATCGTCATACAATTCCCGCTCAGGAAGATGCTGCCTCCGCAGTGTTAACTCTAGTAATTGAAATGGGAAGAACCCGCGGTTCCTCCCATTTTTGTGCGCGCGCATTTTTTTGAAACCGGAGATCCCGTGCCCAGACCAGCCATACTAGCCCTGCAAGATGGAACGATATTCCAGGGCAGTGCTATCGGGGCCGACGGGCTGGCAGCCGGCGAAGTCGTTTTCAACACCGCGATGACCGGTTACCAGGAGATTCTGACCGACCCCTCCTATTGCCAGCAGCTGATCACCCTGACATATCCGCATATCGGCAATACCGGGGTCAACACCGAGGACGAGGAAGCAACGCAAATCCACGCCAGCGGCCTGATCATCCGCGATCTGCCGCTGCTCGACAGCAACTGGCGCAGCGAGGGCGGTTTGCAGGCTTACCTGGAAAAGCGCTCGGTGGTGGCGATCGCCGATATCGATACCCGAAAACTGACCCGCCTGCTGCGCGACAAGGGTGCCCAGTCCGGGGCGATCATGGCCGGAGACAAGGTCTCCGAGAGCGAGGCGCTCGCCGCCGCGCGAGAGTTTCCGGGACTGGCTGGCGCCGATCTCGCGCAGGTGGTATCGACCGGCGAATCCTATTCCTGGACGCAAACCGCGTGGTCGCTCGGCTGCGGTTACGGCAACAATGACGATCCGCGGTACCACGTGGTCGCCTACGATTACGGCATCAAGAAGAATATCCTCTGCCTGCTCGCCGAGCGTGGCGCCAGGGTTACGGTTTTGCCGGCCAAAACCCCGGCCAGCGAGGCGCTGGAGCTCGAGCCGGACGGCATTTTCCTGTCCAACGGCCCGGGCGATCCGGAGCCCTGCGATTACGCCATCGAGGCGATCGCCGAAATCCTCGACTCCGGGGTGCCCGTATTCGGCATTTGCCTGGGGCACCAGTTGCTGGCGCTGGCCAGCGGTGCGCGTACGGTAAAAATGAAATTCGGTCATCACGGCGCCAATCATCCGGTCCAGGACCTCGCCAGCGGGGTGGTCATGATCACCAGCCAGAACCACGGTTTCGCGGTCGACGAGGAAAGCCTGCCGGCCAACCTCAAGGCGACCCATCGCTCCTTGTTCGACGGTAGCCTGCAGGCCATCGAGCGCACCGACCGGCCTGCCTTCGGTTTCCAGGGCCACCCGGAAGCCAGTCCCGGTCCGCACGACGTCGCACCGCTTTTCGACCGCTTCTTCGACCTGATCGCGGCTCATCGCGCCGGGAAGGGGGAAGCCTGATGCCGAAAAGAAGCGATATCAAATCCGTGCTGATCATCGGTGCGGGCCCGATCGTCATCGGCCAGGCCTGTGAATTCGATTACTCCGGCGCGCAGGCCTGCAAGGCGCTCAGGGAAGAAGGCTTGCGGGTCGTTCTGATCAATTCCAACCCGGCCACGATCATGACCGACCCGGAGATGGCGGACGCAGTTTACATCGAGCCCATTCACTGGAAGACGGTAGAGAAAATTATCGAGGCGGAACGTCCCGACGCGCTGCTGCCGACCATGGGCGGCCAGACCGCGCTCAACTGCGCGCTCGACCTGGTGCGCGAAGGAGTACTGGAAAAGCACGGCGTGGAAATGATCGGCGCCACCCGCGAGGCGATCGATATGGCCGAGGACCGCGAGCTGTTTCGCGTCGCGATGTCCGAAATCGGCCTCAAGACGCCCAAATCCTTCATCGCTCACAGTATCGAGGAAGCCTGGCAGGGCCAGTCGCAAATCGGCTTTCCGGTGATCATCCGGCCTTCGTTCACGATGGGCGGCAGCGGCGGCGGGATCGCCTACAACCGCGAGGAATTCGAGGAGATCACCCGTCGCGGTCTGGAGCTTTCGCCGACCACAGAGGTGCTGCTCGATGCCTCGGTACTCGGCTGGAAGGAATACGAAATGGAGGTGGTGCGCGACAGGAACGACAATTGCATCATCATTTGCTCGATCGAGAATCTCGACCCGATGGGCGTACATACCGGCGACTCGATCACCGTCGCCCCGGCGCAAACCCTGACCGACAAGGAGTACCAGATCATGCGCGATGCCTCGCTCGCGGTACTGCGCAAGATCGGCGTCGAAACCGGCGGTTCCAACGTACAGTTCGCGATCAATCCCGAAGACGGCGAGATGATCATCATCGAGATGAACCCGCGGGTATCGCGATCGTCGGCGCTGGCCTCCAAGGCGACCGGCTTTCCGATCGCCAAGGTCGCCGCCAAGCTCGCGATAGGCTATACCCTCGACGAATTACAGAACGAGATTACCGGGGGCGCCACGCCGGCCTCGTTCGAGCCCAGTATCGACTACGTGGTCACCAAGATTCCGCGATTTACCTTCGAAAAATTTCCGCAGGCCGACGATCGCCTGTCGACACAGATGAAATCGGTCGGCGAGGTGATGGCGATCGGGCGTAATTTCCAGGAATCGTTTCACAAGGCGCTGCGCGGGCTCGAAACCGGGATTTTCGGCCTCGACCCGATCGTCGACCAGAGACTCGATGCGGACGAGCTCGAAGACCTTTACCGCACCGAACTCCGGCTGCCCGGCGCGAAACGAATCTGGTACGTGGCCGACGCGTTTCGCTCCGGCTACAGCCTCGAGCGCATCTTCGAGCATACCGCGATCGATCCCTGGTTCCTGGTGCAGATCGAGGATCTGATACGCATCGAGGCCGGGCTCGAAGGCCGGCGCCTGGACGAACTCGATGCGGCCGACTTTCGCGCCCTGAAGCGCAAGGGTTTTTCCGACCGGCGTCTCGCCGACCTGTTGCAATGCGAGGAGACGGCGCTTTCCGAACGCCGCCGCGAACTCGGGGTGCGGCCGGTCTACAAGCGCGTCGACACCTGCGCCGCCGAATTCGCATCGAGCACCGCCTACCTCTACTCGAGTTACGACGAGGAATGCGAGGCCGATCCGAGCACGCGCGAAAAGATCGTCGTCCTCGGCGGCGGCCCGAACCGCATCGGCCAGGGTATCGAGTTCGACTACTGCTGCGTGCACGCGGCGCTGGCGATGCGCGAGGATGGTTACGAGACCATCATGATCAATTGCAACCCGGAAACCGTATCCACCGATTACGACACCTCGGACCGCCTGTATTTCGAGCCGCTGACTTACGAGGACGTGCTCGAAATCATCCATCTCGAAAAACCCCGGGGTGTGATCGTGCAGTTCGGCGGCCAGACGCCGCTCAATCTCGCGCGCTCGCTGGAGGCTGCCGGGGTGCCAATCATCGGTACCGCGCCCGACTCGATCGACCTCGCCGAGGACCGCGAACGGTTCCAGAAAATGATCGAGGACCTGGGCTTGCGCCAGCCGCCGAACCGGATCGCCTTCGACGTCGAGTCGGCCGCCCGGCTCGCCGAGGAAGTGGGCTTTCCGCTGGTAGTGCGGCCTTCCTACGTGCTCGGCGGACGCGCCATGGAAATCGTCTACGACCAGGAAGACCTGGCTCGCTACATGGGCGAAGCCGTCAAGGTGACCCGCGATTCGCCGGTGCTGCTGGACCGGTTTCTCGACGAGGCCGTGGAAGTCGACGTCGACGCGGTCTGCGACGGCGAGCAGGTGCTGATCGGCGGGCTGATGGAACATATCGAGCAGGCCGGCGTGCATTCGGGAGACTCGGCCTGCTCGCTGCCGCCCTACACCTTGTCCGAAGAGATACAGCAGCGCCTCTGCGAGCAGGTCGGCAGCATGGCGCGGGCCCTGAACGTGGTCGGCCTTATGAATACCCAGTTTGCGATCAAGGATGACGATGTCTACGTGCTCGAGGTCAACCCGCGCGCCTCGCGCACCGTGCCGTTCGTGTCCAAGGCCACCGGAGTGCCGCTGGCCAGGGTCGCCGCACGCTGCATGGTCGGTCAGACCCTGCAGCAACAGGGCCGTACGCGGCAGGTCGTGCCCGATTTCGTCTCGGTCAAGGAATCGGTATTCCCGTTCACCAAGTTCCAGGGCGTCGACCCGATCCTCGGGCCGGAAATGAAATCCACCGGAGAGGTGATGGGAATCGGCAGCAGCTTCGCCGAGGCCTTCGCCAAGGCGCTGCTGGGTTCGGGGGGCAGGATACCTCTGCCCGGGATGGCCTTTCTGAGCGTGCGCGAGGTCGACAAGCACGGCATCGTCGAGATCGCGCGCGAACTGCGCGAGCAGGGATTTTCACTGGTCGCGACCGGCGGCACGGCAAAAGTGATACGCGCGGCCGGCGTGGATTGCCAACAGGTCAACAAGGTCAAGGAAGGGCGACCGCACATCGTCGACATGATCAAAAACGATGAAATCGTACTCATCGTCAATACCACCGAGGGACGTTCCGCGATCGCCGATTCCTACACCATCCGTCGCGAGGCGCTGATGCATGCTGTATGCTATACCACGACCTTATCCGGGGGCAGAGCCACTTGCCAGGCAATGGCGCACCGCGAGATAAAGAAGGTATATTGCTTGCAAACCCTACATCAGGCAGCTGAACAATGAATCAGACACCGATTACCGCGGCCGGCGCGGAAAGGATCAGGCTCGAACTCAAGGAATTGAAATCGGTCAAGCGGCCGGCGGTGATCGATGCGATTGCGACTGCCAGGGAACACGGCGATTTGAAGGAAAACGCCGAATATCACGCGGCGCGCGAAGAGCAGGGATTCATCGAGGGGCGTATCGCCGAACTCGAGGCGGCGCTGTCCAATTCCCAGGTTATCGACATCAGCCAGATCAAGGAAACCGGGCGCGTGGTCTTCGGCTGCACGGTGACCCTGCTCGACGTGGCCACGGACAGGGAACTCGTCTACCAGATCGTCGGCGATATCGAAGCCGACATCAATGAAAACCGGATCGCCATCTCGTCACCGATCGCGCGCGCGCTGATCGGCAAGGAAGTCGGCGAGGAAGCTGTCGTCGAGGCTCCCGGGGGTACGATGGAATACATTGTCACCGCGGTCGAGCACCGCTAGGCCGAATTGCCGACGACTGCCGCGAACCGGTCGGTTTCCTCGTTGCGCCGATAGATTACGATGACGCTGCCGATGCTTTCGACGAGTACTGCTCGATGCTGATCGCAAATGCTGCCGGCGAATTCCCGCTTCTCGTCCCGCTCGAGCGCCGGGATGCGCAGTTTGATTAACTCGTGATGCTCCAGCGCGGCGTCGATTTCCGCATGCAGATTGTCGGTCAGGCCTTTTTGCCCGACGATGACCACCGGTTTGAGCCCGAGCCGATGCCCCTCGGCGCGCAAACGCCTGATTTGTCCGCTGGATAGTTTCGTCATGCCCGGCAAGTTCCAAAACCGGCAGTCTAACACGGCAAGTCTACGGATATGCCGTGGCTAGATCGAAATCCAGCAAGCGCTGGCTCGAACGGCACGAGCAGGACGAGTATGTACAGATGGCGCGCGAACAGGGGTATCGATCGCGCGCGGTTTTCAAGCTCCGGCAATTGCACGAGAAGGACCGCATATTCGAACCCGGGCAACGGGTGCTCGATCTCGGTGCGGCGCCTGGCGGCTGGAGCGAATACGCGATCCAGGCCGTGGGCGAACAGGGGAAGGTGTTCGCGCTCGACATCCTGCCCGTGGATCCGATTGCCGGGGTCGAATTCCTGCAGGGCGATTTTACCGAGTCGCAGACGCTCGACGAATTAGAGGCAATGCTCGGGCAAAGCCCCCTCGACCTTGTATTATCGGACATGGCCCCCAATTTGAGTGGAATGCAAAGCGTGGATCAGCCGCGATCGATCTATCTCGCCGAACTCGCCCTCGACCTGGCCCGGCAGCATCTCGGGCCGGGCGGCGGCCTGGTCGTCAAGCTGTTCCAGGGCGAGGGATTCGAAAACCTGGTGGCCGAACTGCGCGCGGCTTTCGCGTCGGTGAAATTGCGCAAGCCGGCGGCATCGAGTTCACGATCCAGTGAAATTTATGCCGTTTGCAGAGGTCTGAGGTAGGTCGCCGAGCGTAAAATACGCTAGTATCTGGGTCTGAGAGCAGTAAAATGGATTGCGGATCAGGCACGTAACAAGCCAAAGAAGGTGTGATAGTGAACGATGTAGTGAAGAATTTGGTATTGTGGATAGTCATCGCGGTGGTATTGCTGTCGGTGTTCCACAGTTTCGGAGAGCGTGGCAGCAATACGCAGACTCTGATCTATTCGGACTTTCTGACCCAGGTCGAGCAGGGCCAGGTGCGGGAAGTGACGATCGAGGGGCAGAACATTACCGGCAAGACGATTTCCGGCCAGCCGTTTACGACCTATAGCCCCGAAACCGACAACGAAGCCCTGATCGGTGAACTCATGAAAGCCGACGTTTCCGTGGTCGGCAAACCGCCCGAGCCGCCCTCGCTGCTGGGCCACATGTTCATCAGCTGGTTCCCGTTCATCGTCCTGATCGGCCTGTGGATATTCTTCATGCGCCAGATGCAGGGTGGCAGCGGCGGTCGCGGCGCCATGTCCTTCGGCAAGAGCAAGGCGCGGCTGCTCGGCGAAGACCAGATCAACATCAATTTCAACGACGTCGCCGGCGTCGACGAGGCCAAGGAGGAAGTCGCCGAACTGGTCGAATTCCTGCGCGACCCGTCCAAGTTCCAGAAGCTCGGCGGCAAGATTCCGCGCGGCGTGCTGATGGTGGGCTCGCCGGGTACCGGTAAGACGCTGCTCGCCAAGGCCATTGCCGGCGAGGCCAAGGTACCCTTTTTCACCATCTCGGGTTCCGATTTCGTCGAAATGTTCGTCGGTGTCGGCGCGTCGCGGGTGCGCGACATGTTCGACCAGGCGAAGAAGCATTCGCCGTGCATCATCTTCATCGACGAGATCGACGCGGTCGGCCGTCACCGCGGCGCCGGCCTCGGCGGCGGACACGACGAGCGCGAGCAGACCCTGAACCAGTTGCTGGTGGAAATGGACGGCTTCGAGGGCAACGAGGGCGTTATCGTGATCGCCGCGACCAACCGCCCCGACGTGCTCGATCCGGCGCTGCTGCGCCCGGGCCGCTTCGACCGCCAGGTCGTGGTGCCGCTGCCCGATGTGCGCGGCCGCTCGCAAATTCTCAAGGTACATATGCGCAAGGTGCCGGCGGCGGAAAATGTCGATCCGATGGTCATCGCGCGCGGTACGCCCGGATTCTCGGGCGCCGACCTGGCCAACCTGGTCAACGAGGCGGCGCTGTTCGCGGCGCGCGCCAACAAGAAGCTGGTGACCATGACCGAGTTCGAGCGCGCCAAGGACAAGATCATGATGGGCGCCGAGCGCAAGTCGATGATCATGAAGGAAGACGAGAAGAAGCTGACTGCCTACCACGAGGCGGGTCACGCCATCGTCGGCCGGCTGGTGCCGGAACACGACCCGGTCTACAAGGTCAGTATCATCCCGCGCGGGCGCGCATTGGGCGTGACCATGTTCCTGCCCGAGGACGATCGCTACAGTTACAGCAAGCAACATCTCGAGAGCCAGCTGTCGAGCCTGTTCGGCGGACGTATCGCCGAGCAAATCATCTTCGGCGACGAAAAGGTAACCACCGGTGCGTCGAACGATATCGAGCGCGCCACCTCGATCGCGCGCAGCATGGTGACCCAGTGGGGTCTCTCGGACCGCATGGGCCCGCTGTCGTACAACGAGGAAGAGGGCGAGGTTTTTCTCGGCAAATCTTACGGCAAGCAGAAGACCGTATCGGATGAAACCGCCCAGGCGATCGATTCGGAGATCCGTTCGATCATCGACCGCAATTATCAGCGCGCCCTCGATATCCTCAAGAAAAACGAGGACAAGCTGCACCTGATGGCCAACGCGCTGATGAAGTACGAAACCATCGATACCAAGCAGATCGACGCGATCATGGAAGGGCGGGAGCCCGGGCCGCCGGAAGACTGGTCCGACGACGAACCCGGCCCGACGCCGACCGCGACCTCTGGCGACAAAAAGAGTGCGGATGACGATCCGGATCTGGATCCCGCCAAGCTGCACTAGGCGCGTGCCGGCTTATACGGGGCTGGAGAACTGATGTCGCAACTGGTCGTGTCGGAGCAACTCAGGATCATGGGGGTCGTCAACGCGACCCCCGATTCGTTTTCGGACGGCGGTAAGTTCGATACCCTCGACAAGGCCTTCGCGCATTCCCGGCGGTTGATAGAAGAGGGCGCCGATATACTCGATATCGGCGGCGAGTCCTCGCGCCCAGGGTCCCGCGAGGTATCGCTCGACGAGGAACTCGGGCGAACCGTGCCGCTGATCGAAGCGCTGCGCGAAATTTCCGACCTGCCGATTTCGATCGATACCTGCAAGCCAGAAGTGATGCGTGCCGCGGTAGATGCCGGCGCCAGCATGATCAACAGTATCTGGGCACTGCGACTGGAAGGCGAATTACAAACCGCCGCGGAACTCGACGTTCCGGTCTGCCTGATGCACATGCAGGGTACGCCGGAAACCATGCAGAAAAACCCCGTATACGACGACGTTGTCGGCGAAGTACGGGAATTTCTTGCGCGCCGGATAGATGCCGCGATCGGGGCCGGGATCAGGCCCGAAAACATCGTTATCGATCCGGGTTTCGGCTTCGGCAAGACCATCGCTCACAACCTGTCGCTGCTCAAGAACCTGCATGTGCTGCGTGAACTGGGCATGCCGGTCCTGGCTGGTTTGTCGCGCAAGAAGATGATC
>JASFKL010000085.1:0-13318 GCA_050118655.1 Gammaproteobacteria bacterium | reverse complement strand
CGCCACCTGCCGGATATTGATCGATGAATACGGTTCGCAAGTACCCGAGGACCGCGCCGCGCTCGAAGCCCTGCCCGGCGTCGGCCGCAAGACCGCGAACGTGATTCTCAATGTCGCTTTCGGCCACCCGACGATCGCGGTCGATACGCACATCTTCCGGGTCGCCAACCGCACGCGCATCGCGCCCGGCAAGAACGTCCTCGAAGTCGAAAAGAAACTGCTCAAATTCGTCCCCGACGAATTCAAGCTCGACGCCCACCATTACCTGATTCTGCACGGCCGTTACACCTGCGTCGCGCGCAAGCCGCGTTGCGGCAGCTGCGTGATCTCGGACCTGTGCGAATACGGACCCAAGAATATCGACTAGCCGTGTACCAGTCGCGAGACGAAATTCGCCGTGTCTATCTTGGCGTCTGGCAAAAGATGCAGCGCGGGCAGCTGCTGGAGCCGATGGAAGCGCTGATCGCCGAGGTAATCGAACTCCATCCCGAGTACCAGTCGCTGTTCGATGACGAGGACGCGGTAGCGCAGCTCGAGTTCACCCCCGAGCAGGGTCAGACGAATCCCTTTCTGCACATGGGCATGCATATCGCGCTGCGCGAACAGGCCGGCGGCGACCGGCCCGCGGGCATCAGGGCGATTTACCAGCGGCTCGTCGATGCGCGCGGGCCGCACGAGGCCGAACATGCGATGATGGAATGCCTGGGACAGTCGCTGTGGGAAGCGCAGCGCGAAAACCGGTCGCCCGACGAGGCCGCCTACCTCGAGTGCCTGAAAAAGTTATAGCCTGCCGATTTACCTGATTCCGAATCGCCGCTAAGCTTGCGGTCTTAACCCCGGATTACCCTGGCAGGCCGGCCGTATCGGCGCAATTTGCCGACCGCGATCCCGCTGGAGCGGCCGGCCGACGGTACCGGAATCGATGCCGCATCGCCGGGCCGCCGCGCTACGGGTATACCGGCTCATGCTAAAAGGCCAGCAATGATCAGCAACAACCAGATGAACGTGGGCGAAGCCACCATCAAGCTGCTCGAGCAATACGGCGTGGATACGCTGTTCGGCATTCCGGGCGTACACACGCTCGAGTTTTGCCGCGGGCTGAACGCGAGCAGGATCCGCCACGTACAGGCGCGCAACGAACAGGGTGCGGGCTTCATGGCGGACGGCTATGCGCGCGTCTCGGGTAAACCCGGCGTAGCGCTGGTGATCTCCGGGCCCGGGGTGACCAACGCCCTGACCGCGGTCGGGCAGGCCTGGGCCGACAGTATCCCGTTACTGCTGCTGTCCAGCGACGCGCCCAGCTACTCGCTCGGCAAGGGATGGGGATGCCTGCACGAGGTTCCCAGCCTGAGCGGGACCACCAGCCACCTGACCGCATTCTCGGCCACCGCGATGAACCCGGAGGAAGTACCGGAACTGATTGCGCGCGCTTTCACGGTTTTCGCGCGCGAGCGCCCCCGGCCGGTACATATCGCGATACCGACCGACGTGCTGGAGATGCCCGCGGGCGGCGAATGGGAAGCCGCGAAAATACCCGAACGTCCGGCGCCGACGATGAAGAAAATCGAACGCGCCTGCGAACTGTTACGCAACGCCAGCCTGCCGATGATCTGCGTCGGCGGCGGCGCCGCCCTGGCCAGCGGGGAAATTACCGCGATCGCCGAAAAACTGGGCGCACCGGTGGTCGCCAGCATCGCGGGCAAGGGCGTGGTCGACGATTCGCATCCGCTATCGCTGAGCGCCGGCCGGGTTCGCGGCGAAGTACAGAAGTATCTGAATCGGGCCGACGTGGTACTCGTCGTCGGCAGCGAGTTGTCCGAGGTCGACAGCTTCGTCGAGCCGCTGGTCATCGACGGCTCGATCATCCGTATCGACCTCGACCCGCACAAGATGCATGACCTTTATCCCGCGGAGGTAGCGATCATCGGCGGCGCCAGGACCAGTTGCGCGGCGATTTTGCGCCAGCTCGGCGAGGTCACGCCGCGCAAAGAGACGCCGGCCGAGGTTGCCGGGGTAAGGCGCGAGATCAGCGAAAACCTGGGCGACAGCGAACGCCGGCACTGGCGCACGCTGGAAGTATTGCGCGCCGCCCTGCCGGCCGATACCCGGGTGATGGGAGACGTTTGCCAGCTGGTCTACACGGGCGCCTTCGCGTTCGACGTGCCGCGGCCGCGGCACTGGAACTACCCGGCCGGATACTGCACGCTGGGTTCCGGCCTGCCGTCGGCGATCGGCGCCAGGCTCGCGCTGCCCGACAGCCCGGTAATCGCGATTGCCGGCGACGGCGGATTCATGTTTACCGTGCAGGAACTGGTTACGGCGGCGGAACTGCAGTTGCCGATACCGATCGTCCTGTGGAACAACGAGGGCCTCAAGCAAATCCAGGACGACATGAAAGCGCGCGATATCGAACTGGTCGGTGTAACCGGGGTCAATCCCGACTTCATCGCGCTGGCAGAGGCCTGCGGCTGCCACGCGATCAGGATCGACAGTGCCCAATCCCTGACCGACGCGGTCGGCACGGCCTTCGATGCCGACCGTCCGACCCTGATCGAGGTCAACGAATGGGATTCGTGGCTGAAATGAATGCGCGAATGCCGCGGCCGAGGTCTTTGCCATGAATCGGCACTCGACGCAATTTACCGGAACCCGGACGAAGGGCTGCCAGGGCGACAGATGATCTCCGGAACCCAGCAGACACTGAAGCAGATGACCGGCGTGACACTGATCGGCCTGGTGATCGGGCTGGTCGCCGCATTTGCGACTACCGGATTCGTCGAGGCAGTCGCTTACCTCAACCATCTGCTTTACGTTTCGCTCGAGCGCCGTGCCGGCCTCGAAAGCGGTCAATTGTGGCTGGCGACCATCGCGGTATTGACGCTTGGGGGATTGCTGGTTGGACTGCTGCTGAGGTACGGCACGCGCGGCGGCGAGCAAGCCGGCCCGGCCGATACGATTTTCGCGGTACAGTTACACGAGCGGCTGCCGACCCCGGCCTCCGGCGCGGTGTCGACAATGGCGGCGGCACTGGCGCTCGGTTGCGGCGCTTCGGTGGGCCAGTACGGTCCCCTGGTCTACCTCGGCACGCTCATCGGCCAGCTCACCAATCGCCTGCACTTCGGACTCGGCGAGGTGCGCAGCATCACCATCGCCTGCGGGGTCGCGGCAGCGATCTCGACCGCCTTCAATGCACCGCTCGCGGCGCTGATCTTTACCCACGAGGTGGTACTGCGCCATTATTCGCCCCGCACCTTTACGGCAGTCGCCGTGGCTAGTGCCTGTGGATACCTGGTGGCCGACGTGATCTTCTCCCACCCGCCGCTGTTCCTGGTGGCATTCGACGGCGGTTTTCGCGGCGTCGAGTTCCTGCTGTTTGCGCTCGAGGGCATCGCCTGCGGTATGCTCGCGGTGATCTACATGAGGCTGTTGACTCTGGCCGAGCAGCTCGCGGCAAGCATTGATATTCCGTCGCCACTAAAGCCGATGATCGCGGGATTTGCCCTCGCGATGGTCGCGCTGCAGGTACCCGAAGTCCTCGGCGCCGGGCAGGACGTACTCCGCCAGGCAGTACTGGTCGGCGGTTTCGACGCGCAAACGCTGCTGCTGATCCTGGTCGCCAAGCTGGCGGTTACGGCGCTTTGTATAGGCTTCGGCTTTGCCGGCGGGGTCTTTTTTCCGTCGATGCTTGTGGGCGTACTGTTCGGCGCCCTCTTCGCCCACCTGGTGCCCGGGCTACTGCTCGACAATTTCTCGGGATTATCGGTCTACGCGGTTTGCGGCATGGTCGCCGTGATGAGCCCGGTGATCGGCGCGCCGATGACCGCCCTGTTGCTGGTGTTCGAGTTTACGCGCAGTTACGAAATCACCATTGCGGCGATGGTCGCCGTGGTGTTCGCCAATCTGATCGCTCACAAGTGGTACGCCCGTTCATATTACGATTTTCAACTCGGCGAGCGCGGCATCGATCTGTCGCAAGGCCGGGAGCGCGCTTACCTGCTGCATCAAAAGGTCGCGGCACTGGTCTCCGATGCACTGCCGGTAATGCAGGACTCTGGCAATGTCCGCAGCTTGCGCGAACGCATGAAGGAAATATCGGGCGCCAGCGCGGTAATCGTCGACGAGGGGATGCAATACCGCGGGCTGGTAACGCAAACCCAGCTGAAGGGCTTCGCAGACGATGTCCGGATCGCCGCGCTCGACCTCCCGGCGGAACAGGTCTTCACCGAGGCGACGAGTATCTGGGAAGCGATGCAGGCGATGCGCGCCTATATCGGCGAAGCCATACCGGTGGTCGATTCTGGCAGCGGACGCTACCTGGGCGCGATTCCCGAATCCGCGGTGATCGACGCTTACCTGGACTCGGTGCACAAATTGCGACGCGAAGAACACGAGGTTTGAATCATGGAGCTCTACCAGTTAATCATCAACCAGGTCGCCAACGCGCTCGACGAAGACGTCGGCAGCGGCGATATCAGCGCCGAATTGATCGACGCGTCGGCGCGGCTGGACACCGAGTTACTGGTGCGCGAGGACGCCGTGCTGTGCGGCGGACCCTGGTTCGACGAAGTATTTCGCCAGTGCGACGAAACCATCTCCGTCGAATGGCTGGCGAAAGACGGCGACAGCATCGGGGCCGGACAGGTAGTCGCGCGAATTTCGGGTCCGGCGCGGCCGCTGCTCACCGCCGAGCGCAGCGCATTGAATTTCCTGCAAACCCTGTCCGGCACCGCGACCACGACCCGGGCATACGCGGATATTATTCAAGGCACGAATTGCCGTATTCTCGATACCCGTAAAACCATCCCGCAACTGCGCCATGCGCAAAAGTACGCCGTGGTTTGCGGCGGCGGCTGCAATCACCGCAAAGGCCTCTACGATGCATACCTGGTCAAGGAAAATCATCTCGCTGCCTGCGGCGGTATCGCCCGGGCCGCGGCCCGCGCACGGCAGTTGCACGCCGATAAACTGCTGGAAATCGAGGTGGAGACCCTCGAGCAGTTACAGCAGGCCATCGACGCGAATGTCGACCGTGTACTGCTCGATAACTTCACCCTCGAGATGATGCGCGAAGCCGTATCCCTGAACGCCGGCCGTGTCGAGCTCGAAGCCTCGGGCAACGTCGATAGCGATAGTTTGCGCGCGATCGCGGAGACCGGGGTGGATTTCGTTTCCAGCGGCGCGCTGACCAAGCACTTGAGGGCGATAGATTTTTCGCTGCGATATTGCTAGCCGACGGACCGGGTAGGGTTTCGAATTATCCGTCCCGCCTATGGCAACTGTTGAATATTGCAACTGTTTCGCCGCCCGCACAGGGGCTAGTCTAAGCCTATCTACGCACGCGGGGAAACATGACAGGCATCGACGTCGAACGGCTATCGCTCGCTATCCCAGGCGGGATTCGTATCCCCCGAAACCTGGCCGGGCCCTGTCTTGGCCGCCGATAACCGATCCCAGGCTGCAGCGCAGGATCATGTCGCCCGGGGTATCGCCGCGCTGGTGCTGGCGACCCTGCTGTTCGCCACCCAGGATGCGATCACCAAGCACCTGACCGCTTCGGTGCCGGTATTGCAATTGATGTTCGTGCGTTACTGTTTTTTCGCGCTGTTCGCGATGCTCTACGCGACCCGCAGGAAAAGCCTGATGACTGCTTTTCGATCCCGCCGGACGGGCTTGCAGTTGCTGCGCGGCCTGTTGATCGCCGGCGAGATGGCGCTGTTCGCCTATTGCCTGAAGTTTCTGGGTATTGCCGAGATGCACACCCTGTTCGCTTGTTTCCCGCTGATGATAACCGGCCTGTCGGTGCCGCTGCTCGGCGAGCAGGTCGGCTGGCGCCGCTGGATCGCGGTTTCGGTCGGCTTCGCCGGCACCCTGGTGATCATCCAGCCCGGCAGCGGCGTATTCTCGGTATACGCGATCATCGCCCTTGCCTGCGCCCTGATGTTCGCGTTCTACAATATCGTCACCCGCAAGGTATCGCGCGAGGACAGTTTCGAAACCTCGTTGCTCTACTTCGGTTTCGTCGGTCTCGCGGCCACCGGGCTCGCGGTGCCTTTTGTCTGGCAAACGCCCGGACTCGAGGATTGCCTGTGGCTGCTGGCGATCAGCATTATCTCGATCTTCAGCCACCTGCTGCTGATCAAGTCGCTGCAACTTGCTCCGGCAGTCATATTACAGCCCTTCAACTACTTCATCCTGATGTGGGCGATGGTCATCGGGTACCTGATCTACGGGGAAATTCTCGAACCGGCCAACCTCGCGGGCGCCTCGCTGGTGGTCGCGAGCGGCATCTACATCGCGCGCCGCGAGTACCGGGTGGCGAAAGCGGAGCGCCGCCGCCTGCGCAAGGCGATGTACCCACCCGATGCCTGAAAGCAACGGCGATGGTACAGGCGGGCCTTATTGTGTTATTATGTATCTTTATTGTATATACAAAGTGATAAATTCGCATCTGCGCCTATAATTGACTCATGACCTTTTTCTGCGGAACCTGACCGGAGACCGGATATAAACGGCAGCATCATACTCATCAACCTGATCGGCGGCGTTTCCCTGCTGCTGTGGGGACTGCGCATGGTTCGCATCGGCATCTCCGACGGCTGGGGCGAGGAAATTCGCGCGACTCTCGGCGCCTCGCTGCGCAATCGCTTCAAGGCATTCGCCACCGGTCTCGGGGTAACCATGCTGCTGCAGAGCAGCAGCGCGACCGCATTGCTGGCGGCATCATTCAGCGGCCAGGGTATTCTGACTACCGCGACGGCACTCGCGATATTACTCGGCGCCGACGTCGGTACGAGCCTGGTGGCGCAGGTGCTCACTTTCGACTTCTCGGCACTGTCACCGATACTTGTGGCGCTCGGCGTCGGGCTCTTCACTTACTTTCCGGGCGGCAGGGCACGCGATCTTGGCCGCCTGATACTCGGCGTCGGTCTGATGTTGCTGGCCTTGAAACTGATCGTCGCGGCTTCGCTGCCGATGCGTGAATCGCAGATCGTGCAGGAAATATTTCTGGCGCTCGGCGAAGATCTGGTGCTGGCAATCCTGTTTGCCGCGATAGTCGCCTGGGCCTCGCACTCGAGCCTCGCAACCGTGTTGCTGGTGATTTCGCTGGCACACACCAATGCGCTCGATCTCCGGGTCGCTTTCGCATTCGTGCTCGGCGCCAATATCGGCAGCGCGATACCGCCGCTCATCGCAACTCTGGGCGCCAATCGCAGCGCTCGCCAGCCACCGCTCGGCAACCTGTTGTTCCGGCTTTGCGGGGTGGCGATTGCGCTGCCTTTTCTCGAACTCGCGGTGCACCAGCTTTCCCCGCTGGAAGTCGGCAACGCGCGGCAGATCGCCAATTTCCACATGCTGTTCAATATCGCGCTCGCGGTACTGTTCTTTCCGCTGATCAAGGGTATGGCGAGGCTCACCGAACGCCTGCTGCCCGGCGACAATCCCGTCGCCGATACGCTACAGCCGAAACGCCTCGACCGCGGCGCTTTCCAGACCCCGCTGGTAGCCCTGGTCAACGCCGAACGCGAAGTCCTGAGGATGGGCGAGGTGGTCGAGCGAATGTTGCGCAATGCCTTCGTAGCGCTGAAGAAAAACGACAAGGATCTCGCCCAGCGAACCCAGGACATGGATCTGCTGGTGAACCAGTTTTACGACAACATCAAGGATTATCTCGTCGCGCTGGCGCGCGAGCCGCTGGGCGGCAAGGAGAGTAAACGCTGCACCGAGATCATCAGCTTCGCCACCAATATCGAGCATATCGGGGATATTATTTCCGGCGATCTGATCGACAATATCATCAGCAAGAAAGTCGCCTTTCGCGGCAAGATGTCGCTGCAGGATCGCGAGGATCTGAACAATCTCTACCAGCCGGTGCTACAGGCCTTCGAGCTGTCGTTGAACGTGTTCACTTCGGGGGACGTGGCGATGGCGCGCCAGCTGCTGGCCCGCAAGTACAAGTTCATCAAGCGCGAAAAGAAGGCGGTCATGAACCACCTCGAAAAGATTCGCGACGATGCCGGTTACGATTCGCGGCTGAGTGCGATGCAGCTCGACGTGCTGCGCGATCTCAAGCGTATCAATTCGCACCTGACCCAGGTTGCCTACCCGATCCTGGATGCGGCCGGGCAGCTGCGCAAGCGACTGCGTCGCGAAAAACACGACGAGCGCGACGACTCTCGCGTCGCCATGCCGGGGCTACCTTCGACCAGCAATTGACAGGCCGAGCCGGGTTCAGCCGGGCCGGTTCAACGCGTCGAGCCGTTCGGGGGTGCCGATATCGGTCCAGTCGCCGGCAAACAACTCTCCGCTCACCTCGCCACGATCGGCAGCCTCGCGCAGCAGCGGAGCCAGCGCCAGCTTGCCCGCCGCGAGGCCGGCAAAAAATTCCCTCCGGTACTGCGCAATGCCGCTGAAGGTATAGCGCGGCGAATCCGCGTTTCCGACCCTCGAGTCCTCGAGCGAGAAATCCCCTTCCGGGTGATGCGGAGGGTTTTCCACCAGCACCAGGTGCGCGGGGCTGTCGGCCTCGCGCAGGAGAGCAAAATCGTAGTCGGTATAGATATCCGCGTTGACGACGACGAACCGCTCTCCGAGCCGCGGCAGCGCCTGCAGGATACCGCCGGCGGTTTCGAGCGCCTCCGGTTCCTCGCTGTAAGCGATCGACAGGCCGAAGTCGGCGCCGTCTCCGAGCAGGTCTCGGATCTGTTCGCCGAGCCAGCTCAGGTTGATGACGACCTCGCCGAAACCCGCGCGGGACAACGCTTCGAGATGATGCACGATCAGGGGTTTATCCGCTACCGGCAGTAGCGGCTTGGGCACGCGGTCGGTCAGCGGCCGCATGCGCTCGCCGCGCCCGGCGGCCAGAATCATGGCCTTCACGTCGTGGCGCCCCCGGCGACGCGCCGAACCAGGTCCAGTTGTTCGACGAGCTCGGCTAGCCCGGCCAGCGGTTCGCGTGCGGCGCTGACCCGGCGCAGGTAATCCAGGGTGCGCGGGATATCCTTCAGGTATCCCGATTTACCGTCGCGGATCTTGAGTCGCGCAAAGATGCCGATTGCCTTCAGGTGCCGCTGCGCGCCCATCAGGTCGAACCAGCGCAGGAACTGATCGCTGTCGACCTCGGTCAGGCCGTTGGCTCGCGCGGCCTCGTAATAATCGAGCGCCAGCGACTCGACGCGCGCCGGCGGCCAGGCGACATAGCAGTCGCGCAGCAGGGAGACCAGGTCGTAGGTGACGGGTCCGTACACCGCATCCTGGAAATCGAGAATGCCTGGGTTGCGGCGCGGTATTTTCATCAGGTTGCGCGAGTGGTAGTCGCGATGCACGAAAACCCGCGGCTGCTCGAGCGCGTTTTCGGCGAGCGCCTGCCTGCTCGAAAGCCAGGCCTCGCGTTGCTCCGGGCTCAGTTCCAGGCCGAGCAGCTCGCCCAGGAACCAGTCGTGAAAAAGATCCATTTCGCGGTATAGCAGCGCCGTGTCGTAGGGCGGCAAATCGCTGCCGTCGATGCGGGTTTGCATCACCAGCAGTGCCGCCAGCGCATCCCGGTAAAGCGACGCCTCGGTTTCGTCATGCAGTTGCGACAGGTAGTCATCGCCGCCGAAATCGGTGAGCAGCAAGAATCCCCGCTCGAGATCCTGCGCATGCATCTCGGGAGCGCTCAGGCCCGCGCCACGCAGCATACCGGCGACCTTGATGAATTGATCGCAGGGTTCCAGATCGGGGGGCGCATCCATAACGATCAGCGACTCCCCGTCGGCCTCGAGGCGCAGATAGCGGCGAAAACTGGCGTCTTCCGAGGCCGGACTGAGGCGATAATCCCGATAGCCCAGTCGCTCGAGCCATCGATTTAGCTGTGCCGATCGGTCGTCCATTTGTCGCTTACGGCTGCGATCCTGTGAAAAGGCCGGTATTATCGGGGTTTTATTCAGGCAAACGCAATAGAACCAATGCGCCCGATCGACAAGCTACTGGAAGTCATGCAGGACTTACGCCACCCCGAGCAGGGCTGCCCCTGGGATATTCGCCAAACCAGCGCCAGCATAGCCCCGCATACCCTCGACGAAACCCACGAGGTTCTCGACGCGATCGAGCGCGGCGACACCGAAAACCTCAAGGAAGAACTCGGCGACCTGTTGTTCAATATCGTGTTCCACGCGCGCATCGCCGAGGAGCAGGGACTGTTCGACTTCGACGACGTCGCGCGCGGAATCACCGACAAGATGCTGCGCCGCCACCCGCACGTGTTCGGCGACGAGCGCGACCGCGAGGTCAGCGACGCCGAGCTTTCGCGCCAATGGCAGGCCCTGAAGCAAGCCGAGAAAAGAGGCGCCGAACCCCGCATGCCCGACACCGACGAGGCCCCGGGCTCGACCATCTTCCGCGCTCGCGAATTGCAGAAACAGGCCGCCAGGTTCGGTTTCGACTGGCCCGATGTCGAACCGGTATTCGACAAGCTCGAAGAAGAGCTGGCGGAATTGAGACAGGCGTTTGCCTGCGGCGACAAAACCGCGATCAGCGACGAACTCGGCGACCTGCTCTTCGTCTGCATCAATCTCGCCCGCCATGCCGGCGTCAACGCCGAAATGTCGCTGCGCGGCACCAATCGCAAGTTTCAGCGGCGCTTCGCCTACGTGCGCGAGCGCATGGCCGAGGCAGGTGTCGACATGGAGCAGCGGCAGCTCGAATTGATGGAAAGATTCTGGCAGGAATCGAAACAACAGGTCGGGTGATGCATCGATGAAACGCAACCGTCTCGATACCGAACAGCGCATTCTGGACGCGGTCGGCCGTATACTGCTCGAACAGGGCTATCCCGCGGTCGGCATCAATGCGATCGCGCGCCAGGCCGGCTGCGACAAGGTCCTGATCTACCGTTACTTCGGCGGCTTCGACGAATTGCTGCTCGCCTTTGCCGAAACCACCACCCTGTGGTGGGAGGTAGACGAAATCATTACCGAGTCGGCGGCCGATTGCGCTGCTATCCCGCTTCCCGACTACCTGCAGACGCTGCTCGACCGTTACGTGTCGGCGCTCGAATCGCGCCCGCTGGCGCTCGAAATCATGGCCTGGGAAATGTCCGCGCAAAACAACCTGACAAACGCGCTGGCGCGCATGCGCAGCGAGCGCGGCATGCAGCTGGTGAAGCAGGTTCGTGCCTATTACCACCAGCCGAATATCGATATCGGAGGCATACTCGGCGTCTTCGGGGCGGCGATCAATTACCTCGTGATCCGTACCCGCAAGCATTCGCGGCAATACAAGACCGAGGAATGGTGGCGCCTGCAGCAAACCATCGCCAAATTACTGCAAGCCTATGCCGATTGACGTACTGCGCCTCGCGGATGTCGACGGCGCGGCGCTTACGGAATTGCTGGGCCGCTTCGGTCTGAGCCTGCAAACCTGCCCGGCCGGCGAGCCGATTCCCGCGAGCTACTGGGGGGATTGCGAGGCCGGGCTCCGCGAGAATCGACTGTTCGCGCGCGCCGACACCCCCCTGCATTCCATCCTGCACGAGGCCTGCCACTATATCTGCATGGACTCCGGGCGCCGGCAACGGCTCGACACCGACGCCGGCAGCGACGAAGCCGAGGAAAACGCGGTTTGTTTCCTGCAAATCCTGCTCGCCGACGAGCTCGAAGCGCTTGGCCGTGAACGCATGTTCGCCGACATGGATCGCTGGGGTTACAGTTTTCGCCTCGGTTCGAGCCGCGCCTGGTTCGAAGGGGACGCCGACGACGCGCTCGCCTGGCTGCTCGCCGAGGGATTGCTCGACGACAACCATCGCCCCCGCTACCACCGATAAATTCGGGTCAGAGTAAAATTTCTCCGCAATAGTTTACTCAGGGTTAAAGTCCCTCCTTCGCCTGCATGGCGGTAGCATCGGATCCTGCCACGCCCGAAATTTTACTCTGACCCGAATTTAGGTGGATGCCTGGTGTTGACCGAATTCGAGCAGCCAGTCGCGCAGGCAGGAGGCCGATTTCGACAGCGTCCGCTGCGCATCCCAGGTCAGGTAAAAGGATCCCGGGGCGGCGATTTCGAATTCCCCGAGGCGCACGAGATCGCCGCGCGCGATCAATCCCTCGACCTGCGAATGCCAGCCGAGCACGATGCCCTGATTTTCCTCGGCCGCGTGCAGGGCGACGACATAATTGTTGAAGCGCCTGAAATTGGCCTGCGAGAGATCGCAATCCCATTCCGCCAGCCAGGCGTGCCAACCGGTCCAGGCCGGATCGACGCTGTCGAGTTGCAGCAGCGGAAAACGCAGCAGGTCGGCGGGGTGCGCGAGGTCGAGCTCGGCGGCAAGCGCGCGGCCGCATACCGGGTAGATACGGTCGTCGAACAAATGGGTAACCTTTTCGCCCCGCCAGTGGCCGTCGCCGTAGCGAACGCGAATATCGGCATTCACGAAACCGGCATCGTTGGGATTATCGGAAATCGCATGGCTGAGATTGATTTCGCGGTGGCGCTGCCAGAAGGCGCCGAGCCGCGGCATCAGCCACAGCGATGCGAAAGACGTGGTGGTGCCGATGACGACATCGGTGCTGCGCGCCCGGCTCTTGAGTTCGCGGCACAGTTTGCCGATCTGCTGAAAGCTCGTGCTCAGCACCTGGAACAGGTCGATACCCGCCGGGGTCAGTTCGACGCCGCGATGGTGGCGCTGGAAGAGCACGCATTCGAGTTCCTGTTCGAGCGCCTTGATCTGACGGCTCACCGCGCCGAGGGTCACGCCGAGTTCGCTCGCCGCGGCGGTAAAGCTGCCGTGCCGCGCACAAGCATCGAAGGTATTCAATCCGGTCAGGCTGGGGAGCTGGTAATAACGGCGAGCCATGATTTCAAGAGTTTACATCAAGTAAAGTCTTTTTGAAGTTTTTTAATATTGTCAAATCGCTTTTTAAGGCGCAATGTAAACGGCTAAACAGCTTTCACCCTATCCGCGACTTGAATTGAGGGCAATACCCATGAATCAGCAGCAATTACCCGCTGACGCGCTGCAAGCGATTCTGCAACCGATCGGCGAAGCAACCGGATTACCCAACCAGGCCTATACCAGCGACAGTTTCTTCGCCTACGAACGCGACCAGGTACTCGGCAAGGGATGGGCCGGCCTCTGGTTTGCCAGCGATCTGCCGAAAAAAGGCTACGTCAAACCGGTCGATTTCATGGGCTTGCCGCTGGTCATACTGCGCAACAAGCAGGACGAGATCAAAGTCTTCCACAATGTCTGCAGTCATCGCGGCATGCTGCTGGTGCACGACGAGATGGAAGTCCAGGGCGCCCTGCGCTGCAAGTACCATTCCTGGTCTTACAATCTGGACGG
>JASFKL010000084.1:0-13386 GCA_050118655.1 Gammaproteobacteria bacterium | reverse complement strand
TTTGCAGCGCGGTCACGATCTCGCGCGTGATCTGGTCCTGGATCGCAAACAGATCGTCGACATTGCGATCGTAGCGTTCGGCCCAGACCTGTTCGCCGTTTCGGGCTCTCGCCAGTTGCGCGCTGACACGCAGTCGCGCGCCCTGGCGCCGAACACTGCCCTCGAGTACGTAGGCGACTTCCAGCGCTCGTCCGACCTCGCGCACGTCGACCGCACGGTCCCTGTAAACGAAGGTCGAGTTGCGCGCGATGACGACCAGGTCGGGCACCCGCGACAGTACCGTGATGATATCCTCGCTCATGCCGTCGGCGAAGTGATTCTGGCCGGGATCGTCGCTCAGGTTCAGGAACGGCAACACCGCGATCGACGCTTTTGCCGGCAGGTCGAGGCGCTCGCCGGTCAGTGCCTCGTAGGTCCCGGCGGTATCCGGCGGGGTTTGCGGCCGCAGCCGGTAGGCTCGTGTTTGCCGGGCGATGTTTTTCAGCCTGAGTTCGCCGAGATCTTCGAAGGCGAGATCGGGCCGGGTCCGAAGCTGCTGGTGAATCGCCGCCGAGATGCAGATTCCGCCCGGCTCGGCGTGACCTTCGAGCCGGGCGGCGAGGTTGACCCCGTCGCCGTAGATATCTCCCCGATCCTCGATCACGTCGCCGAGATTGATGCCGATGCGAAATTGCATCTTCAGATTTTCGGGCAGGTCCGCGTTGCGCTCGGCCAGCAGTCGCTGCACATCCAGCGCGCATTCGACCGCGCCGCTGACCGAGGCGAACATCGCCAGCACCGCGTCCCCGGCGTAGTGCTTGACCTCGCCGAGATGCGCCTGCACCCGCGCCGCGATCAGGTCGAGGTATTCGCTGAGCCGCCGGTGGACGAGGTCTTCGTTTTCCTCGACCAGGCGCGAATAACCTGCCACGTCTGCGTACATGATCGCGGCCAGCCGGCGAGGCAGCTGCGTCTCCATGCGACCGGAACCCCCGTGAGCGTTGGCGTTACGAGCAATATTACTCCCATCGTCCCCGGCTCTCCACCTGTCGGCCACGGGCGCAACGACACGATTCCGTTGGCGCCGGAATCGCTGTAAAGTGGCGCCTCTCGGTCGTCCCCGGTCAGCTTAACGATGCTTGTCGATTATTGGAGGTTCGCGCGCGCGAACCCGCGGTTTCTCGGATTCGGATTTTTTCTCGCTTTCCTGTCTAGCGCGGGGCAGACTTATTTTGTCGGCGTTTTCGGGTCCGGTATCCAGGCCGATTTCGGCCTCGACGCGGGCAGCTGGGGGCGCACCTACATGGTCGGTACCCTGGCCTCGGCGCTGGTGATCAACTGGAGCGGTTCGCTGATCGACCGTTACGACCTGCGGCTGTTTACCGTGGTCACGCTGTCGGGCCTCAGTATCGCCTGCCTGGCCATGGGCTCGGTATCGTCGCCGTTTCTGCTGATCGCGGCGATCTTTTTGCTGCGCCAGTTCGGCCAGGGCCTCACCAGCCATACCGGGATTACCTCGATGGCGCGCTACCACGATGCCGACCGCGGCAAGGCGATCGCGCTGGCCGCGATCGGTTTTTCCTGCGGCGAGGCGATCTTGCCCGTGGTCGGCCTTTACGCATCCCAATCATTCGGCTGGCGCCACACCTTCTACGGTGTCGCGATCGCGGTGTTGGCGTCGATAGGCCCGGCCCTGTGGCTGCTCAAGGGGCATGGCCAGAGGCATGCCGAACTCGCCGCGGCACTCGACCGGCGTGTTGCCGAGGGCTCGGATGCGGGAGACTATACTCGCCGGCGCATGCTCGCCGAGCGGCGGTTTTATTTCTTGCTGCCGGCAATGATTTCGCCGTCGATGATCGGTACCGCGCTATTCTTTTTCCCTGCCGAGATCGCCGCCGCCAAGCAGTGGAGCAGCCTGTGGGTGACCGGCAATTACTGGCTCTACTCGGCGGTTTCGGTAGCCACGACGGTTTACTCGGGCTCGCTCATCGACCGCTACAGCGCGCGCCGCGTGGTGCCGCTGTTCCTGCTGCCGCTGGCCACCTCGCTGGTGGTACTGAACCTGACCGACCACCCTTACGTGGTATGGCCTTACATGCTGTTGATGGGAATCAGCACCGGGCTTTACTTTACCGGCCTCTCGGCGCTCTGGGCGGAGCTTTACGGCGCCCGGCACCTGGGCGCGATCAAGTCGCTGACCAATGCGATCATGGTTTTCGCCTCGGCGCTCGGCCCGGCGCTGGTCGGTACCCTGCTCGAGTGGGGCGTGCCGTTCGCGGCGATATCGCTGTTACTGGCGGGATTTTGCCTGCTGGCGACCGGATTGCTGGCTTACGCGCTGCGCAGCCCGAGTAGTTGACGCGCGCTCGCCGCGCTCGCCGCTGCCCGATTCCTGTTCCGCAGCGCGCTGACCAGGCTGCTCACCAGTTCGGCGGTGTCCTCCGCGAGTTCGCCGTCCGGCAGGTAGAGGTTGTTTTCGAAACCGACGCGCGCGTGACCGCCGGCCTCGATCGCCGTGAGTATGCATTCCTGTTCGCGCCGTCCGAAAGCACAGGTAAACCAGTCGAGGCCCCGCAGATCGCGCTGCAGAAACGGTTCGAGATCCGCCGGATCGGACTGGAAATTCGCGCTGTAGCGGCCGAGCACGAATAACACGCAGCGATGGGCGGCCGGGATCACGCCGCGATCGCGGTAGTCGAGAAAGCGGTCCAGCTCCTCGGCCGAGAACAGGATGTGCTGGATGTGGATCCGATGCTCGTCGCACCAGGCAAAGAATTCGCGCGCGAAATCGGCTTGTTCGAAATTCGAACTGATTTCCTTCAGGATTACGCTCGCCATCTCGGGTTTCACCGCGCGGATGCAGTCGACCTGCTGTTGCGGCGTATAACGTCCGACCGCCTCGGTGGTTATCTGCAGCAGCATCTCCGGCACCCGCCGCGACATCTCGTCGATCAGCTCGCGGTACAGGCCGGCGTCGAGCACATGCTCGTCGGCCTGTCCGCGCACGTGACCGTGCAGGGCGCTGGCGCCGGCCGCGAAACAACGCTCGGCCTCGGCGACGGTGTCGGCGATCGACACCGGCAGGCGCTCGTGGTCGGTTTTCGTCTTGCGCGCGCCGTTGGGCGCCACCATGATGACGACGTCTCGCATCACAGGCTTTTCAGCGTCGCATCGAGCGCGGTGTCGAGCTTGTCGACGATTTCCTCGATGTGGCCGTCGTCGATAATGAACGGCGGCGCCAGCAGCAGGTGATCGCCGTGCTGGCCGTCGATGGTGCCGCCCATCGGGTAACAGATCAGCCCGGCTTCGAGGGCGTTTTGCTTGAACTTCTTGTTGAAGCCGAGTTTCGGATCGAAGGGTTCCTTGCTGTCGCGGTCGCGCACGAACTCCATGCCGCGGAACAGGCCGCGGCCGCGGATGTCGCCGATATTCGGATGCTCACCGAAACGCGACAGCAGCGCGTCACGGAGGCGTTCGCCGCGCGGAATCACCTGGTCGAGTATTCCGGGCCGCAGGATCTTGTTCACCACGGCGAGGCCCGCGGCGCAGGCAACCGGGTGCCCGATGTAGGTGTGGCCGTGCTGAAAAAAGCCCGTACCCCGTTCGATTGCCTGGTAGATGGCGTCGCTGCACAGCATCGCGCCGACCGGCTGGTAGCCCGCGCCGAGCCCCTTGGCTATGGTCATGATGTCTGGTGCAACCCCGTCCTGCTCGCAGGCGTAGAGGCTGCCGGTGCGGCCCATGCCGCACATGACCTCGTCGAGAATCAGCAGTACCCCGTGGCGGTCGCAGATTTCGCGCACACGCTTGAAGTAGCCGTCCGCGGGGGGCACCGCGCCGAGTGTCGCGCCGACCACGGGTTCGGCGATGAAGGCCATCACCTGGTCTTCTCCGAGACGCTGGATTTCGGCTTCGAGCTCGTTGGCGACGCGGGCCCCGTAATCGGCCTCGCTCTCGCCGGCCTGCTGGCCGCGGTAGGCGTAGCAGGGGGAGACATGCGTGGTCTCGATCATCAGCGGAGCGAATGGTTCGCGCCGCCACAGGTTGCCGCCGGCGGCGAGCGCGCCGAGCGTATTGCCGTGATAGGATTGCCGCCGCGCGATTACCCGGTGGCGGGAGGGCTGGCCGATTTCGAGAAAATACTGGCGCGCCAGCTTGATCGCGGCCTCGACCGCCTCGGAGCCGCCGGAAACGAAATAAACCCGGTCGAGCTTGCCGGGCGCCTGCTCGATCAATAATTCGGCGAGCGCCTCGGCGGGTTCGCTGGTGAAAAAGCCGGTATGCGCGAACTCGAGCCGGCCGAGCTGCGCCTCGATCGCGTCGATGATTTCGCGATCGCCGTGGCCGAGACAGGACACCGCCGCGCCTCCCGATCCGTCGAGATAGCGTTTGCCGTCGCGGTCCTGGATGTAAACGCCGTCGCCCTCGACCGCGAGCGGCGGGGTAGTTTTGCAGTTACGCGGAAATACTTTGCTCATGACTTTCACCCCGTCGTCGGTCGTTTGCTGGCTTGCGTCCAGATTCTATAGTATCCGCTGTCAAAATACCCGGTCAGGCATGTCGATCGATTGCGAAAGCAGCCTAGTCGATGGGCAGGAACTTGCCCGCTTCCCAGTCGTAGGCCGACAGGGAGAGTCCGGCGATATCGACGTAGAGTCCGTGCAGCTGCAGGTCACCCGATTCCACGCGATCGCGCACCCACGGAAATGTGGTCAGGTTTTCCAGCGACACCAGGACCGCGTTCTGCTCGCAGGCGCAAATACGCTCCTCTTCGCTGGCTTGCGACATGGTCGCCAGCACACGGCGATGGGCCGCGGTCAGCATCGATACCCAGGGGGTCACGAATTTGAAGGTGCCGTCGTAGGGGTCGGGCTCCATCATCAGCTTGATGCCTCCGCAGTGTGCGTGGCCGAGCACCACGATGTGCTTGACGTTGAGCCCGAGCACGGCGAATTCGAGCGCCGCGCTGGTGCCGTGGAAGGTGCCGCCTTCTTCCAGCGGCGGGACCAGGTTGGCGACGTTGCGCACCATGAACAGGTCGCCCGGTTCGGACTGAAAAAGGATCGCCGGATCGACGCGCGAATCGGAACAGGCGACCACCGCGATCTCGGGGCGCTGGCCGCGCTCGACCAGGTCCTCGATCAGCGGGCGGCTTTGCTCGTAGTCGCCGTCGCGGTAGCGGCGGTAACCTTCAACCAGTTTGTCGATCGCTGCTTCTGTCATGGGCGCTATCGTTACAGATTTTATCGCGAATTAGAATGGCAGGGGCAGTTTACTGGTGCGCCCGCCGTCGATCACGATCACCTGCCCGGTGACGAAGGCCGAATTATCGCCGGCAAGGAAGACGGCGAGCTGGCCGACGTCGCCGGGTTCGCCGACCCGGCCGGCCGGGTGCATGCGGTACAGGCCCTCCCGGGCCGCCTCGGAATCGGCTTGCGCGTCGATGTAATTGTCGCTGAGCTCGCTGCGGATCCATCCCGGCGCGATCGCGTTGACGCGGATACTGTCGCTGCCAAGATCGACCGCCATGGCGCGGGTCAGCGCATGCACGCCTCCCTTGGTGGCGCAGTAAGCGATATGGCCGGGATTGGCCGCGAGGCCCTCGATCGAACCGGTATTGATAATGTTGCCGCCTGGCCGCAGCAGGGGCAGGAGCTCGCGCGCGAGGAATACCGGCGCGGTCAGGTTGACCGCGAGCATGCGGTTCCAGTCTTCGAGCTGCATTTCGTCGAGCGGCTTTTCGAACATGATGCCGGCATTGTTGACCAGGATATCCACGTGCTGCCAGCGTTCTCCGGCGGCGGCGGCGACTGCCGCATAGCTTTGCGGCTCGGCGAGATCGGCCTCGAGCCAGCCGCAGCCGGCGAGTTCTGCGGGCAGCGGTTTACGCTGCGCCACCAGCACATCGGCGCCGGCATCCACGAACGCGCGACTGATGCCGAGCCCGATGCCCTGGCCGCCGCCGGTAATCACGGCTTTCTTGCCCTCGAGCGCGCCCATCAGCCGCTCACCGGCTTGGCGCCGCTGACTTCCACGGTTTCGCCGCAGATGTAGCGCGCATCCTGCGACGCGAGGAAGGCGATCACGTCGGCGATTTCCCGGGGTTCGGCGACATGCCCGAGCGGCACGGTCTTGCCGAGTTCCTCGATCCCCTTTAGCGGGTCGATGCCGCGGCGCTCGAAGCCGCTGCGCAGCATCGGCGTGTTGACCTCGTGGGGACAGACCGCGTTGACGCGGATGCCGTCGGGCGCATGGTCGCGGCCCAGGTTACGGGTCAGCGCGGCAACCGCGGCCTTGCTGGTGCAATAGGCGACGTGGCCGGGTCCGGGATAAATTCCCCAGGTCGACGAGGTATTGACGATCGCGCCGCCGCCGGCCTTTTTCATGTGCGGTATCGCGGCGCGGCAAAGGTAGAACACGGCGGTCAGATTAACGTCCAGCGCCGTGAACCACATGTCGTCGGTGGTTTCGAGAATATTGCCGCGTGGGATGACGCCGGCATTGTTGATCAGGATGTCGATGCCGCCGAAAGCGCCGACCGCCTCGTCGACCACGGCCTCGCAACAGGCTTTCTGACGCAAGTCGCCGGCGAGGTAGCGCGTTTGCAGACCCTTGACTTCGAGCGCCGAGGCGAAATCGCTGCAATCTTCCTCGCTGATATCCGCAAACAGAACCCTCCCGCCCTCGCCGGCGAAAAGTTCCACGAGAGTCTGGCCGATACCGCCGACGCCGCCGGTGATTATGACTGCCTTGTTCTCAAATCTCATCGCTTGCTCCTGCTCCCTGGCCGGGAATTGGCAAAATATATATCCGCCCCCGAGAATCGAAAAGCGACATTATTTCATCTTTTCATTCTGTTTTTGTCATGCGCTCAAACGAACCTTGCGGGGCTGAACGCGCGGATCTCGTGGCTCGGTTCCTCGCCGCTTGCCAGCTCGGCGACCAGCTTGCCGGTGATGCCGGCGAGCGTCAGCCCGAGATGCTGGTGGCCGAAGGCATAAATAATGTCTTCCGATACGGTGCTGTAGCCGATCATCGGCAGCGAGTCCGGACAGGTGGGACGATAACCGAGCCATTCCTGGTCGGGTTTTTCCGGCAGCTCCAGCATTTCCCGCGCCTTGCGCGTCAGGTAGTCGATGATTACCGGGTTTTTCGGTTTGCGATAGCCGGCGATTTCGACCGTGCCGGCGAAACGCATGCCGGAATTCATCGGCGTCGCGTAAAACCCGGCCTGTTGCCAGCTGACCGGTCGGCTCAACAGGTGCTGCTTGCCGCTGAACTGGATGTGGTGGCCGCGCTCGGTGTCGAGTTTCAGCGATTGCGACGGGATGCCGCGGATCTGGTTCGAAAAGGCGCCGGCCGCGATCACCGCGCGTGCCGCGTCGATAGTTTCGCCGTTGTCGAGGTGGATCTTTACCCCGCCGGGACCGTTCCTGACTTCGACCGCTCGCTGGCGCAACAGGCGGCCCTGGTTACGTTGCAAGCTCTCCGCGTAGCGCCGGCAAAGCGCCTGCGGATCGAGCACCTGGTCGATGTTTTCGAACAGCAGGCCGCGCTCGAAGATCGGCTTCAGGTTGGATTCGAGGTCGCGTATCTCGCCCCGGTCCAGTTCGCGGAATTCGACCCCGTGCTGGCGCCGCGCGCGGTTGGACGGCCAGGCGTTGTCGAATTCGCGCTGGTCGCGGTAGACGTGCATGAAGCCGCGGCGTTGGAGCAGGTCGCGGGCATCGGCCATGTCGAGTAGCGGGTCGAGACCTTCCCGGGTCTTTGCCAGCAGCATGGCGAGTTGACGGACGATGTGCTCGACCCGCTGCGCGCGGCAATTGACCAGGAAACCTATCATCCAGACGGGATGCATCAGCGCGTAGCCCGGGTTCAGGGTCAGGGGGCTGTCCCGCGAAAACAGCAGTTTCGGCAGCCGGGTGAATAACTGCGGGCTGTTGACCGGTATGCAGCCGTACTCGGCAATGGTGCCGGCGTTGCCGGAGGAAGTGCCGGAGCCGGGCTCGTCGGGATCGATCAGGGTGACCCGGAAACCGCGTTTTTGCAGCCACAGGGCACAGCTGCAGCCGACGATGCCGGCACCGATGACGGCGATGTGGGCTCTTGAATTCAAGGATTGTCCTTCGGATGCGACATCGGCGATAGTTTATTCAATCTCGGCGCGTCAACCTATCGCTAATTGCGCTAATCGTATCTCGCGAAACGGCCGCAGGGGCTGTCATGTCGACTGGATATCCAGTGCCTGGCGCAGCATTTCGGCGAGTTTCGGGTGACTCGAAGGGTTCATCAGATTCAGGGCAGGCAGATCGGCCAGCTTCCTGACCAGCTCGATCGCGGCATCGGTATTGGCGGCGCCGCCGGCCACGAGGTCAGGTGACCGCTGGAACGCTTGCTGTACGCCGACCACCGCGTAGGGGTCCTGGGCGCACAACAACTTGAATCTGACGTTATCGCGGATCATCTCCTGGGCCGTGGCACCGTTGTAGGGCTCCAGCGGAGAGGCGCCGGCCTCGGCGACCACGACATCCGGCCGTTCGGCGGCTATCAGCGACAGCAGGTAAGGCAGTGCCTTGCGATAATCGGCCTCCTCGACCGCCGACGACGGCAGACCGGCGTCGACGAAATCGAAAACCGCGCTGGCGCCGGCATCGGCGAAGCTCAGCATGTCGCGATAGCGCGCGGCGCCGGTGAGCTTGGTGCCGACTACCTTGAGGCCCATCTGCGCCAACAGGTGCACGATAACGCGGCCGGACGTGGTCTTGCCGGCCGACATCGAAGTGCCGACGATGAGCACGATGGGTGCCTCGAGCTTTACTTGCTCGCGCTCGGCCAGGCAACCCCGCATGGTCAGCTTTTCGCCGCCGCGAACGACATGCCCCTGGTATTGCAGGCGCATCGGCGACGACAGGAACGGCGACAACGACGTGGTTTTGCCGAACAGACCGGCGGAGGTCAGCGCATCGAATTCCTGCGAATCGTCGATCGACTGCCAATCGCCCACGGCTTCCAGCGTCGCCGCCCGTCTGCCTAGCGCGCCGACCACGAGGTCGTCTTCCATGACCTGGATCATGCGTCCACTCGCCAACTCGATTGTATCCAGCCTGCCACGCGTGTCGAGGACCTTGCCGACGATGAAGTCACCGGTCCTCCAGTGTTCCCGGGATAGCGTTTCGAATGCGAGATCCTCCGCCACCAGTCCGGAAATTCGGGTTACGGAAGAGAGAAACGGTCTCGTCATGACTTTCTCCAGTCTTCAGGAATCGAGCGGCGGCGCGAGCAGTAGCAGCGTCAGCAACGCGCAGCGCACCGGCAGCAGGTCGAGGTATACGTATTCGTGGCTCGCGTGGGCGCCGTCGCCGACCGCGCCCATCCCGTCCAGTGTAGCGGTGTAGAGGCTCGTCGTATTGCCATCCGAGCCGCCGCCGGCTATGCCCTGCTCGAGTTCCAGGTCGAGTTCGGAGGCCAGTTTTTGAGCCACTCTCCAGAAACGCCGGTTGTCGGCGGTGCGCTCCATCGGCGGGCGGCCGATCCTGCCCTCGATCAGCAACGAAACTCCCGGGGTTTCGGCCTCGAGACCGTGAATAGTCTTCTCGATACGCTCGGCGTCGGCTCTGGTCTGCACCCGGACATCGATGATCGCGCGGCTTTCGGGTGCCACCATGTTGGGGCGGATGCCGCCGTCGATGACGCCCACGTTGACCGAGGTGCCATGCTCCGGATCGTTGAGTCGGAACAGCTTCTGGATTACGTGCGACAATTCGAGAATCGCGCTGGCCCCGGCTCCCGGGTCGAGTCCCGCATGCGCGGCCTTGCCCTGTACGACTACGGTAAAACGGCCGACCCCCTTGCGCGCCGTCTTGATCTTGCCGCTGAGCCCGAGCGACGGTTCGAGCACCATGCAGCGATCGACGCGCTGCGCCAGTGCGCGCACGTAGCGCGTCGATTCCCGGCTGCCGATTTCTTCGTCGGAATTGATGAAGCAAATCGGCGCTACCTGCGGCTCGAGGCCCAGCGATGCGATGGCCCTGAGCGCGAAAACCATTTCCACGAGACCGGCCTTCATGTCGTAAATCCCGGGCCCGCGAAGCCGGTTTTCTTCCAGCGTCAGCGGCATTGTCTGCAAGCTGCCGAGCGGCCATACCGTATCGCAGTGCCCGAGCATCAACTGTGCCGGCTGCCCGGGTTGGCGGCGTCGCGACGCCGCGAACAGGTGGCCGCCGGAATCGCGGCCCGGTATCAGCCTGACACGGTAGTCGACGGCTTCGAATTCCGCCTTCAGGCGCTCGCGGATCGGCGCCTGGCTGGCGGGCTCGGTCGACGGGGTTTCCATCAGTACCAGGTCCCTGAGCAGACCGGTCATGGACTCCTGCTGGCCGCGCAGGTAGTCAAGCACCGCGTGCCCGGCGCTCACCCCGGCTACCTTTTGAATCCGGCCGGAAACGGTAGCCCGGCGGAGCCGGAAATTTCGGCAAACCTCCCCGGGTAGAGGTAGGCCAGCAATGGCGACGCGTAGATCAGATCCTCGTCGTCCCGGTCCGAGCCACGCAGCGCATCCTCCGCGACGCGCGCAGACAGGATGCGGCCGATGATCAACGAGTTTTCGTCGAGGCCGTCGACCATCCGCTCCAGTTCGCACTCGAGGAACAGGTAACCGTCTTCGACGAATGCGGCATTTACGGACTCGGCGGCAAAGGTCGGCAACGCCCTCGTTATCGGCTTGCTGCCGTCGTCGCTACGCGGCGTCGCGGCCAGGCTTGCCAGCACCGTTTGCGACGGGCGTACGTAGGTGACGGTGAATTCCCGTTCGCGCAGAATATTGGTGTAGGTATTGTGGCGCGGCGTGCAGACGAATCCGAAATGATTCCGCCAGCTCATCGGGATTGCCAGGTGCTTGGGAGCGAGATCGTCGCTGCCGTCTGCCTCGCGGGTACCGATTACGACCAGCGGGAAGACCGTGAAAAACCGTTCCCAGATCGAATCGCTGGTATCGAGCTCGATCAGACGCGCAGACGTATTTTCGACCATGGCACTTTCCGGTGTTTATACTGTCGAAACGCTAGCACCGGCACCAGGGGCGCGTATTGACGGGTATCAACTGCGTCAGGCGGCCGGATCTGGAAACAGGCAGGCATGCAATCGCGAAATTGGTTATGGTTGCGGCCTCGAATACCGAATCAGGAGCTCATCGTGAATGTACTCAAACCCCGCCAGCCGGTGCCGGCCCTCGCCGTCGAAACCCTGAACGGACCCTGGTCGCTGGCCGATCAAAATCCCGAAAACTTCACCTTGATCGTGTTTTACCGCGGTCTGCATTGCCCGATTTGCGGCAAATACGTGCCCGAACTCGACAAGCTGGCGGACGATTTCGCCGAAATCGGGGTCAACAGCCTGGTGCTGAGCACCGACACGCGCGAACGCGCCGAGCAGGCGAAGGCCGACTGGGGTCTCGAAAAACTCGAAATCGGTTATGGCGTCAGCCTCCAGCAGGTACGCGACTGGGGTCTGCACCGCTCGGCCAGCCGCGGCAAGACCTCGATCGGCATCGACGAGCCGGCCGAATTCAACGAGCCCGGCATGTTCATCGTGCGTCCCGACAACACGCTCTACTGGTCGCAGATCAGCACCATGCCGTTCGCCCGCCCGCATTTTCGCGAAATCCTCGGCGGGCTCAAGTTCGCGCTCGAGAAAGATTACCCGGCGAGAGGCGAGTTGTCATAAAGGCGCTGCGGGCGCTGCCGGGCCGCCGGAATACTGCGGGCTGCGGGCGCAGTTGATTCCATCGCGGCCGATAAAGCCGGTTTAGTCGATTCGCAAAAGACAGTCCCGGCCGTTGCGGCAGTTTTCGCTCGCCGCTTGGCGCTATACGATCGACAGCAGGCTGGAGGAGAGCGTATCCCGTAACGAGCGCCGCCAGTGCATCGCGGGAGTTGCCGTGGGATTGCCGATTATTTCGATCGCCGCGGTCCCGCTCGCGCCGGCTGCGAGCGGATTTCTGTCGAGCAGCCGGTCGATCGGTTACCATTGGCCGGGTATGCGTTATCTGGTCTACTGCCTGTTCTTCTTTTCCGGGGCCTTCGGGCTGATCTACCAGGTCGTCTGGGTCCGCATGCTGACGCAGGTTTTCGGTACCACCGCGGCCGCGGTCGGTGTCGTGCTGGCCGCGTTCATGTCGGGACTGGCGCTCGGAAGCTGGCTGCTCGGCAAGATCGCCGACCGGCGGCCCGACCCGTTAGGGTTTTATGCGCTGCTCGAAATCGGCATCGGTGTCGCCGCGTTGATCGTTCATCTGCTGCTGCGGCAGATTACGCCCGCTTACCTGGCGCTGTACGAACTCTCGGGTCAATCCGAAGCCCTGCTTGCCGCCTCGCGCTTCGCGCTCGCGTTCGGCCTGGTCATGGTGCCGACCTTCCTGATGGGCGCGACCCTGCCGGTGCTGGCGAGATTCATGTTGCGGCGCCTCGACGCGGCGGGCGCGGGCCTGGGTACCCTGTACGCGGTCAACACGACCGGCGCCGTGGCCGGGGTCCTCGCCTGCGGATTCTTCCTGATAGGCGCCTTCGGCATCCACGCGACGGCTTATCTCGCCGCCACCGGAAACCTGCTGGTCGGGGCCGCCGCGTATCTCGGCTCGCGGCGCTGGCAGCCCGCGTTCGAGCGCCCGGTGGAACCCGGGCGCGGCAGCGCGGATGGCGATCGGCCGCGCGCGCCTGCCGCGCCCGTCACCGCCTGGCCTCTGCTGCTGCTGGCGCTGTTCCTGTCAGGCGTGGCCTCGTTCGCCTACGAGATATACTGGACGCGATCGCTGGTTTTTCTGCTCGGCAATTCGAGCTACGCGCTCAGCACCATGCTGACCGCGTTCATCGCCGGCATCGCGCTCGGCGCTTTTCTCTCCCGGATTTTCATCGACCGCGTAGGCGACCGCGTCGCGTTATTCGGCTGGATCCAGCTCGCGATCGCGGCATCCTCGGCCGCCGCGCTGCCGCTCCTGTTCGCCATCGTCGAGCCGCAGGCACTGCAGGCGATGCTCGGCAAGACCGGTGGCGATGCCGGACAACTGATCGCGGCACGCTTCGCCGTCGCATTGCTGGTCATGCTGTTGCCGGCCACGCTAATCGGAATGACCTTCCCGTTGATCGGCCGCATCGGCATCGACGATCTGGGCCTTGCCGGCGAGCGCGTCGGCCTGGTCTACGCGGTCAACACCTGGGGTAACGTGTTCGGCGCGCTGCTGCCCGGTTTCCTGCTATTGAGCTGGCTCGGGATCCAGCGGGGTATTTTGCTTATGGCCGCGCTGAACCTTGCCATCGGTGCCGGCTTTCTGGTTTCGCGCCTGCGCCGCCAGGCGTACCTGCGCTGGGCGGCCCCGGCGGCGACCGTGGCCGCGCTGCTCGTGCTCCTCCAGAT
>JASFKL010000083.1:0-13492 GCA_050118655.1 Gammaproteobacteria bacterium | reverse complement strand
AGGCGTCATAGTTGGTATCTCGACCGCGATCCGGGCGTGGTTTACCTGATCGCCGAAATACGTCAGGAAACCGATTACGTCAGGCACCATGTACAAAAGATTTGCGCATTCTTCGCCGCGATGCAGAAATTTGCCGGAGAGCTGGTTGCGGACGGCTACCCTGTTATATACATGGACCTGGATGAAACAAGTAAATACAGTAACTTACAGGATCTAATTAAAGCTTTATGTGATGCTCATGCGGTGTCTCGATTCGAGTACCAGGCGCCCGACGAATATCGCCTGCGGCAGCAATTACGAGGTCTCGACCTGGCCGATTCCATAGAGATTCGCGAATGCGGCAGTGAGCACTTCCTGCTGCGCCGCGATGAACTGGACGATTACATCGAACCCGCGCGCCACAACCGCATGGAAACTTTCTACCGCAAGATGCGGCGGCGTTTCGGCTGGCTGATGGACGGCGACCGGCCGCTCGGCGGCAAGTGGAATTACGATGCCGAAAACCGCCACCGGCTGGGCCGGCAAGACCTCGAGCAGATACCCGCGCCGCTGTTGTTCGAAAACGACGTCGCGCCGATTCTGGAACGCCTCGAGCGCCACGGCGTCGACCATTTCGGACAGCCCGTCGAATCCCTGGGCTGGCCGGTTACGCGCGCCCAGGCGCTCGATCTGCTGGCGCATTTCTGTACCGTCTGCCTGCCGTGCTTCGGCCGCTTCCAGGATGCGATGACCGGTCAGCATGCCCACGGCTGGAGCCTGTATCACTCGAGGCTGTCGTTCGCGCTCAATAGCAAGCTGTTGTCGCCGATGGAGGTCATCGACGCGGCAATCCGGGCTTACCGGGACGGCGGGGCCGGCATTTCGATCGCCCAGGCCGAGGGCTTCGTCCGCCAGATCGCCGGCTGGCGTGAATACGTGCGCGCGGTCTACTGGGCCAACATGCCGGACTACGCCTCCGCCAACCGGCTGGGGGCCGGGCGAGATCTGCCGGGCTATTTCTGGGACGGCAGGACGCGCATGAATTGCATGCGCCACGCGCTCGGGCAGTCGCTCGATCACGCCTATGCGCATCATATCCAGCGGCTGATGATTACCGGCAATTTTTGCCTGCTGGCGGGAATCGCACCGGAGCAGGTGGATGCCTGGTACCTCGGCGTCTATGTCGACGCGATAGAATGGGTCGAAATGCCGAATACGCGCGGTATGAGCCAGTTCGCCGACGGCGGCTACGTCGCCACCAAGCCCTATAGCGCGGGCGCCAATTACATCAACAAGATGAGCGATTACTGCCGCCACTGCGATTACGATCACCGGCAGAAATCGTCGCCCGACGCCTGTCCTTTCAACAGCCTGTACTGGGACTTCATGGACCGCCATCGAGGCCGCTTCGAAGCCAACCCGCGCATCGGCATGATTTACCGCAACTGGGACCGGCAGGCCGAGGATCGGCGCGAGGCCACGCTCGCCCGCGCCCGATGGTGCCTGCAACACCTGGACGAACTGTAATACCGCGGCTGCCGCCCGGGTAAATCGGGTGCGTTTAAATCGCCTGTACCGCCGCCGTGACGGCCCCGGCCTGTGCGATAATACCCGGGATTCAAGGCGGTACGAGCTCGAGTCCATGGCAGAGAAGAAACTGGAAATCGCGGTCATCAAGGGCGATGGCATCGGCGCCGACGTCACCGACGCGGCGCTGGCGGTGGTCGATGCGGCGCTCGCCAGGACCGGCGGATTGCGACTGCGCTACCGCGAGATACGCGCCGGGGCCGGCTATTACCGCGAAACCGGGCGTGATATCGAGCCCGGCGGTGAGGCGGCCGCCGGCGAAGCCGAGGCGATATTTCTCGGCGCCATCGGTTTGCCGGACGTCCGCCATGCCGACGGCACCGAGATTTCGCCTCATCTGCGGTTGCGCGATCGCTACCAGTTGTATGCCGGCGTGCGCCCGGTCAGGGCTTTCCCGAACGCCCCGCGGCGTCTCGCCGACCCGCGCGCGGCCGATATAGACCTGGTGATTCTGCGCGAGTCGACCGAGGGGCTGTTTTATTCGGCCGCGGTGCACGGCCGCAGCGAGGTTATCGGCGACAGCGAGGTGCGCGACCAGCTGCGCATCACGCGGGCGACCACCGAGAAACTGCATCGTTTCGGCTTCGAACTGGCGCGTAAGCGCAAGCAGCGCGGCCGTCCGGGTCTGCTGACCTGCGTCGACAAGGCCAATGTGTTCGCCTCGATGGCTTTTTTCCGCAAGATTTACGACGAGATCGCCGCCGATTACCCGGATATACAAACCGCTTACAACTACGTCGATGCGCAGGCACTGGATCTCGTCAGGCGACCCTGGGATTTCGACGTGCTGGTCACCGAAAACATGTTCGGCGATATTCTCTCGGATCTCGCCGGCGGGCTGGTCGGCGGCATGGGGATGGCTGCCTGCGGCGAAATCGGCGATGCCAACGGCCTGTTCCAGCCCGCCCACGGCAGCGCGCCCGACATCATGGGCAAGGATCTGGCCAATCCGCTGGCCGCGATCCTGAGCGGCGCACTGATGCTCGATTACCTCGCCGGGCGGAGCGGCGAGGCCGGCCTCGCCGAAGCCGCGGAACTGATCGACGGCGCGGTGTACCGGGGGTTTTCGGAAGGCCGCCTCAGGCCCGCGGAATTCGGCGGCGACATGGGTACGCGCGCGGTCGCCGCCGCGGTAGTCGAATTGCTGTAAAGTCCGCGACTTGCGGTGTCGGCCGCGTTGGGCGATCATCGTCCGGATTCATCATCGGGAGCGCAGCATGTATGTCGTGATCGTCGAGTTTACCCTCAATCCCGGTTGTGCCCCGGCGTTCAGGGAACGGGTCCAGCAGCAGGCCAGGGATTCTCTCGAACTGGAGGCGGATTGCGAGGTGTTCGATGTCTGTGTCGATCCCGAGCGCGACGACTTCATCCTGTTGTACGAGGTATACAAGGACGAGGGGGCATTCGAAGCGCATCTGGCGTCGGCGCATTTCGCGGATTTCGACGCCACCGTCACGCCCTGGGTCAGCGAAAAGAAACTCTCGCCTTACCGGCGTATCTGACCCCGAAACCGGGCCCGGGCGGGGTTCCGGGCGGCAGTTTTTTATCCCGGATTTGATGCAATTCACAGTTTTCGGCAGTTCGTCAATGGGACGTCACATATCGGTTTCGTGGCGCCGGACGCCGTCAGATATCCGGCGCTATGCAGAAAAATTTCTCTGCTATGCTCAGTCACATGATGCAAAACGCGGAATGGAAAATCGCCCCACCGGTAATGCTCGAGCAACTCGTCGGCAGGGGGCAGGAATTGCCCAGCATGCCGGAAATCTACCTGCGGGTGTCCGAACTGCTCGAGGACGAATCCAGTAGCCTGCAGCAAATCGCGGAGACCGTGCAGAACGACCCGGCGATTACCAGCCGGGTACTGAAAATGGTCAACAGTACCTATTACGGCCTGCCCAGCCAGGTAACCTCGGTCTCCCAGGCGGTCGTGCTGCTCGGCCGCGAGCGTCTCAGGCACCTGCTGATCGGCTCGGTGCTGCGCGGTGTTTTCATCGACCAGGACAACCCGGCCTTTTCGATGCTTGCGTTCTGGCAGCACAGTATCAAGACCGCCATTATCGCGCGCCAGCTGGCTTACCAGGTCGAGGCGATCGAAGAGCCCGAGGCGATGTTTACCGCCGGCCTGCTGCACGATATCGGCAGGTTGCTGCTGATCAATCGCTTTCCCGAGCGCATGCTCGCGGCCGAGGAATACATGATGCGCAAACGCGCCGACGTACTGACCGCCGAACTGATCCAGATGGGGGTCACCCATACCGCGGTCGGCGAGGCGCTGATGCAGTACTGGGGATTACCGCAACTGTTCGTCGATTGCGCCAGCAGGCATCACGAGGCCGTACACGACGGCCGCAACCGCTATGCCACGCACCTGATCTACCTCGCCAGCCACCTGAGCCAGTACGTCCCCCCGCTGGACGAGCAGGAAACCCGCGATATCCTCGACGATATCGACAACTGGGACCTCGGTCAGCTGTCGCTGGAACAGATCGGCAGTGCCTGCCAGCAGGCCGACGACCTGGTGTTCGAAGTCATGGAATCGCTCGGCATGGTATCGATCGAAATCGGCGGCGACTGACTTCCGGCCTAGGCCTGCTGCCCGGGTTTACCCATCTCCGACAGCCAGATGCCGCCGAGTACCATAGACAGCGCCAGCGCGTGATAGAGCTCGAAGGCCTCGTCGAGAAACAATACCGCCATCACCGACGCGAATACCGGCACCAGGTTGACGAATACCCCGGCCCGTCCGGGTCCGATCAGCGCCACCCCCTGGATAAAGAAAATTTGCGCGATCAGCGACGGCAGCAGCGTGACCATCAGCGCCAGCAGCCAGCCCTTCGGCGACGGCGCGGTCCAGCCCTGCTGCCAGGTCTCGAAACCGACCAGCGGCAGGGAAACCAGCCACGCGATGGCGGCCATGACCGCAAACAGGCCGAGCGCGCTGACATTGGGCCGGCGGGTCAGTCCGATCGAATAGGCGGAATAGAAGAAACAGGCGATCAGCATGAACCCGTCGCCACGATTGACCTGCAACGACGCCAGTTCCCCGGGATCCCCGTGCGAGGCGACGATGATTACGCCGCAAAGCGTTACCGCGACGCCGCAGGCCTGGATCCAGCCGAACGGATGGCGCAGCACCAGCAGGCTGCCGAGCAGCACGAATATCGGAATCGCCCCCTGCAGGATGCCGATATTGATCGCGCTGGTATGGTGCCCGGCGACGTAGAACAGGGCGTTGAACAGCGTGAAGCCGCAGCTGCCCATCAGCGCCAGGAAAGGCAGATGCCGGCGTAGTACCGGCCAGTCGGTGATGATATTACGGCGTGCGAAAACCAGCAGGATCAACACCACGCCGAGCCAGCGGAAGGTGGTCAACTGCATCGGCGTAATTTCGCCGACTGCAAGCCGGCTGATGATCGCGTTCAATCCCCAGCACCAGGTGGTCGCGGTCAGCAGCGCGTAAGCGCGCCAGTGTCCCTGGGTGCTCATCGAGCGGACCTCGCGCCGACGATCATTTCCCGATGCAGCGTATACAGGCCGCTGGCGACGATGACCAGGATTCCGGCGAGACTGTAGACGTCCGGCAGCTCGTCCCAGACGAGGTAGCCGAACAGGCCGCCGAAAACGATGGTCAGGTATCTCAATGGCGCCAGGATCGCGATCGCGAGGTGCCGATAGGAGAGCGTCATCAGATATTGTGCCAGGCCCCCGCAGAGGCCGACCAGGCACAGCAATGCGAGGTCCGTCAGCGACGGCTGCCGCCAACCCTGCAGCAGGATGCCGACGAGACTTACGGCCACGCCGCTCAGGGTAAAGTAAAAGGTGATACAGATCGGGTCATCGATTCGCCCCAGGTAACGGACGATGATCGTCGTGCAGCCGATCAGCAGCGCCGCGAGCAGCATGTAGATACTGCCGCTGGCGAACATTTCGGCGCCCGGGCGCATCACGATGAGCATGCCGACGAAGCCGACCCCGATTGCAGACCAGCGGCGCGGGCCGACTATCTCGCCCAGGATCAGTACCGAAAGGGCGGTCATGAACAGCGGCGCGGTATGCATGATCGAGATCGCCTCGGCCAGCGGCATCAGCGAAAAGGCGTAAAACGCGAAACCCATCGCGCCGACGCCGAGCAGGCTGCGCAGCAAATGCAGGCCTTTGTTCGCGGTGCGAAGCACCCCTGGCCCGCCGCGCATGTAGACGATCACGATAACCGGCAACAGCGCCACCATGCAGCGAAAGAACATGATCTGCGTGGTCGGGTAGCCCGCGCCGAGCCATTTGACGTTGGCATCCATCACCGAGAACAGCAGCATGGAGAGCAGGGTCGCGCCGAAGCCCAGCGCGGGATTGTCGAGCGGCTGGCCACTCAATCTGTCGGTATGGCTGGAAACGATGCTACTCCCCTGAGCCCAGTATCAGATCGGCGGCTTTTTCCGCCACCATGATGGTCGGCGCATTGGTATTGCCCGATGTCAGGGTCGGAAATACCGATGTATCGACGACGCGCAGACCTTTTACCCCATGCACCCTGCAGGTCGCGTCGACTACCGCGCTGCCGGGATCGGGACCCATCATACAGGTACCGCTCGGATGAAACACCGTACTGGCGCGCCGTCGAATGTCGTCGATCAGTTGCTCGTCGCTCTGCACCCCCGTACCGGGCGTGATTTCGGACTCGATGATCGCCGACAGGGCCGGGGTAGCGGCGAAGCGACGCAACAGCCGCGCGCCTTCCAGCATTTGCCTTACGTCCTCGTCGGCCGACAGATAGTTGGGCCGTATCCTGACCGGTGCCAGCGGATCGGGAGAGTCGATGGCGAGTTCTCCGCGGCTCTGCGGACGCAATTGCCCGACCGAATGCAGGAAGCCGGGATAGGGGTCCGGGCGCATCAGCGGACGCTTGCCTTCCGGGGCGGTGGTATAGGTAATCGCCGCGAAGTACATCTGCAGGTTCGGCCGCGTGTAGGAAGGGTTACCGCGCACGAAGCCGCCCGACTGGTTGACGCTCAGCGACAGCAATCCATTTCTGAACAGCAGATACTGGATACCGGCAAGCGCCTTTCCCCACCAGGGATAAAGCCGGTTGTTTAATGTCGGTACCCGCGAGCGGTAATATATACAGTAGTCGAGGTGGTCTTGCAGGTTTCGGCCGACCCCGGGCAGCGCGCTTATCGCCGGGATTTCGAAGCGCTGCAGCAACCCGGGATCGCCGATCCCCGATAACTGCAGAATTTGCGGCGAATTGATCGCACCCGCGCTCAAGATGACCTCGCGCCGCGCGGTGGCCCGGTGGCGTCGCCCGTCGCGGATGAACTCGACGCCATTGGCGACCCGGTCGTCGAACAGCACGCGGCTGGCATGCGCCCGGGTGACGATTTCGCAATTGGCGCGTTTCAGCGCCGGGTAGAGGTAGGCGCGCGCCGCGGACATGCGCCGTCCGCCCCGCGTGGTGATCTGGTAATAACCGACGCCTTCCTGGTCGGCGCCATTGAAGTCGGCGTTAAAAGCGATATCGAGCTGTCCGGCCGCGTCGAAGAATTGCCTGCACAGCGGGTGATATTCGCGGCTCGGATCGCTGACATGGAGCGGGCCGCAATCGCCGCGGAACTCGTTGCCGCCGCCGGCGCAGGTTTCGGATTTCCTGAAGTAGGGCAGCACGTCCTGCCAGCCCCAGCCCGGGTTGCCGAGATCGCGCCAGCCGTCGAAATCCTGCTGCTGACCGCGAATATAAACCATTGCGTTGATCGAACTGGAACCGCCGATGACCTTGCCGCGGGGCCAGTAACAGCGGCGGCCGCTGATACCCGGATCGGGCTCGGTGTCGTACATCCAGTTGACCTTCGCATCGAAGAAGGTTTTACCGTAGCCGATCGGTGTCTGGATCCAGAAGCGTTTGTCGCTACCGCCTGCCTCGAGCACCAGCACCCTGTACCTGCCGCCGTCGCTGAGACGATTGGCGAGCACGCAGCCAGCCGAGCCCGCGCCAACAATGACATAGTCGAACTCGAGTTCCACGCTGCCGCCCGCAAAAAATGAAACCGGATTATAGACCTTGCGCCAGGAGGGTAAAGCACATTCTGGTGTTTCCCAGCGACGCCGCATGATGCATAATCTGCACGCTCGATTCAGTGGAGACCGTTTTGAAATTCAGCGTCGAAGAATTTCGTGCCTGGGAAAACAAGTGCGTAACGCTCGTCGGAATGTCGGGTGTCGGCAAATCCTACCTGTCTGCCAAGCTGCGCGGCCACAACTGGTTCCATTATTCGGGCGATTACCGCATCGGAACCCGGTATCTCGGCGAGCATATCATCGACATGCTCAAAGAGCAGGCGATCAAGGTACCGTTCCTGCGGGAATTGCTGCGTAACGACTGGATCTACATCAAGAACAATATTCGTATCAACGATCTCGGCCCGGTGCTGAGTTTCGTCGCCAAGCTGGGCAATCCCGAATTCGGCGGGGTCGAGCTCGGCGAATTCATCGAGCGCCAGGCGATCTACCGCCAGGCCGAGGTCGATGCGATGTACGATATCCCGCATTTTATCGAAAAGGCGCGGAACATTTACGGTTATCCGCATTTCGTCAACGACGTCGGCGGCAGCCTCTGCGAACTCGACGAACCCGGAGTCATGGACATCCTGGTGGAGAATACCCTGATTCTCTACATCAAGGTGACCGACGATGCGCAGGAACAGGTTTTGATCGAGCGCGCGGTCTCGGATCCCAAGCCGCTGTATTATCGTCCGGATTTCCTGCTAAAGCATCTGGAAATCTATTTCTCCGAGACCGGACTCGAGTATGCCGCGCAAATCGATCCCGACGAATTTGCGCGCTGGGTGTTTCCGCGACTGTTTCATTCGCGATTACCGCGCTACGACGAGATCGCGAATCTCGGTTATACGGTTACTTCCGAGGAAGTCGAACGGGTCGAAAACGATGACGATTTTCTGCAATTACTGGAACTCGCAATCTCCAGGGGCCAGGGAGGAAATGACTGATGCCGCTGGTCGCACATAACGATTTACCGAGCTTCGCGAAGTTGCGCCAGGAGGGCGTTCGCGTACTCGATCCGGGGCTTGCCGACCAGCAGGATATCCGCGAAATGCATATCGGGCTGCTCAACATGATGCCCGATGCGGCGCTCGGCGCCACCGAAAAACAGTTTTTTCGCCTGATCGGCGAAAGCAATCCGATCGCCCAGTTTTTCGTGCATCCGTTCACGCTCGACGCCTTGCCCCGCGACGCGGCCGCGCGCGAGCATATCGATAATTACTACGAAAGCTTTGCGTCGATCAAGGAACAGGGGCTCGATGCGCTGATCATCACCGGCGCCAACGTCATCGGCGCCGACCTGTCGGAAGAGGTTTTCTGGGACCCGTTGATCGAGGTCGCGGACTGGGCACAGGAACACGTGACCTCGACGCTGTGCTCCTGCCTCGCCACCCATGCCGTGCTCGACTTTCGCTATGGCCAGAAGCGCGGTCAGCAGCGGCGCAAGAAGTGGGGCGTCTACCGCCACCGGGTGGTCGATCCGACGCATCCGCTGGTTACCGATATCAATACCGAATTCGACGTTCCCCATTCACGCTGGAACGATGTCAGCCGCGAGCAATTCGAGGCCGCGGGACTGAAAGTACTGGTTGCCGGCGAGGGCGATTGCGTGCACCTGGCGACCAGCGCCGATGGTTTGCGCAGCGTATTTTTCCAGGGGCACCCGGAGTACGACACGATATCGCTGCTCAAGGAATACAAGCGCGACGTCAACCTCTATATCGACGGCAGCCTCGAGGACTACTCGCCGATGCCGGACAATTACTTCAGCCAGTTTTCCGCCGCGGTGATGCGCGAATACCGCCTGCGCGTCGACCAGTGCCTGGCCGCTGGACGGCCGGTTCCCGAGTTTCCGGAACACCTGGTGGTCGAAACCCTGAAAAATACCTGGCAGGATACGGCCAGCGCCGTGGTCGGCAAGTGGATCGGGCTGGTTTATCAGTACACCGGCGTCGACCGGCGCACGCCCTTCATGGACGGCGTCGACCCCGGGAACCCCCTCGGACTATAAGACAGGACGCAGCTTCTGCAGGTCGTCCGGACCAGGTCCCGGGCCGACGTCTCGGACCGCGCAATCCGTCATTCATAGCCGTAGAGAGATGGCAAACCGGAAAGCCCGTGGGGCTTTGCGGCCGACTTTTCGCGCCGCTTTACGATGGATGCCGGCGGTCGGACGTATCGGCCAGTCCCGGCATGACGGTATTTGTAGTTGTTCGGCGTCTCGGGGCAATCGCCGAGAAGATCGGCGAGATATGCGGGCTCAGTAAGATCCCCAGGAGTCCTTTTTGCGCCAGCGGATACGGGTGACGATGATGCCGACCAGGAAGGCGATCAGGGACACCGCGCCGCCGCGTACGAACCAGTCCTGGCGGGTCGTGTCGCCGAGCTGCGCATTGGCCTCGACGAGCGCCGCCTTTTCCTGGCGCAGTTCGTCGACCACGCTTTGCAGGCGCTTGTTCTGCTCGACGATATTGAGCGTATCCTCGGCCGCGCCGCGCACCTCGGTCAGCTCCTTCTCCGAGGCGCGCAAGGTAGCGGAGAGCGCCTGGTTGTCGGCCTGTTCCTGTTCCAGCGACTGACTCAGTTCGGCGATCTTGTCGTTCTGCGTCTCGATACGCTGGCTTTGCTCCTGGTAACGGGTTTCGAGCTTCGCGAGGCGCTCGCGCGCGGACGGCTGATCCATCAGGAAGCGGGAGATGACATAGCCCTGCTTGCCGTCTTCGGTTTGCACCAGCGAATACTTCGAGACCAGGTCCTGTTCGAGCACGGTGACCGCTTCGCCGCTTTTCAACATGCGCACGATGCTATTGGCGGTGCTGGTGCCGCTGCGCATCGTGACCTCGAATACGTCCGTGACATACATGGTCTCGGCGGCGAGCGCGCGAGTGCTCAGCCAGCTGCCCAGAATTACGCATAGAAAAACGGTTTTCGTGAATCTCATCAGGAGAATTGCCCCAAACGTTTGTCGGTTAATCAGCCCACACCAACCGCTGCCGAACGAAGCTCCCCGGTAGCGGGGCGGGCAGGATCGGCGGCCGAAAACAGCGCCGCGATTTGCCGTCGCGGGTATCGTAAATCTTGTCGCTTACGTGCATAGAACCGGCTCGATCCGGCTGCCTGTCGGTCTGGACCGACATTATTGTCAGCCTCGCGGTGAGTTGCAACCGCAAATAGTTAACACTGCGCGGGGGACCGGAAACCGCGCGCCGCCGGATTCGCGCGCCGCAGACGGCCGGCCGCAGGCCAATTTTTCCCCGTTACTGTGCCTCTTCGGCTGGCGGTGTCACGGGCGCTTCGTACGGGGTGATCAGGATCAGCATGCCGAATTCCGGGTTATCGAGATAATGCAGATTCCTGCTGCGCATGCGGCGGTGTTCCTTGAGCAGGTGATTGTCGAGGATACGGGTGTCGGCCGCGCGCGCGGCAAGGTACTCGGCTTGCGCGGCGTTGGTCGTTTCCGGGTCGACCGTCAGCCGGGGGCTTCGAAATACCAGGTCGGCATAGGTATGCAGGTAGCGCGACAGCGAAACCGTGATTTTCCCTTCGAGTTCGTAGAGACCGCGATGCGCGATCGAGGCGCGCTGCTCCTGTAATTGCTGTTCCAGCGCCTCTGTCGTTTGCGCATCGAACTGGAAACTGGTTTCCTCGCCGGGATCGGCGACGTAGGGAATCGAATCCATTATCTCGATCTGGTTGTCGATGGAGGTATACTCCTTGCCGTAAATACGTCCTCCCCTGAGCCATACCGGGATCGCGTCTTCGAGATCCAGCCCCGGCTGCCTCCAGCCGACATGCAACAACAGTTCGTAGCGCGGCGATTCGACCAGCCTGCCGACCACGTCGAGCAGGCGCAATTCCGAGCTGGGTATGATCTCGTAGCCCAGTTTCTTCGCTTTGCCGTCGCTGCCGGCCGATGCCAGGTCGAAAATATTATCTCCGCGGCTCGGCGAGGCGACCGGCAGAACGAATTCGCGGCTCTTCGGCGCCTTGATATTCTTGAAGATCGCGACCTCGACGTCGTATCGCTGGACCTCCCCGGCAGTGTCGTCGGATTGCGCGAACGCGGCGGACGGCATCAGCAAGGCTAGGGTATACAGGCAAAGGATAAAATGCTTCATGCTAATCGGATTTCAGTTGATCGAGCAGGTTTTCCACCTGGTTGAAACGCGCCTCAAGTTCACCACTTTGGCAATTAAACCGCAAGGTCTGTTTGCCGTCGAAGCGATATTTATCGGGCTCCGACTGGATCAGTTCGATGATCCGCATGGGTTCGATACGGGGCTGGCTGTTGAACAGGATTTTACCCTGTTTTTCGCCGACGTCTATTTTCTCTATGCCCATGGTCAGCGTCTGCAACTTGATGCGGGTGATGCGAAACAGGTGTTTGAGGGGCTCGGGCAGCAGGCCGAAACGGTCGATGAGCTCGATCTGTATCTCGCGCAGGCCCTGGTCGTCCGCCGCCGAGGCGATTCGCTTGTACTCGATCAGGCGCCGGTGGATGTCGGGAATATAGGCCTCGGGAATCAGCGCCGGCACGTGGAAGTCGACCTCGGAGGCGCGCATGATTGGCCGATCGAAGTCGATCGGCAGGTCCGATTTCAGTGATTCGACCGCGCGCTGCAGCAACTCGGAGTAAAGCGTGAAGCCGATCTCGCTGATCTGGCCGCTCTGTTCCTCGCCGAGTATTTCGCCCGCTCCGCGAATCTCCAGATCGTGCGTGGCCAGCGTAAAGCCCACGCCGAGATCCTCGAGAGACTCGATCGCCAGCAGGCGTTTGCGGGCATCCGCGGTCATCGAGCGTTCCGGCGGCACGATCAGGTAAGCGTAGGCGCGGTGGTGCGATCTGCCGACACGGCCGCGTATCTGGTGCAACTGGGCAAGACCCAGCTTGTCGGCGCGGTTGATGAAAATGGTATTCGCGGTCGGCACGTCGATACCGCTTTCGATAATCGTGGTGCAGACCAGCAGGTTGCATCGGTGATGATAGAAATCCAGCATCACCTTTTCGAGATCCTTTTCCTTCATGCGTCCATGCACGATGCCGATGCGCGCGGTGGGCAGCAATTGCTGCAGATCGTGAGCGGTCTTTTCGATCGTGCGGATTTCGTTGTGCAGGAAATAAATCTGTCCGCCGCGCTTGAGTTCGCGCTGACAGCCCTCGACGATGGTGTCGCGGTTCCAGCGCGAGACGAAGGTCTTGATCGCGTGACGATGCATCGGCGGGGTCGCGATGATCGACAGGTCGCGCATTCCCGACAGCGACATGTTGAGGGTCCTCGGTATCGGCGTGGCGGTCATGGTCAGCAGGTCGACGCTCGCCCGCAGCGCCTTCAGCTTTTCCTTGTGGCGCACGCCGAAGCGGTGTTCCTCGTCGACGATGACGAGCCCCAGATTGCGATACTTTATCGATTCCGAGAGCAGCTTGTGGGTGCCGATGACGATATCGATCTTGCCTGCGGCAATTTGCCCGAGGACATCGTCGAGCGCCTTTTTGGCGGTGAATCGGGTCAGCGAAGCGATGCGGATCGGCCAGTCGGCGAAGCGGTCGAGGAAGTTCTGGTAGTGCTGCTGGGCGAGCAGGGTGGTCGGTACCAGCACCGCGACCTGGCTGCCGGCGTTGGCGGCGATAAAGGCCGCGCGCATGCATACCTCGGTCTTGCCGAAGCCGACATCGCCGCAAACGATGCGATCCATCGGTTGCGGCGATTGCATATCCTCGATCACCGCCTCGATCGCGGTTTGCTGATCGGGCGTTTCTTCGAACGGGAACTCGCTTGCGAACTGGTAGTATTCGTCGAGCGATACCGGATGCGCGAAACCCTGCTGGGCCGCGCGCCGCGCCTGGATATCGAGCAATTCCACCGCCACGTCG
>JASFKL010000082.1:0-13629 GCA_050118655.1 Gammaproteobacteria bacterium | reverse complement strand
ACGATCATGCCCTGCCAGGCCAGCCCCTGGTAGAGATAACCCGGCAGCCAGGATCCCATTGCGCCGCTCAGATAGTAGATCGAGACGTAGAGGCCGTTGACGACGCCGCGGTGCTCGCTGGCGAGGTGATTGGCGAGCCCCGACAACAGCGCGTGAATCAGGAAGAAACCCGCGGCGAGGCAAAACATGGTCGCCACCAGGCCCTCGAAAGCGACGAACAGCAGCATGATGAGGCCGAAGGCGTAAACGCCGAGACCGAGCAGCAGCCCGGCGCGCTCGCCGCCGAGACGCCGGCTGAGCGCATGGCTGTAAAACGATACCGGCACGCCGACCAGGTAGCCGAGATAAAGCATCGAAATCAGCAGCGGCGAGGCGTTCGGCTCGATATCGCGCAGGTGAAACGGGACCAGGTTGAGGATTCCGGAGAAAGCGAAAAAAACCGCCCCCAGCGCCAGGAACATGTAGCGATAATCGGGTTCCCGCAACACTCTGACGATACTGCGCGCATCGAGACGCGCGAAATTGATATCGGCGTCCGATTCGGCCCTCAGCATCAGCAACAGTGGCAAAAGTTGCATCAGACCCGCGACCACGAAGGCCGCATGCCAGTCGAACCAGCTCGCGAATACGCCGCCGAGCAGGCGCCCGCCGAAGCCGCCGAGGATCGTCGCGCCGATGTAGAAACCCATCGCGCGGCGCACCATCGGCAAGGGCACGGTGCTCGCGCAATAGGTCATCAAGGCGGTGAAAATCGCCGGCAGCAGCAAGCCCTGCAGCAGGCGCAGCAGGATCAGTTGCCAGAAGGCGTCGACGAGGTAGAAACAGAGTTGATTCAGGGACAGCAAGCCGAATGCGATGATCAGCATCAGGCGCGCCGGGATCGCCTGCAGGAAATACCCGTAAACCACGGGCGCGAAAGCCAGCGGCAGCATCGCGACGGTCATCAGCAAGCCGGCTTCCCCGGGGGTGACGTCGAACCGCGCCGCCAGCAACGGCAGCATCGGTTGCGGGATGTACAGCGTGCTGAACGAAATTACGGTCGCGATCAGCGCGATGACCAGGTTGCGGGTCAGGATCATCCCGGTATCAGGCGGGGCCGAAGGATTGTCGAAAGGTAAATGCCCGCGGGCCGGGACCGTCGCGGCGCAGGGAATCGAGCCGCTCGCGGGCTTCCTCGAGCGTCGGGATATGGCCCGCCGGAATCCACCATAGCACCGCGTAGGCTTCGCTCATGGAATCGAACCATTCGCCTCGCCGGGTAAGCACTTGCCGGTGCGCCGAGCGGAACGCGAACTCGCGCAGCGATTCGATATCCCGCCAGACGCTCATGTTGACCAGTATATCGGCACCGAAGTCGTCGATACCGGTGGCGTCTCCGTCCTCGGTTTGCAGCCGCCAGACGAAACCGGGCGCGGCGTCGGCGAGCGCGTTGATCTCGTCGAGACGGGCGACGAAATCCGCCATCCCCGGGGCTTCCAGCGGAAATTTCATGCGCGCGATATTCAATTGTGCCAGCTGGTGTTCAACCATGGACCCGCCTCGATTGCCCTGGCCGAATCATAGCAACGACTGCGCTCCCCCGACAGCCGCCAACCCGATTTCATATCCCGCTAATTTCGGGTCAGATCTAGATAACCGCGCCGTTTAATTCGGGTCAGATCTGAATTTTTACAACTGGCTGATTCTCGTGTTTCAGACCAGGACAAAACTATTCGCGCTCACGCGGGTCGCGCGCGCGGCGTTTTGCTATACACTGCGGCGCATGGAATTATGGATTCCCCTGACCATCCTGGCCGCGTTTTTCCAGAACATTCGCTCGGCCATGCAAAAGCACCTGAAGGGCAGGTTGTCGACGCTCGGCGCCGCCTATGTCCGCTTCCTCTATGCCTGGCCGCTGGCACTGCTTTACCTGCTGGCCGTGCTCTACACCGAGCAGCAACCGCTGCCGGAGATCAGCGCCGGATTTCTCGGCTACGCATTCGCGGGCGGCGTTTGCCAGATCATGTTCACGGTGTTCCTGCTGTGGCTGTTTTCGTTTCACAACTTCGCCGTCGGCACGACCTTCTCGAAGCTGGAAACCGTGATGGTGGCAATCTTCGGGCTGCTGCTGCTCGGCGATACCCTGACGCCGGCGGTCATACTGGCCATCGCGTTGAGCGCATTCGGACTGGTGATCCTGAGCGCGGGCCAGATCGGTATCGGTATCGTCGGCATGCTCAGGGGACTGTGGCGGCTGCCGACATTGATCGGGCTGACCTGCGCTGCCTGGCTGGGGATGAGCGTGGTGCTGTTCCGCGCCGCCTCGCTGTCGCTGGGGCTGGACAACTTCCTGGTTTCGGCGTCGTTTACGCTATTGGTCGTGCTGGTGCTGCAAATCTTCGTGATGGGCGTCATCATCGCGATCCGCGAGCCCGCTCAGTTTTCCCGGCTGCTGGTGCACTGGCGGCCCGCGGCGCTGGTGGGTCTGTCGGGCGGGATCGCGTCGGTCGGCTGGTTCAGCGCCTTCACGCTGCAAAACGCGACCTACGTACGCGCCCTAGGTCAGATCGAATTGCTGTTCACGTTTTTCGTTACCCTGGTGGTGTTCCGGGAAAAAGTCTCGCGCCTCGAAACCGCCGGCATCGTGCTGATCACCGCGGCGATCATCCTGATTCTCCTCTCCCCCTGACCTCCTGATTCGGTGGCGGGAGTCAGGAGGCGAGGCGCGCGGCGATGGCGCTGCCGCAGTCGCTGCAGCTGGCCGTGCCGCCCATATCGGGAGTCAGGCTCTGCTTTTCACGGATCACGTCTTCGATCGCGGTAACGATCGTATCGTGCGCTTCACGGTGGCCGAGGTGATCGAGCATCATCGCCGCGGTCCAGATCTGCCCGATCGGGTTGGCGATACCCTTGCCCGCGATGTCAGGGGCCGAGCCGTGCACCGGTTCGAACATCGACGGGAAATCGCGCTCGGGATTGATATTCGCCGACGGCGCAATGCCGATCGTGCCGGTAACCCCGGGTCCGAGATCGGAAAGTATGTCGCCGAACAGGTTGGAGCCGACCACGACATCGAAAATACCGGGCCTGTTGACGAAGTGCGAGACGAGAATATCGATGTGGTACTTGTCGACCTCGATATCGCGATACTTTTCCGCCATCGCGACGACGCGCTCGTCCCAGTAAGGCATGGTGTGCATGATACCGTTGGACTTGGTTGCCGAGGTCAGGCGTTTGCGCGGGCGCGACTGGGCGAGATCGAAGGCGTATTTCAATATCCGGTCGGTACCCTTGCGGGTGAAGATCGACTGCTGCATCGCCATCTCGTCCTCGGTCCCCGCATAGAGGCGCCCGCCGACGTTCGAGTACTCGCCCTCGTTGTTTTCGCGTACCACGTAGAAATCGATTCTCCCCGGGTCCGCCAGCGGGCAGCGCATGCCCTCGAACAGGCGCACCGGGCGCAGGTTGACGTATTGCCGGAATTCGCGCCGGATCGGGATCAGCAGACCCCATAGCGAGACGTGATCGAGCACGGTCGGGAAGCCGACCGCGCCGAGAAAAATGGCATCGAATCTGGACAACTGCTCGATGCCGTCCTCGGGCATCATCGCCCCGGTTTCGAGGTAGCGCTCGCAACTCCAGTCGAAGTGCTCGAACTCGAATTCGATACCGAAGCGCGGCGCGACGGCTTCGAGCACCTTGAGTCCTTCGGGTACGACCTCTTTGCCTATCCCGTCGCCGGGGATTACCGCGATGTGGCAGGTATTTCCGGTTGTCATCTGCTATCACCCGTCATTGCGGCCCCCGAACCGCAATCCTTTATCCCGCATGGATGCCGGGTCGGGGCCCGGCATGACAACGAGGCGCGAGCCCCGCCCCTAACCGCCGAGGAACAGCTCCCCGACCTTGGGATTTTCGAGCAGGTCGTTGCCCTTGCCGGCAATCGCCAGCTGCCCGGACACCAGCACGTAACCGATATCGGCGAACTCGAGACCCTTCTTGGCGTTTTGCTCGACCATGATGATGGTCTTGCCCTCGTTGTGCTGCAGGTCGTCGAGGATGTCGAAGACCATATCGATGAAGCGCGGCTCGAGACCGATGGAGGGTTCGTCGACCAGCAGGATCTCCGGATTCATCACCAGCGCGCGGGAAATTTCGAGCAACCGTCGCTCGCCGCCGGATAAAACCCCGGCCTTGTGCTTGCGCCGATTGGCGAGGCGGTCGTACTTGCCGAACACCAGTTCCGCGGCCTGCTTGGCTTGCTGCGGCCTGTTCTTGAGAAAACCGCCCATCCACAGGTTTTCTTCCACGGTCATGTTCGGGAAGATCGACTTGTCCTGCAGGATATAGGCGATCCCCGCCTGGCCGAGTTTTTGATTCGGCGTCATGCGGGTAACGTCCTTGACGCCGTTATCGGTAGTGATTTCGATACTGCCGGAAAAAATCCGGTTGAAGCCGAAAATGGCGTGCAGGATCGTCGACTTGCCGGCGCCGTTTGGGCCGATCAGGCACAGCGACTGCCCCTTGCCGACCCGCAGGTCGAAGTCGTGCAGAATTTGCATCTGACCGTATCCCGCGACCAGGTTTTTGATCGACACGTGCGGCTGGTTTCCGGCCAGCGCGTCGAGCTTCTCGAGGGGAATTTCTTCGGCAATCGCGGCCGCCTGGCGGGCGACCTCGTCGACCGAGATGACCGCGTCGACGCCGCCGCCGTGATAACCGGTACTTCTCTTGTGTTCCCCGGGCTTTTCGTCAGTCATCTAGTGCGCTCCCAGGTAAGCGTCGATTACCCGCTGGTCGTTTTGAATTTCGTCCGGCGTACCCTCGGCGAGCATCTTGCCGTGCGCCAGGCAATAAATCTTCTCGGCCATGTTCATGATCACGCGCATGTTGTGCTCGATCACGAACAGGGTGATGCCGAAATCGGAATTGGCGCGCTTCAGGCGATCGATCAGCCCGTTGATCAGGGTCGGGTTGATCCCCGCGGTGGGCTCGTCGAGCAGCAGGCAGGTCGGTTCGTTCATCAGCGCCATCGCGAATTCGAGCAGTTTCTGCTGCCCGAAGGACAGGTCCCCGCTCTTCAGGAAACGCTTTTCGTAGAGACCGACGAAATCCAGTAATTGATCGGCGCGCTCGTAATCCTCGGCGGTAAAGGTCTTGAGCGCGTCCCAGATGCTCATCTTGCGATGCGGCAACGAAATCAGCATGTTGTCGACACAGTTCATCTTGCCGTAGATACGCGTTTGCTGGAAAGTGCGCAGCAGGCCCTGGCGCGCGATCTGTTGTACCGAGAGCTCGGAAATTTCCCGATTCTCGAACTTGATCGATCCCGCATCTATCGGGTGGTAACCGACGATGGAATTGAACAGCGTCGTCTTGCCCGAGCCGTTGGGCCCGATCAACCCGGTGATCGTGCCCGACTCGACGGTCAGCGAAACGTCCTCGTTGGCGACCACGCCGCCGAAGGACTTCGAAACCCCGGATACTTCGATAATGGAGCTCATTCAGCCTGCTCCGCGACTTTTTTCTCCACGCGTATACCGAACCATTCCGGGCGTTTATCCATCAACCAGCCCAGCACGCCGTCCTGGAAGTAAACCACGGTGACCACGATCAGCGCGCCGAGCGCTACCCATTGCCAGCCGAGCAGGTAATTCCAGGTAATTTCCTTGAACAGGTGAAACAGGATTGCGCCGATCACCGGTCCCCACAGGGTTCCCTTGCCGCCGAGCAGCACGCAGACGACCATGAAGATGCCCAGGTTGATCGTCTGGTAGGCCGATTCCAGCGGCTCGAAATGGATCAGCTGAAAAGCCGAGATACCGCCGGCCATGCCGACGAAAAAGGCGGCCATGGCCCAGGTGTAAAGCTTGTAGCGCAGCGTGTGGATACCCATCGCATCGGCCTTTTCCTCGTCGTCGCGAATCGCGTTGATCGCGGCGCCGAAGCGAGTGCCGTATAGCCACTTGGCGAACAGGAAGGCAGCGACGCCGACCGCCGCGAACAGGAAGTAAAAGAAATCCTTGCCCTGGTCGAGATCGCCCGGATAAACCGGCAGCGCAATCCCCTGGCCGCCGCCGACCCAGTCCCAGTTGGACACCAGTTCGCCCGCGGCAATCGCGACGCCGAGGGTGCCTATAGCGAAGTAGGGTCCGCGCAGTCCGAACACCAATATGCCGATCACGATCGCCGAAAGCGAGCAGAATATTCCCGCGCCGATTACGCCGAGCGCGAGGCCGCCGAAGTATTGCGCATCGGTGAATTCGTATATCCCGCCGCCGGCCGCGCTGTTGTAATCGCCGATGTCATAAGTCATGCCGATCGCGATCAGCGCGGCGACATACATGCCGGTACCGTAAAAAAAAATGTTGCCTAGCGAGTTGTATCCCATCTGGCCGCCGGTCATGTCCCAGGTCAGGGCGACGATAATCATCAGCCAGAGGGTGGCGAGCTGGGTGCCGTAGGCCGGAAATGCGAACGGCGCGACGAGAGTAAATACGATAATTATCGTGTAAAGAATGGTTTTATTACGGGTCATCGATGTCATGTTATTTCAACACCTGTCGATTGCGTCTTTGCTGGATCAGCCGGTACAGCAGCACGATCAGCAGCAACAGCACCGCAACCGCCTGCTGGTAGCCGATACCGAAAATATGCGCACCATACTGTTCCAGCGCGCCGATGCCGAGACCCGCGGCGATAACCCCGGGCAGGTTGCCGAGACCGGCTGCGGTGACGATAACGAAGGAGCGGATCGAATAGGAAATACCGTAGAACGGCTGCACCAGCCAGACCATGACGATGATCGCCCCGGCCGCACCGCAGATCGCCGAGTTCAGCGAAAAAGTGAAAGCGTAGACTTTCTCGGTATCGATGCCGAGCACGCGAGCGGCACGCGCATCCTGGGCGGTGGCGCGTATCGCCTGGCCCATGCGGCTCGATTTCATGAATATGACAACCCCGGCGGCGAGCACCGCCGCCATTGCCACGCCGATCAGCTTGGCGATCGGGATGTCTATGAATCCGTCGAAGTAATGCAGCGTGGGATAGCCGAGATCGACGCTCTGGGTATCCGAGCCGAACAGCAGATTGAGGATCTGGGCCATCATGATGGCGAGGCCGAAGGTGGCCAGCAACGAGGTAAACAGGTCGCGCTCGATAACGCGTGAAATGACCAGGCTGTAAATACCGCCGTTTATAATCAGAAGCACGGTTAAAACGATTCCGGAAATGGCCGCGAAATAGTCACCCGTCAAACCCAACACGAAAGTCTGGTTTTCTTCGAAATAAATACCGAAAACAAAAACCAGCCCGGCGACACAACTGAGGATGATCATCAATTTAGTATGCGCCCGGCACCAGTTATGGATGACTGTACCGCAGAGCGCGCCACCCAGTAACGCCATCACGACAAACGCGGCCGGCACCCCGAGCAGGGCTGGAAACCCGTGTTGCACGAGCCACCAGGATACGTAACCGCCGGCGATGACGAAGTCTCCCTGGGCGAGATTCTTGACGTTCATCACGCCCCAGACCAGCGCCAGGCCATAAGCTGCCAGTGCGAACAGCGCGCCCACCATAATACCGTCGAGAACGATTTTCAGATTGACGATCGGAAACTCGAACAGCAGTTCAATGTTACCCAGAATTTGATCCATGGCTCGTCGCTGTCAGTATTACGATTAAAAAAAGGATGGCAGCTTACGCTGCCATCCCCTGGCTTTAGACCATATGGGCAAGCTTACTTGCGCGGCCAGATGAGCTTGTGCGATGCGAACTTCGAAGGCGCAACCACGTTGTAGTGGCCGTCCTGAATCTGGCGCAATACCATCGGCTTGGCGATGTTGTTGCCCGCATCGGAGAACTTGATGCCGCCGTAGAAAGTCATCATGTCGGTCTTGGCGATCGCGTCACGCAGCTTTTCCTTGTCCAGGCTGCCGGCGCGCTCGAACGAATCCTTGAAGACATAGACCGCGGCCGAAGCCTGTGCGACCTGATAGGGAACCGCCTTGTCCTTGTACTCGGGAAAAGCCTTCTTGAAGTCCTGCTCGTATTCCTTGGCGGTACCGAAAAGCGGGTCCTTGTAGGACAGGGTTTCGGCCCATTGCGTGGAACACAGGATATCGTTGGCGGCGGCACCGAAGTTACCGACCACGTCGGCGGCTTCGCAGTGCGTCAGTGCGATCATCGGCACCGAAATGTTTTGCTCCTCCATCTGGCGCACCGCGGTGGCCGCGCCCTTGGAGTGGCCGCTGACGATCAGCAGGTCGGGCTTCAGCAGCTTGACCTTGGTCAGGATCGCGCTCATGTCGGACAGGTCACGCGGCAATTGCTCGTCGATGACAACTTTCATGCCGTACTTGGCCGCATCCTCGGAAACACCGGCGCGGATATCGAGCGAAAAGGGATCGTTCTCGACCGCGATGGCAACCTTGACGGAAGACGGTTTCTTGCCGGTCTTCTCAGCCATTTCGGCGGCCAGGGTGACGGCCGACGCGAGGTACTGTTCGGAAGTCGACAGTACCGCGAACAGGTACCGGTAACCCTTGTTGAACAGCGAACGCGAGGCGCCTTCCGCTTCGACCATCGGGATCTGGTACTTTTCGGTTACCGGCGCGATCGCCTTGGTCATCCCCGATGAGTACGGCCCGAGCATGTACTGGACCTGGTCCTGGCTGATCAGGCGTTCCGCCAGGGTAGCGCCGCGGTCGCCCTTGGATTCGTCGTCGTAGTAGATGACCTTGAAGTTGTAGCACTTGCCATCGATCTTGACACCGCCGGCGTCCTTGATCTTCTGGATGGCGTACTCGTAACCGTTCTTGGCGTGAATACCGTTGGTGGCGTACTTACCGGTCAATGATATCGCCGAACCGATTACGATCTCGCCACAGGCAGCCAGGCTGGCCTGGGAAAACAGCAGCGAAAAAGAAGCTACCAGAATTGATAGCACGGATAATTTCTTCATTTTGCTCCTCCAGTTAATGTCGAGCTAGCAGGGTTATACCTGCATTTTTTATTCGAATCGCGGATTTTATGCTTGTTGTGCCTGCATCGCAAGCCGCGCTCACCTGCGAATAAGTTAACGAAAGCCGGCTTAAGCCCCGATTAACGGCTTCAGATCAACTCGTCCTTGCGATCGTCGGTCTCGCCGTAGCGCGCCAGCGCCGGCGCTTTCAATCCCTCGTAGAGTTTTTCCAGGTTGTCGTTGACGAGCCGTCCCTGCTGTTCGAAAAGGCTGTTGCCTTCGAGATCGCTCTCGACGATGAACGGGCCGAAATTCTCGACCTCGAAAATCCACATCGCCTGCGCATTGCCGAGCTCTTCCATCCAGTAGACCTCGCGGACTCCCTTGATGCCACGGCCCAGCAGCGCGCCGGTGCCGTAGCCGACGGTGGTCAGGTAGACGGCTCCGGCCGGGACCAGGATGTCGCGGTAATCCGCCGCCGACATGCCGCCCTTGCCGATGATGATCTTGGCGCCCGACTTTTCCAGCCAGGCGCGCATCCACTTCGAGAAGCGAAAGCTCGCGGTCGCGGTCACGCCGCCGACCGAGTAACTGCCGTCGGGCTCGACCGCGGCCGCCGGGGAACAATGAAAATTGACATTGCTGAGCTCGGAGAGGCCCGCGGGCAATTCGGCGCCCTCGTCGAGGACTTTTTTGTAAACGCCCTCGCGCCCCGTATAGACGAAGCCGTCGAGGTAAACCACGCTGCCGATCTCGAGCGCGGCGATATCCTCGTGACTTGCCGGCAACTTCAGCCGGACTGTTTTTCGCTGTGCCTGGTTGTTGGCCATTCGACTGTCTCTCTGCGCATGTAAGGGGTAAACCATTGCGGATCGTGGCGATACTCGCATTTGCCGTCGGCATGGATGCGCACCGTGGCGCGCCGCGACGACAGGCAGAATGCGTGCACGCTCATCGGCATGCCGCCGGTATGGGTGTAACCGACCTCGATGTGACAGTCGGCGACCATCGCGTTGCCGACGAATCCCATCGCCCCCATGCCGATGCTGTTGCCCATCTTTTTCAGTTCGAGCTCGAGTTCGGCGATTTTCGGATCGGGGTTGCGGTCGCCGACCACGCGCAGGCAGGCCGCCTGCTTGCCGAGCACCATGGTCGCGTCCTTCGACCCGCCGAGTCCGATTCCGACGATCGCCGGCTGGCAGGCCAGTCCGCGCTTGCCGAAGGCGACCAGCGTATCGAGGTAGAAACGCTTGATGCCGTCGATACCGTCGCCGGGAAACAGCATGCGGTAATCGGTGCCGAACAGCCCGCCCTTGTGAACCGTGGTGATTTCGATCCAGTCGACGTCCGGCTCGAAGCTCCAGTCGATCTCGGGGGCGTTGATGCCGACGTTGTTGTTGTGGTCGATGCGCCACAGCGGGTGGACGCGGTTGGGCCTCAGGGGGATATCGTGGGTGGCGCGCGCGGTGGCGCGGCGCAGCGCGGCCTCGAGGCCGGTGAAACCGTCCGCCAGGCGGGCGTCGTTACCGACCTTCACGTAGTAGCGCGGCAAGCCGGTGTCGGCGCACATCGGGCGCCGGTCTTCGCTCGCCGCCTTCCAGTTATCCATCATGGTTTGCAGCACGAAGCAGGACAGGTCGCCCTCTTCCCACTTCGCCATGTCCTCGATTCCCTGGCGGTAGTCGGGCGGGATATCGATCGCGGCATTGGACATGATTTGCCCTGCCGCCCGTTCGAGTGTTTGAGTGTTTATCATATTTAAATCAGGGATTCTCCGGGTTTGACGATGGTGAATTCGACCGGCGCGCGCTCGACCAGCAGTTCGTCGCCGCGGCGGCTGGCGACGGTGAAATAGGATTCCTCGAGACTGCCGGCGGCGGTGAAATCCTCGCGATAATGGGCTCCCCGCGAATTCTCGCGCGATAAGGCCGCCGCGGCAATGACTTCGGAAACCTCGAGCAGGCTGTGCAGATTCAGCCAGTCGTGCCAGCTCAGGTTGAATTCGCGTCCGGCGGCGCCGATTCCGGTTTGCATCAATTCGGCTTTCAGCTCTTCGAGCCCGGCCTGCGCAGCGGCAAGCCCGGCCGCGTCGCGCAGCACGCCGACCCCGTCCCACATCAGGTCGAGCAAGCGATCGCGCAGCTCGTTGACATTCCCTGCCGGCTGCCGAAAGGGCGCCAGCGCCTGCTCGATGCCGGCCTCGACGACGGTTTCGTCGGGATCGGCCCAGCTCCGTTGCGAGGCCGCGTAGGCTGCCATTTCCTCGCCGGCGATACCGCCGAACACGGTTGAGTTGGCGACCCCGTTGCCGCCGAGGCGATTGGCGCCGTGCGCGCCGCCGGCATCCTCGCCGGCGACGAATAGACCCGGCATGCCGCAGCGGGTATCCGGATCGACCACGACACCGCCCATCAGGTAGTGCGCGGTCGGCACGACTTCGACCTGGCCGCCGGCGAGATCGAAGCCGCAATCGGCACAACGTTTGACCATGCCCGGAAATTTTTTCGCCACCTCGGCAGGGCCGAGATGATTCATGGCGATATAGACGCCGCCGTTCGGCGTGGTGCGCCCGGCGCGCATCTCGGCATAGATCGCGCGGCTGACGATATCGCGCGTGGCGCGTTCGGCATCGGCGTCGTAATCCTGCATGAAACGCCTGCCGCTGCCGTCGAGCAGATAGCCGCCTGCGCCGCGCAGGCCTTCCTCGAGGACCGTGCCGGTCATGCGCGTATCGCGTCCGCCCAGCAGCCCGGTGGGATGAAATTGAACCATTTCCATGTCACGCAGGCTCAAACCCAGGCGCAGCGCCATCGCCAGCCCGTCCATCGACTTCTCGCCCGACGGCGTATGGTAGCGGTACATGGTGGGCCCGCCGCCGGTCGCCATCAGCACCGCCTTCGCCTGTACGACGCGGAACTCGCCGCTGCGCATATCGGTCATCAGCACACCGGCGAGCGAATCGCCGTCGCGCGACGGCAGCAAAGCGAGCGCACGGTGTTCTTCCATCATGCGTACCGGCCGCGCGCGCACCTGCTCCATCAGGCGACTGATAATCTCGATGCCGGTCAGGTCGCCCTTGTGCACGGTGCGATCGAAAGTCTGCCCGGCGAAGGCCTTGTGGTGCAGCGAACCGTCCTCGTTACGATCGAAAAAACAGCCGAGCTCGTTTTCCAGCTCGCGTACCCGGGTTACCGCGGTTTCGCAAAGACGCATCGCCATGTCCTGGTGCGGCAGCCACTTGCCGCCGTTGATGGTATCCATGAAGTGGCGTTCGACCGAGTCGCCCGGCGACAACGCGACGTTGTAGCCGCCCTGCACCATGCGCGTGCAGCCGCACTTGCCGAGCAGGCCCTTGACCGCGATCGTCACCTCGGCCCCGGGGCAGGCCTGCAAGGCGTGCAGCGCGGCGAACAGCCCGGCCCCGCCGCTGCCGAGAATCAGGATGTCGGTCCTGGTGCGGTCGCAATCCATCTCAAAAGGCCCGCAACAGGAAACCGCCGGCGACGAATACCGCCGCGGCGACCGCGATCGCGGCATAGTTCTTTTGCGGCTCGCTCCAGGGCAGGTTTTCGAGCGCCAGCAGTCGCAGACCGCCGAAACAGTGCACCGCGAGCAGGAATACCAGGCCGAATTCGGCGAACTTGAACAACGGCCCCGAGGTCCAGTGCAGCGCGCGATCGAAAGCCGCATCGCCGCCGAGCGCGAGCCCGAGCACGTAGAAATGAAACGGCAGGAAAAGCGCCAGTCCGAGGCCGGACAGGCGGTGCAGCAGGAATGCCAGGTACAGCGGCTGGCGGCGATGCGGCTTCACGAGCCGACCACCGCGACGACCGCGCGCAGACCGGCGAACAGCAGAACGGCGAAAAACACCCAGACGACGACCGCCAGCCAGGGTTCGCGCAGCCTTGCCCATTCGCGCAGGATATTTCGCAGGCCCGTAGCCGCATGCACCGCGACCGCGATCGCGAACAGGCCGTATACTCCGCCCCACAGCAGGCTGCCGCGGGTGCGCGCGAGGATTTCCTCGGCCGACAACCCGCCCTGGATCGCGTAAATCATGACCCCGAGGTGGAGCAGCACCAGCGGCGCGAGAATGGCCGCGCTCAGGCGCTGTACGATGTAAAGCCGCAACTCAGTCATCTTGCTGCCGGGCGAGGCCGAAAAAACTCGCCGTCGCCATGCGCTTGAGACCCGCGATCGAGGCCGTCGGGTTGAGTTCGTTGGGGCAATGCGCCGCGCATCCCTGCTGCGAATGACAGTGCTGACAGCCGCCGGCGGCGGTCACCGCGCGCAGACGCGCGGCGTGATTACGGTCGCGGGAATCGTTCTGCAGGGCCCAGGCGCGGTTCAAAGCGGCCGGCCCGAGGTAATCGGACTGCCAGCCGACCTGGTCGCAGGCGGCATAACAAATCCCGCAGTTGATGCATTCGATCGCCGCGTCGGCAGCCCGGCGCGCGGGTTCGCGCGGCGAGATCGCGGCCACCGGCTGCTCGCGCGTGGCGGCGCCGACGAAACGCCCCTCGGCGCGATTCCACTTGTCGAAGAAGGCGCTCATGTCGCAGGCGAGATCCTTGATGACCGGCAGGTTGCGCAACGGCTCGATGGTCAACCGGTTACCGTCGATCACCTTGTTGACGTGGGTGCGGCAGGTCCAGCGCGGCGAGCCGTTGACCATCATCGCGCAG
>JASFKL010000081.1:0-13724 GCA_050118655.1 Gammaproteobacteria bacterium | reverse complement strand
CTCGACGACGATACGCTCGTGGGTACCCTCGCCGATTGGTTCGATCTCGTCCTCGGCCCAGACCCGGAAAGTCAGCTTGCGCCCCTCGACCGCGGTGACTTCGGCGCAAGCCTCAACGCGCATGCCGACCGGTGTCGCCGCGATATGGCTGACATCGAGATGCGTGCCCACGGTCTGGTAACCGGGCGGCAGCAAGTCCTCGACCGCGTTCAGGGCCGCCTCCTCGAGCAGCATGATCATCACCGGCGTCGCCAGTACCTTGATCTTGCCGCTGCCGACGTGGTGCGCGGTATCGCGGGTGCCGACGAGGATTTCGGTGCTGGCCCGAAGACCGGGCTCTAGTTTGCTGGTTGGCATTGGCAAATGGCGGGTGACGACAGGAGTCGAAATAATAACCGCTCGCCGGTCGATTCGGAAGCTCAGGCGTAGCGTCCCCGGTAGGGCGCGACCAGGAACAGGATCGCGCTGCCGACGAGCGACAGGATCGCGGTCCATTTGGCAATCGCGTAGTACCGGCGCAGGTTCGGGTTCGCCTTCCTGACGATTTCGAAACCGGTCACGTAAATCGTTTCGCAGGCGCCGTTGCCGGTGTCGAGGCGGCTCGTGCTGGTCGATCTGAAAAACCCGTTTGCGGGGTTGCTGTATTCCGCGAGCATGCCCGTGAGGCGAATCTGGTCACCCGGCTCTACCTGCATCAGCCGGGCCTTGAGCGCCTCGTCGTCGATCAGCAGGTGGTTGTTCGACAACTGGGCCTTCCGGAATCGCTTGCCGACCTCGCGATTTGGCCAGGAAAACCAGCAAGTCCAGCTGTCATTGTGAAAATCCATCTGCAGGTAAACGCCGGTTTCGACATTGCTGCCCCAGACCACGCACAAGTCGCGCAGGTTGATGAAGTCTTTCCAGTCGCCGTGGTGCCAGATGTCGCTGAAATCGTCAGCGTCGTGATAACTGACGACCACGCCGTCGAGGCGGTAGTCGAACCTGGGATTGATCAGATACTTTTCGCCGTTGACACTGGTCACGAAACCGGATTGGCGGGTCTCGCGCTGAAGCGGATCGCCGAGGCTGTCGAGATCGTAGAAAGCTGCCGGTGGCAATGCGTCCTTGATGAAGTACAGCAGGATCGCGGCCAGCAGGCTGATGACGAACAAGGCCTTGAAAGCTTTTTGCAGCGATATCAGCATCGCGATCCACGGCTATGCGGTTGACTATCGACAAGCATGGCCGTCATCTGCCGGAAATCAGGGACTCGGCACGGAGCCGTCGCCTTGCGGATGCGGGGCGGGCAGCGTTCGGCGCTTTCGTCGATACGCCAGGCAGATATTCCGCCACCGCTTTCGGCGCCGGGAGTCAGTCCTGCCGCTGCTTTTCGTCGCCCTTCTTGTTTGCGTGCCGCAATAGCGTACCCGCGATTGGCCGGATGTAGTCGGCGACATCGTTGCCGATTCTGTACAGCAGACTGCCCGGTACCGGCTTCGCATCGGTTTTGTTCGGTGTCGGTTCGGATCGCTGCTTGATCATTTCCTGCCGGGACGCGCTCAGCATTCCCCAGCGCCTGAGAAACTCTTTCTGCTTTTGCTGTTCCGGAATTTCCTTGGATATCTCTATCGCCAGGTTGTAGGCCGAGGTGCTCGTGGTCTCGTGTTCTTCCATCACGATCGATGCGGCGGGCCCGAGGAAAACCGCCAGCAGGGAGGTCATCGTATCCAGTTCGTCGTCGCTCGCCGGGAATCCCTGCACCGGTTCCTTTACCTCCGGTATGGCCTCTATGGGGGGAGGCGGTGCGGCCTGCTCGTGAATGTTGGGCAGCGCCTCCTTGATCGCGTGCATGAATTCCTTGACCGTCTGGTAACGCTTTTCGCGGTCTACTTCGAGACCTCTGGAAAGCACCGGAACCAGCGCGGTGGGGTAGCTGACGCTGTAGTCGATACGGTTGCCGGGCGGCATGTCCTCGATTACCGGTAACCGCGAGCGCGGGAACGGCGAACTGGTCGGCAACAACCTCAGCAACTCGAGAAGCAGCCTCGCGGCCGAGAAGATGTCGGCGCGGGAATCGGCTTCCAGTCCGAGTCTCAGTTCGGGCGCCATGTACCGGGGCGTGCCGATCAGGCTGCCGATTATCGTCAGGTCCGAGTTTTCGGTAATCCTGGCCATGCCGAAATCGACCAGCTTGATGTGCCCGCGGCGCTTTTCGAGCAACACGTTCGATGCCTTCACGTCGCGATGAACGATGCCCAGCTTGTGCGCCGCATGCAGCGCGCCGAGCAGGTGAGATACGATCGACAGCGTGCGCCGAAGACTGATGCCGCGCCCGTGCTTGAGACGGTGCTTGATCAGGCTGTGCACCGAAACGCCGTCGACGTATTCCATCACGATATAGGGGATGTTTTCGTGCTGGCCGTACTCGAGGATGGTGACCACGTTGGGGTGGATGCATCTCGCCGCCGAAATCGCCTCGCGCCGGAAGCGAGCCAGCAATTCTTCGCCCACCTGGCCGCTGATCAGGTTCGGCCGCAGGCTTTTGATCGCCACGCGACGAACGATATCGGGATCGAATCCCTCGTACACGATACTCGTCGCACCCTCGCCGAGGATTGACTTGATCCCGTATTTGCCGATTTTTCGAGGTTTCTCTAGCATCTTGACTGGCCCGGGACGCTTTCAATCGGCGCGGTCCTTTTGACCGTCCGGCTGAAAAAAGTCCAGTTGCGTGGTTTGTTCGTGAGTGGATACATATTGCCTGATGAACTCGCGCAATACCTGTGCGGCCGGTATGTCCTGTGCCTTACAGGTTTCTAGAAATCTTTTATGCAGCTCCGGTTCGATACGAATACGAAAACCTGCTGTTTTCCCCATTGTGTCGCCATTGGATACACATTTTTTAACGCAGTAGTATACGCGCCGGGATTGCGCGTCTCAAGGGATTTTGGCCGGGATTTGCCTGGCGGATCGACGACAGGGGATTTCCGAGGCGCGATCGGCAAGCCGCTGCGCAGTATCGGGCGCGGCAACGGCCGTCGCCGCGGATTCGGTTCGGCTGCGGATCGGCGGGTTTCGCCGCGGCAATGCCGCGGCAATAAAAAGGCCGCCGGAATCCGGCGGCCCTCGAGCTATTAAGGAGAAAGGCCATTGCGATCGCCGTTACAAAGCGGCGAGACCGAAGGCCAGGCCTCGCAGCTCTCCTTCAGACCCCGGATACCCCGGGTGTCGCAACTCCTTTCTCCAATATCTCTGTAGACACTAGATCACCTCCTTTATGTTGTTGACAATGGCTTGCAGCATGCCACAGAAATCGCGGCTGTCAATGCCGTTCGCACGGCGTCCGGTTGCGGTGCACGCCCGGGGGCGTTCGACAATTTTCGGCGCCAGCGATGAATTCCTGCGCCTGCAGGGGAGCCGAACGGTCTTACGGTGACGAGAGGCTGGTCTTTTTCAGCCGGGCTGGAGGCATGGCCCGGGAGCAGATCTCCGGGTTCGATGCTGTTTCGGGGTGCGGCGCCTACTTTAGCCTGATCGCGGCCCGGTCGATGCCGTAAGCGTTCGGTTCGAGATTCTTGACGATATCCAGCTTGCTGCCGTCGTCGTAGTGGGTGATCTTTTCGAGGTCGATGTAGCGGCCCTCGGCGACCGGTTTCAGGTTGGCGTCGAGCAACAGCGAGACGGTGGGCCGTAAACGGCGGGTACGCGATTGCGCCACCACGATGGCGACCTCGCCATTGGTCAGTTCGACCATCGCGCCGACCGGGTAAACCCCGATGGCCTGGATGAACTCCTCGATCAAATCCGTGTGAAAGTGGACGCTCTTCAATTTGTATAGCAGGGTTATCGCCTCGGCGGGCGAACGCGTACTGGCGTATCTGCGGCTGCCGGTGATCGCATTGTAACAATCGACGAGGCCCGCGATGCGGCCGAACATGGGAATCTCGTCGCCGGCCAGCCCGCGTGGGTAGCCGCTGCCGTCGAGGCGCTCGTGATGATTTTCGATAAAGTCGAGAATATCCCGATCCTGCATACCGCTGCGTTTTACCAGCTCGAGCCCGATCTCCACGTGGCGCTGCATTTCGGCCATTTCCCGTTCGTTCAGTTTCCGATCGGCCTGCAGGATGGCGTCGTCCAGTCTCAACTTGCCGATGTCGAATAACAGGGCGCCGATCGCCAGCGAGCGCAGATCTTTTTTCGGCAGGCGAAGCTGCCTTCCGAGTACCACCGAGAAAACCGAGGCGCGCAATGCCGCATCGTTGGCGTCGTGCGCGGCCGGTTTCATCGTCGTCGACCAGAGACAGGCATCCGGATTGCGAATTACCGAATCGACCATCGGCTCGACAGCCTTGTCGATGCTCTGCAGGACTATCCGCCTGCCCCTGGCGTTCAATTCCATGAATTTGCCGATGTAATCGTAAAGAAAGTTGATCGCTTGCCGTGCCTTGCGGGCTTCATCGCGCCAACCCACGGTATTGTCATACTCGACCAGCTTCCTGTCGGGAAAAAAATCCTCGATACCCTGTTCGGGCCTGGCCGGCGTTTTGCGCGGGCTGTCTTCGGCGGCCTTGCTCATCCTGACACCCGTTGTCGTACTTTCCGGCTTGCTCAGCATGACCGCGGAACTCGCACCGAGCAGGTTTTTGGTCAACTTGTCCCGGTGGACGATTTTATCGATATAAACGTAGTCGCAGACCTTCCTGACGGTATCGATATCATCGAGATTCTTTATGTAAAAACCCTGGATCATGAAAGGCGTATCCAGCCACGGCCGATCGAGTTCGCATACGTACATGCCGAAAGCGAGGTCGGCGCAATCAACTTTTATCTTGGTCAGGGTTTTACTCATACAACGCCTGTCGCCTGCAGTGAGTTCGGGTACGAGCACGGAAATACGAAATCTTTTCGTACTCGCGTATGTTTGATGATAGGTAGATTGCGATAGCTGTCCAAAGTAAATTGAATGTAATGCAACAGGGAACACATTTCCGAACGAATAATTGTGACGGGATTCCGCCGACTGGCGCGCGGTGGGCCGTTTCCCGGGCCGTATCGGGGCAATGGTCCGGGTATCTTCAACTCGCCTTTTTGAACGCCTTGGCCTGGCGCAATTTCTTTGATACCAGCTGCAAGCTGAATACCAGGCGCTGCATCGCCTCGATCAGCTTGCCGATCTCGTCCCTGCGCCTGGGATCCGGAATATCGATATTGAATTCGCCGAGACTGATTCTTTCCACCTGTGAAACCAGTTCGCGAACCGGCTTGACGATGCTGTTGGCAAAGACGACCAACAGGACGGTCAGTATCACCAGCGTTACTGTCAGTCCGACTATCAACATGATCTGCAATTCGTAGAGCCCGGCGAATACGTCACCGGTTTCGATCTCGATTGCAACAATCCATGGGTATTGCTTTTGCATGCTGTAAAAACCGATGACTTCCTGGCCCAGCTCGTCCAGGCGTCGCCCGGTAGAAGCCCCGTTCAGCTTGACCTGGTTCAGTAACTCGCCGGTCAACGGCGGCGGACCCTTTTGGGTGATCGCAACACCCCTTTCGGAGATCAGATATATCCGGCCGGTTTTGCCGAGGCTGAAATCCTGGGTAATGATTTGCTGCTGATAAGAAAGATCCAGTTCGAAACCGATCACCGCCTGTACCCGGTTGCTCACGTCCCTGACCGGGATGAACATCGATTGCTTGCCGTTATCGTTCTGGTTGGGAAGCCTGTAGTCGGACAGCATCTCTTTGCCTTTTTGCATCGCCCCCATGGCCCAGGGATTACTCGACATATCTTCACCGAGCAGAGCCGACGGCGAACCTTTTTCCCGCAGACCGTGTTTCGGACTGATGACGATGCGGTTCGATCGGTCAATCAGAAAAATTCGCTGATAGCGCCCCCAATGGGACTCCTGGAAGCTGTAGAGCAGGTCTTCGACGCGTTTCCCCAGCATGTCGACCGTTTCCCTGTTGTTCGTGCCGCGAAGATTGCGGTTAACCAGTTCGATGTAGGTCTGAACGATTTCGCTGGCCGCGATCGAGTTACCGATTTTTTCGGTCGACTCGATATATTCGACCAGCGCTATCTGCCTGGCGTTGGCGATGGTTTGTAATTGATCCTGAATCGCCCGCGTCGACATCTCGGTCGTCTTCAGATAGTTGACGTAACCCAGCCCGGCCAGCAGCCCTATGGTGATCGGCAACATCAGGAACAGCAATTTGGTTCTAATCGAAAACATCCCGGTTTAACCTCGTAGTAATTTCGGCTCGAGTGCCGCAATCCCGGCTTTTCATCTCCAGCCTTCGATGCGGAACCGGGGGAACCTTTATTTCCCGAATCTTCCGCTTCGAGTCACCGCGGCCGTATGGCGGCGCGATATCGTCTTCATTTTTCAATAATTATTATTCTGAGCCACCGATCGCGGACGCTGCGAAGCGCCCGTTCGGGGGAAGCTAATATGCTGATAATAGAAGAGAAATCGCGATTTTTTTAATCGAATCGCGGAAATGTGATGTATTACAGCCCCGAATGGATAAAACCGGGGGCAGTTCACGTTTCATCCAGCGCGAAGGACCCGGGAAATGGCCCCCTTAATAGCCGGCCGACGGCCGATGATCGAATCAATTAGCCGGTTTTTGGCCGAACGACGTCATCCGTTGCAGCGGTAGCAGCGCTTTCGCCCTGATCGCTTCGTCGATGACGACCTCGTTATCCATTTTTTCGAGGGCGTCTTTGAGGTTGCCGAGACTGTTCATCGCCATCCAGGGGCAATGCGCGCAACTCTCGCAGGTCGCGCCGACGCCGGCAGTCGGCGCCTCGATCAGGCGCTTGCCGACAGCTATCTGTTTCATCTTGTGAAAAATGCCGTTGTCGGTGGCGACGATAAACTCGTCGTTGGGAAGCTCCTTGACTGCCTGGATCAGACGCGTCGTCGAACCGACCACGTCGGCCTGGGCAATAACGTCCATCGGCGATTCGGGGTGTACCAGTACGGCGGCTTCGGGGTGGAGTTGCCTGAGGTTCTGCAGGGTTTCGGATTTGAATGCCTCATGCACGACACAGGCACCGTCCCAGAGCAGCATGTCGGCACCGGTTTGTTGCTGCAGATACCGGCCCAGGTGCCTGTCCGGGCCCCAGAGAATCTTTTCCCCTTTTTCGTGCAAGTGCTTGATAATCGCCACCGCGTTGCTGGATGTCACCACCCAGTCCGCGCGCGCCTTGACCGCGGCGCTGGTGTTGGCGTAGACGACCACCGTGCGATCCGGGTTGCGGTCGCAGAGGCTGCCGAATTCCTCGATCGGCGCGCTGATGTCGAGCGAACACTCGGCCTCGAGGGTGGGCATGATGACCGTCTTTTCGGGATTGAGGATTTTCGCCGTCTCGCCCATGAAGCGTACGCCGGCGACGACCAGCGTCGAAGCCGGATGATTGCTTCCGAAACGCGCCATTTCGAGCGAATCGGCGACGATACCGCCGGTTTCCTCGGCGAGGTCCTGAATCTCCCCGTCGACGTAGTAGTGCGCCACCAGGGCCGCATCCCGGTCTTCGAGCAATTGCTTGATTTCGGCCCGGAGCCGGGTGCGCTCGGCATCCGAATAGGAAGGCGGAGCAATGCTTCCCGATTCCAGTAAATTGACTCCCATGTTGCCGTGATTCGTATTTGACATGTTCATCTTTTCACCTCCGTTACGGGTAATTTTCGGCGTATAAAATTCTGGCCTGTCGATTCGCGATGCCGATCGTGGCGGTCGCGCCCGAGTTGAAGGCCAGAAAGTCCGCTTCGATGCCGTCACTGAATATCACACCATTGTCCGTCATGCGAGAGGTAATCGTCAGCGGGTGATTCCTGTCGATGACGCCGAAAGTGATTTCGGTGCCGGTTATCTTGCTCGGAAAAGGCTCTCGCACGGCGTAAACCAGGTGGTCCGTATCCCAGGGCAAGCGTCCACCCTCCGCGGGCTCGATGACGTGACCGCCGAGGGCTCTGACTATACTAGATGCGCCCGAATAGACGGATTGCAACCACCCCGTGGACCCGGCTCCCGTGGAAACGATGATCCCGCTCGAGGATTGAAACTCCTGCCTGTCATCCAGCGCAATATCGTACCTCGCCGAGACATGCGAGCGAGCGCCGATAAACAGATCGTTGAAGCCGAGCAGGCTCTGCCCGTCGTTTAGCGTCGATTCCGCCATGGTGACCGATTTTATCGGCATCGCTCGATCCAGACTGCGTTCGAATGCCCGGGTAAAATTCGAGGCGTCGAACGGCAGCAAGATTCCGTCGATATGCGCGGGATCCGGGTTGACCGGTAAAATCGGCTGTCCATCGAGGTATTTCGCCGTGTTTACAACCAGGCCGTCTGGCCCGATGGTAACCACCAGGTCGGCATCCCCGAACCTGAACTGCGGCAGAAACCCGCGCTCGATCACCTGGTTTTTGAGCCGTCCCGGAATCGATTCCCGGATAGCCTCGAGCAACTCGTGGTATCGCTGGTGCGCCTCGGCGATCGACGAAAAGTCCTGTCCCGCATGCTCGAGGTAAAAACGGGCCTGGGGAACCGAATTGAAGCGTGCGGTCAGTTCCTCCAGCTCCGTTTTTCGGGTGACGATGACTACTTTTTCGTAGCTCCGGCCACGGTTATTCACGGGCTGGTTTGCCGGCCTGGCCATTTTCCTGCCCTCCGACCCAGTTGATTACCTGGCTCAGCATATCCGGGGTAATGTTGAGACTGCCGATGCGCCCCGCGTTGCCGGCGAATTCCTTCAATGCGAGGCCGATCAGCGCCTGCGGCGCGAGATCGCCGTAGGGGTTGAGTTTCATCTCGTCGGCCCGGGCCTCGGCCTCGGCGAGTTTGAGGCTGTTCTCGGCCTGCATGCCTACCAGTTCCTTGCGGCGTTCCTCGACTTCGATTTCGATATCCATTTCGCGCTGTTGTATTTTACGTTCTTCCTCGACCGAGGCCGCGCGTCGGTCGTAGATAGCCTTGTCCGCGTTGCGCTGCAGACTTTCGCGGTACTCGGCTTCGAGCGCCTTTTGCATTTCCGGGGTGGGGGTGATCGCGGTGAAGTAGAGGCTTTCGACCGAAACACCGAGTTTTTTCAGGCTGGTTTCGTCCGCGACCGCCTCCAGCACCTGGTTCGCAATCTCCTTGGCGCTGGTCAGGGCCTGATCCAGGGGGAAAGTATTGATCGCCTTGCGAGTGTGGGATTGCACCGCGTTGACGACGCGCTGACTCAATTTCTCGCCGGCCTTTTTGCGGTACTTTCCGGATGCCGGGTCGATCGAGAAATCGAGGTATTTAGCCGCTTCCAGCGGGGCTTCGAATCGATAGGTGAGAAAGCCCTGGATCGCCACTTCCTGGTAATTGGCGGTGGATTCGTTGAAGATGAATTGCGAATCCTGCGATACCGTGTCGATTACCGCAATCGACGTATTGAATGGCAGGTACCAGAAATCCAGCGCTTCTCCGTGATCGACTACACGCCCGTTCCGGTAGCGGATGACGTACTTGTTGGGTTCGCCTTTGAAGTATTTGATCAACATATTACACCTCGCTTATATTGACAGCCGCCTGTCGGCTAGAAAGTGTTATATTTACACTAACAAAGTTAGAGTAAAATATACACTAAGTCAAGACGAGATTCGAAAAAAAGATTTACGGCGGACTGCGGGCCGGCCGGGATCGATCCGGCGGGCAACCCGATAATCCGCGATTGCAGCGGCTTACTTGATGATTTCTACCTTGTCCGGGTATTTCTTGCGGTACAATTTTGCCGGCCGATGGGCGCTGCCGGTTCGTTTGCCGCCGGTTTCCTCGATTTGATCCAGGCCCAGCACCCACTTTCTGAAATTTCGCTTATCGACAGTTTGCTGGCAGATGATCTCGTAGATGTCCTGTAATTCATGCAGGGTAAAAGCTTCGGGCAGGAACTGAAATGCGAGTGTCGAATACCCCAGCTTGGCGACCAGTCGTCGCTGCGCCATCGATACGATTTCCGCGTGATCGAACGCCAGGCCCGGTAATTCGTTCATGCCGAACCAGCCCACCGCCTCGGCGTCGGTGGCCGCCTGCAACTGCATTTTGTCCGACGGGATCAGCGCGTAATAGGCGACGGTTATGACGCGTTCGCGCGGATCCCGTTTCGGCTTGCCGAAGGTATACAACTGTTCGAGGTAAACGCTCGATACGCCGGTCTCTTCGCGCAACTCGCGGATGGCAGCCTCGTCGAGGCCCTCGTCGATATCGACGAAACCGCCGGGCAGGGCCCATTTTCCCCGGTACGGCGGGTAGGCGCGGCGGATCAACAACAGTTTCAACTGCTGATCGCGAATCGTGAATACGACGATATCCACGGTCACCGCGGGATGCGGGTATTCGTAACTGTGCATTTTCGTTTTGTTCGGCATTGTTAGTGTAAACTATACACTTAAAGCGGGAATATTGACAATACGAGCCGCTTATCGGCCTGCAGGTTCCGGCCTGGCTCGCGGCGGGGAGGTAATTTCGCCAGGGATCCCGGGCTGTCGACAAGGTCTTATACAAACGGCCGGGGATGCTTTCAACCCTCCCGGCGGTCGATCAGCGCAAGCGTTTTTTGATCCCTTTGTCCGTCGAAATACTTCTCGAGCACCTGTTCGAATACCGAGCCTTCCGGCGATACCTGTGCAAACAGGGTCATGCTGGATTTCAATTTCAGGTCGTCGGGGTAACCGAATATCCGGCTTGCGCTTCGCCCGTTCACTGCCAGCAGATCCTCGGTGCACCGGTAAAGCCTGGGCCCGAGCAGCGGGTGTTCGAGATAAGCCCCGGCTTCGTGCAGACTTTTGATCGAATAGTGTACCGACGCGGGACTGAACCCCAGGCCGTCGTATTGGGGAAATATGTACCACATCCAATGGGAGCGCTTTCGTCCCGCCGAGATCTCCGCCAGGGCGTCCTCGAAATCGCTTTGCTGCGCATCGACGAATCGTTGCAGGTTATGGGGATCGGGCATGGCGATATCGGGAGGTATTCGAATTCGGCGATTAACGGGTAACAGTATACTCGAAACCGTTTCCTGGCCACCTGCCTCGAATCGGATATACTCGAGCGGATTTCGCGGGTGAGTAACCAACAGCCGGATTTTGGGCAGAATCGGACTCCGGCGGGAGGACTTGCCTTACCATTGAGTCAGGTCAGGTCGACGGACCGCGGGTATGTTTCAATACCAATGATTGAAATGGGTGCGGGAAGCCCCAGTTTCCGGAACTACGGGCGAGGCCGGGATCTAACCGGTTGCCGCCGAATTTAACGAGCCATCGACGATGCTGAAAACCGTTATTATCTCGATTTCCCTTTTCGCTCTGGGCGCTGCCGCGCTCGAAGCGCAGGCGCAGACGGTTAAAAAATGGGTCGACGAGGAAGGCGTCACCCATTATTCCGATCAGGGGCCCGCCGAGAAAGGAGCCGAGGTCAAGGAAATCGAGGTACCCGATGCGTCGGTAACCGAATTCGAATCGGAAAGCGTGAATGAGCGCATCAACAAGCAACTGCAGCAACTCGAACAGGACCGCAAGGTTCGCGAACAGGAAGCCGAGGAACGGAAAAAAGCCAGGGATGTCGAAGAGGCGCTGGAGCGCGAACCCATCGAGGCCGAGAAGAAACGGGATAAGAACAACAGCCGGGGTTACAAGGGGCCTTACCCGAAACCGCTGCCGGGGCCGTTCCCAGAAAAGTATCCGCGGTTGCCGAACACGATCAACCCGAATCCGGTCAATCCGGAAAACATGAGCAACTAGTAACCGCCAGGGGGGATCGCAGGTCCCCGGAATCCCGGGCCGGCCGAATCATTTTTCCCGGGATTGTTTAAGGATGCGAAACTCGATTTCGCCGCCGGCGTCCTGCAGGCGGACCGACCAGTGCTTTTCGGCGATATCCGTACCCGCCGCGGTACGGTAGGCTCTGGTGTCGAGTCGCCAGTCGTTTGCCGATTTCGAAATTTTCGCGGCGGCCACCGATCCGTCGGAAAACTCGACCAGGCAATCGCCTCCCGCCGCGAGGTCGGCGAGTTGCGCGAGGCCGGAAATCGTTCCGCGGTGACCGGGATACAGATGCGTGTGGGTGGCTCGCAGGATCATTTTGCTCAGGGCTGCAATCGATTGCCCCGATTGTAAACCGAAACCGGCAAGCCTTCGCCGTCGCGGGGCAGGCGTGCGTATCGGGAGTATTTTCTCGCCTGCCAACCGGTCTCCATTTAGCGTCTCGGTTCGCCGCGCGGGTTGGGCCGGGTGATTTTTTTGTCTATGATGGTCGGATATTCCCGATCCCTTAATTTCGATATGAACGACGATGCTTCCGGTTTCAAGGTCGATCCCGACGGGCTGCCCTCGGGTGAGATGGAGTTCGAAGCCCGGGACGTCGAACCGGCGCGCGAGGCGGGACCGGGAGAAATTCCGGTAATCGATATTTCCAGTCTGTTTGCGAATCGCCGGGACGGTATGAGATACGCCGCGGACGAGATCGCGGCCGCCTGCGAACGCATCGGTTTTTTTTATATCGTCGGTCACGGCGTGCACCGGGAAATCGTCGACGACGTATTTCGGCAAGCCAGGCGATTTTTCGACCAGCCGCAGGCATTCAAGCAGCGCCTGCTGTTCGACGATAACGATCGCGGTTACAAGGGGCCGGGAAATATCGCCGTTCCCGGCTATCCGCCGGATCTCAAGGAAGTGCTGGATCTCGGCGTCGATCTGCCCGCGGATCATCCGGATGTTGTCGCCGGCAAGCCGTTCCACGGACCGAATCAGTGGCCCGATCTGCCGGGTTTCCGGGAAGCACTGACGGCCTATTACCGTGAAGTCGGCAATGTCGGATACGAACTGCTGCGGCTGTTCGCGCTGTCACTCGATCTCGACGAAACCTATTTTCTGCCGTTTCACGACAATCCCCATATCACCTGGCGGATCATGCGGTATTTCCCCGGGGATTACGCCAGGGGCCAATTCGGTACGGCTCCGCATACCGACTTCGGTACGCTCACGCTGCTCGCCCAGGACGACCTGGGCGGGCTCGAAGTTTGGTCCCGAGATGGAGAGTGGATTCGCGCGCCCCACGTGCCGGGATCTTTTGTCGTCAATATCGGCGACCTGATGGCTTGCTGGACCAACGACCGCTTTACCTCGACCGCCCATCGCGTCATCAATCGGTCCGGCCGGAATCGCTATTCCATCCCGATGTTCTACAACCCCGAATTCGATGCCGTTGCCGAGTGCCTGCCCGGTTGCCACGACGAGACCAATCCGCCGCGCTACCAACCCATTCACTACGGCAATTACATCACGCGAATTTACGGCCGGGTATTTTCCCGCGGCGAGAATTGAAAACTCGGGCCCGATGCTATTTTCGGGCCGGGGGGAAACCCGATCGGCCGCCGTTATTCCGATGACCGATACCAGGGGGACGACTTTAAATTCGAGAACCCTCCCGATATTTGCTATATATCTGTTCGAGATCGCCAGTAAAGGGATTGAAAAACGTGAAGATACCTGCGCTGTTGCCGGTAATACTGCTGCCGCTATTGGTGATCGGCTGCGCCAGCACCGCACCGTTGCCGCCGCCGGTGCAAACCTCGGTCACGAACCCGGAGATCCTGAACCGGCTCTACGACCAGTACAACGACTGGCGCGGCGTGCGTTTCCAGGAAGGCGGGCTGTCGAAAGGCGGTATCGACTGTTCGGGCTACGTCTACCTGACCTACCGCGAAAAAT
>JASFKL010000080.1:0-13938 GCA_050118655.1 Gammaproteobacteria bacterium | reverse complement strand
ACGATCAGCTGCCTTTTTGCGGGCGCATGTCGGACGGATCGATACCGGCGACCGCGACCGGCGTCTTCATCGCATCGCGACGGAAAGGCTCGCCGAGTTCCTGGTTGAGAACCACTTCGATGAAAGTCGTGGCAGTGCCGTCCATCTGCTCCTCGATCGCCGTCTGCAGCGCCTCGGTCAGCTGGTCCATGGTCTCCGCCTTGACGCCCTTGAGCCCGCAGGCGTCGGCGACCTTCGCATACTCGACACCGACGTTGAGCTCGGTACCGACGAAGTTGTCGTCATACCACAGCGTGGTGTTGCGCTTTTCCGCGCCCCACTGGTAATTGCGGAACACGATCATCGTGATATGCGGCCACTCGTTGCGCCCGCAGGCAGTCATTTCGTTCATCGCGATACCGAAGGCACCGTCGCCGGCAAAGCCGACCGCCGGCAGGTCCGGGCGCGCGATCTTGGCGCCGAGAATCGACGGCAAGCCGTAACCGCAGGGACCGAACAGACCCGGCGCGAGATACTTTCGGCCTTCCTCGAAGCTCGGGTAAGCGTTGCCGATCGCGCAGTTGTTGCCGATGTCCGAAGACATCATCGCGTTGTCCGGCATCGCCTTCATGATCGCCTGCCAGGCCTGGCGAGGCGACATGCGCTCGGGTTCGCGGTTACGCGCGCGCTCGTTCCAGGTGATACCTTCGTCGGTATCTTCCTCGTGGATCATCTCGGCGAGTTCACGCTGCCAGTTTTCTTTCGTCGAGCTGATCAGCGCGAGACGCTGGTCGCGGCCGGCGCTGCCGGCGGACTCGGAGAGTTGCTCGAGAAGCTGTTCGGCAACGCGCTTCGCATCGCCGATGATCGCGACGTCGACCTTCTTGGTCAGGCCGATACGGCCGGCGTTGATATCTACCTGGATGATCTTCGCCTGCTTCGGCCAGTAATCGATACCGTAGCCCGGCAGCGTCGAAAACGGATTCAGGCGCGTGCCCAGCGCCAGCACCACGTCGGCTTTGGCGATCAATTCCATCGCTGCCTTGGAACCGTTGTAACCGAGCGGGCCGGCGGCCAGCTCGTGGGAACCCGGGAACGCGTCGTTGTGCTGGTAATTGCAGCACACCGGCGCGCCGAGGCGCTCGGCCAGTTGCCTGGAAGCGTCGATCGCGCCGCCGAGGACCACGCCGGCGCCGTTCAGGATCACCGGGAATTCGGCTTCCGACAGCAGCGCCGCGGCGCTCGCGATCGCATCGGAACCGCCCGGCGAGCGCTCCAGCTTGATCGGGCGCGGCAAATCGATATCGATGACCTGCGTCCAGTAGTCGCGCGGTACGTTGATCTGCGCCGGCGCCGAACCGCGCCAGGCATTCTCGATGACCCGGTTCAATACCTCGGCGATACGCGTCGGATCGCGCACTTCTTCCTGGTAGCAGACGCAGTTTTCGAACATCGCCATCTGCTTGACTTCCTGGAAGCCGCCCTGCTCGATGGTCTTGTTGGCGGCCTGCGGGGTTACCAGCAGCAGCGGCGTATGGTTCCAGTAAGCGGTCATGATCGGGGTCACGAAATTGGTGATGCCGGGCCCGTTCTGCGCGATCGCCATCGACATCTTGCCGCTGGCGCGCGTGTAGCCGTCGGCGATCATGCCGGCATTGCACTCGTGCGCGCAATCCCAGAACTTGATTCCCGCCTCGGGAAACAGGTCCGAGATCGGCATCATTGCCGAACCGATAATGCCGAAGGCATGTTCGATTCCGTGCATTTGCAGTACCTTGATGAAGGCTTCTTCGGTAGTCATTTTCATCGTGTCTTCTCCTGGAATACTCGATCCGTATCTATTTTAATTCGGCGAACGTCGCGGCAAGCAACATCGGCTCGGCTCGCCCGCGACCGCGTTCGTTCGACCCGCAAAGGCGGTCATTTTGATACTCACCGCCAGCCGGGGTTAGGACCAGATACCGGCTACGAATGAGTCCAAACCTTTCGCCCGGCGTGTTCACCCCGCTGCCTGCGAAATTTCCACCGCCGCCTCGTAGTACAGGTAACCCTGGTAGCAGACGAAGGCGAGCAGCAGTATCAGCCCCTTCAGGCGGGTCAGGTAAACGATTTTCGCGCGCGGCAGCGAGGACATCAAAAACAGCGCCATGGTCAACCCCACCATGACCGGCAGGTCGCGCGACAACACGTGCGCGTCGACCGAGAACGGGCCCAGCATCGGCGGTATGCCGACCACCGCCAGAGAATTGAACAGGTTCGAGCCGATCACGTTGCCGACCGCGAGGTCGGGCGCGGATTTTTTCAGGCTCGCCAGCGACGCCGCCAGCTCCGGCAGACTGGTACCGACCGCGACGATGGTCAGGCCGACGACCAGGTCGCTGACGCCGAGTTCGAGGGCTATATTCGATGCGCCCCAGACCAGCAGGCGCGAACTACCGACCAGCACCAACAGTCCGACCAGCACCCAGCCCCAGGCGGCGCCCATGGACAGGGTCTCGTCGATTTCGTCCACTTCATCGCCCGTATCGCCGGCGCGGCGGTGCATGCGAATCATCAGGCTCATGGTCGCGACCAGCAATCCCACCAGGATCACGCCTTCGAACCAGCTGAGCTGCAGGTCGTAGAGGCAGGCCACCAGCACCAGGGTCGCCACCGCCAGCATCGGGTATTCCGCGCGCATCAGCCCGGCGGCCACCGGCACCGGCACCAGTAACGCCGTGAGCCCGATGATCAGTCCGATATTTGCGATGTTCGAACCCAGCGCGTTACCGATCGCGATATCCGGTATGCCATCCAGCACCGCCATGATGGAAACAAGGATCTCGGGCACCGAGGTCCCGAATCCGACCACGGTAATACCGATGATCAGGTGCGATACACCGAGCTGGTGGGCGACCGCGGCGGCGCCTTCGACGAAGCGGTCCGCGCTCCACACCAGCAAGGCGAGACCGGCCACTACAGCGGCTATCGACATCAACATGGCTAAACCGCGACCCGGGAATCAGTCGCCCGGCGAACCGTGGCCGACCGGACTACAAACCAAGGTCGAAATCCTCGCCGGGAAAATACTTGTACAGCCTGTCGTCGCCGGAGCGCGCATGACCCTCCATGCCTTCCGATCGCGAAATGCGCGCGGTGACCGCGCCGACATCGCGATTCGATTCCGGTGTCATGCGCTGCCAGGTGAGCACCTTGATAAACTTGCTCACTGACAGGCCCCCGGTATAGCGGGCCGCGCCCTTGGTCGGCAGGATATGGTTGGTGCCCGAGCACTTGTCGCCGTAAGCCACGGTAGTTTCCTCGCCGAGGAACAGCGAGCCGTAGTTGGTAAGATTACCGAGCCACCAGTCAAGATCCTCGCATTGCACCTCGAGGTGTTCAGGCGCGTACTCGTCGCTGACCGCGACGGCTTCTTCGCGCGTATCGGTGACCACGACTTCGCCGTAGTCGCGCCACGAACTCTCGGCCGTGGATCGATTCGGTTCGGCGAGCCGCTCGATGTACCTGGGCATCAGCTCGATTACCTTGTCGGCCATCTCGCGCGAGGTCGAAACCAGCCAGGCCGGTGAATCGAGGCCGTGCTCTGCCTGCCCGGCAAGATCGCAGGCGACTATCTCGGGGTCTGCCGACTCGTCGGCAATGACCAGGATTTCGGTCGGTCCCGCGAACAGGTCGATACCGACGCGTCCGTAGAGAATGCGCTTGGCTTCGGCGACGAAACGGTTGCCCGGACCGACCAGAATGTCCGCCGGGTGTCCGGTGAACAGCCCGAAGGCCATCGCCGCGATGCCCTGCACGCCACCGAGCGAGAGAATGGTGTCGGCGCCGGCGAGATTCGCGGCATAAATGATCGCCGGGTGCACACCCCGGTCCGGATGCGTCGGCGAACAGGCGACGATATGCTTGACGCCCGCTACCCTGGCGGTGGTCACGCTCATGATCGCCGAGGCGATGTGGGCGTAACGCCCGCCGGGAATATAGCAACCCGCGGTGTTGACCGGAATCAGGCGTTGACCGGCGAACAGCCCCGGTGACAGCTCGGTTTCGAACTCGCTCATGCTCGCCATTTGCGCCTCGGCGAAAGCCTTGACGCGTTGATGCGAAAACTGGATATCGTGTTTCGCCTGCTCCGGAACCTGGGCTATCGCCGCCTCGATCTCCTCGGGGGAAATCACGATTTCCTTGTCCCAGCCGTCGAGTTTATGCGCGTATTCGCGCGCCTTGTCCTCGCCGCCCTGCTCGATATCCTCGAGCATGTCGCGCACGATTCTGGCGGTGTCGTCCTCGCCGGTCGCCGGGGTCTTGATTGCTTTTTTTACAATTTCTATCGCCATGAAAACGATCCTCCGTTTTTAGTTATCCGCCGCCGTAAAGATAATTCGGCAGCCACAGCGCGATTTGCGGAAAGACGATGATCAGGATCAAGCCGAGCAACTGGATCCCCATGAACTGCATCATGCCCCCGTAAATATCCTTGAGATCCCATTCCGGCACCACGCCCTTTAGAAAATAGGCCGATAGCGCCACCGGTGGCGATAGCCAGGCGGTTTGCAGATTGACCGCCACGAGAATTCCGAACCAGGTCAGGTTGAATCCCAGTTCGTCGATCAGGGGCAGCAGAATCGGCACGATGATCAGCACGATCGGCACCCATTCCAGCGGCCAGCCGAGCAGGAAGATTACGGCCATCACGATGAACAGGATCACGTAGGGATTCATGTCGAGGTCGAGCAGGAACTCGGTCAGCATGGTCGGCGTGCCGAGACGCGAGAATACCGCGCCGAAGAAGTTCGACGCCGCCACCAGCACGAGGATCAGCGCCGATATCTCGAGCGTCTTGATCAGCGCGTCGCTGAAACCTTTGGTGGTCATCTTGCCATAGGCGCTGGTCAGCAGGAAAGCGCCGAAAGCACCCATGCCGGCGGCCTCGGTAGGTGTCGCGAGGCCGAACAGAATACTGCCGAGCGCGAAGCCGACCAGCGCCGCGGGCGGCACCAGGCCGAGCGCGAATTCCTTCCACACGTAAGCCATGTTGTCGGGCTGCATGTCCTCGGGCAGCGGCGGACCGAGACTCGGGTTGATCTTGCAGCGAACCAGCGCATAACCGATATACAGCGAGGCGAGCAGAAAACCCGGGATGACCGCGGCCGCGAACAGGTCGATGACCGGCACTTCGAGGATCGGTCCCATGACCACGAGCATGATGCTCGGCGGGATCAGGATACCCAGCGTGCCGCCGGCGGTGATACAGCCGGCCGCGAGCTTGACGTCGTAGCCGGACTTGTTCATGGTCTTGGCCGCCATGATGCCGAGAATGGTGACCGAGGCGCCGACGATGCCGGTCGCCGCGGCGAAGATTGTCGACACGAACAGCACCGCGATATAGAGCGCGCCGTGGGTGCGCGACAGGGCCAGCTGCACGGCCTTGAACAGCCGTTCCATTAGCCCCGCCTGTTCCATCAATATCCCCATGAACACGAACAGGGGCACCGCGGCGAGCGTCTGCTCCAGCATTACGCTCGAAAATTGCAGCGTCATCAGGTAAAAGACGAGTTCGCCGAAGCCCCACAGGCCGAAGCACATGCCGAGGAAGATCAGCGTGAAGGAAATCGGAAAACCGATGAAGATGGCGAACAGCATGATCGCCACCATGATGATGCCGATATATTCCGGCCGCAGATTTACGATTGCATCGATCATACCGGCCACCTGTTATGTTTCGCCGCGTAGAGGCTCTTGAGCAGTTCCGAGATACCCTGAAAAATCAGGAACACGATGCCGACCGGGATCGCGGTCTTGATCGGTCCCATGTAGGGCATCCACGCGGTGTCCATGCTGCGCTCGCCCTGCGCGATCGAGGCGGCGGCGTAATCGATCGACATGTACAGGAAGACGATCATGCCGGGAAAATAGAGAATGATATAGAGCAGCGCATCGACCCGGCCCTGGGCGCGCGGCGACCAGTTTCTATACAGAAAGTCGGCGCGGATGTGTACCCCTCGCAGCAGCGCATAGCCCGCGCCGAGCATGAACATCGCGCCGTAGGTCATGCGGCTGATGTCGTAAGCCCACATGGTCGGCGCGAGGAAGAACTTGCGCGCGATAACCTCGTAGACCATCGACAGGCACATCGGAATCAGTAGCAGGCATACGATGCGGCCGATCCAGATACTGCTGGTGTCGATGACGGTTATGGTTTTCGCCATCCACCGCGACATGTCGTCGGGCAGTTGCCCGGGCGGTGCCGAGCGCCGCTCGGCGATCATTTCATCCGAGATATCGAGTTTATCCGGATCTACTTCTTCCTCAGCCATGCTAAGCCTCCCCCCATAAACGCCTTATTAGTATTTGGATCCTGCCATTTCGCCCGCAGGGTCAAGAAGTCGGAGCGGACGGATGTCCGCTCCTCAAGGTGGCGCCGTGATTTATTGCTTCTTTTGCAACTGTTTGGCGAAAGCCTGGCCAAGCTGCGCATTCGAGGTCTGCGCGCCGGCCCAGAAGGGCACCGCGATCTCCGCGAAGGCTCTCTGCGAATCCCAGACCTTCTTGAAGAAGGCGTTTTCCGCCGCGTTCTTCTCGAGACTCGCCCGGGCCGCGTTCATGTAGGCCGGGAAGTAATCCGCCGGCGTATCGTGCAGGATGACACCGTCGTTTTCGACCAGGCTCTTGAGCGCCTTGCCGTTTTCGATAATACGATAGCTGATCGAACGCATCAGCGACGCATCGGCCGCGACTTCCATCGCTTTCTTCTGATGCGGGGTCAGCTTGTTCCAGACATCGCCGTTGATGTACATGTCGGCGTTGACCACGACCTGGTGCAGGCCCTGCAGGTAGTAATGCTTGAGTACCTTCTGGAAACCGAAGATGCTGTCAGGCTTCGGGCAGCACCATTCGGCCGCGTCGATAGTGCCCTTTTCCAGCGCCGGCAGAATGTCGCCGCCGCCCATGGCCACCGAGGCGACCCCGATGTCCTTGTAGGTCTGGCCGGGGATGCCCGGGGGCGTACGGAAACGGTACTTGCGGAAATCATCCATGCTGTTGATCGGTTCCTTGAACCAGCCCAGCGCTTCGGGGCCGACCGGCTGCAGCATCAGGCCGTGTACGTTGAGACCCATTTCCTTCCATAGCTGGTCGTAGAGTTCCTTGCCGCCGCCGTACATGAACCAGGAAACGAAGGCGATGTTGTCGATGCCGACACCGGCGCCCGCGACCGGCGAGCCGAACAGCATCGCTGCCGGGTGCTGTCCGGACCAGTAGTGGGTCCAGGCGAAGCCGGCGTCGATCAGTCCCTTGTCGACCGCGTTCAGAATATCGCGTCCGCTGACGATGGCGCCATCGGGCAGAACCTCGATTTGCACCTCGTCGTTGGTGAGCGCGGCCACGTTGGCGGCGAAATCCTTCAACATGACGATTTCATCGGCCTTGCTCGGCAGCACGGATTGCAACTTGATCGTGACTTTACCGGCCATTGCCAGTTGGCTGAATACCAATCCGAGCACCATGGCCATGGCGCCCGCTAGATTACGTTTGCACATTATCCTCACTCCTGCTGTTTGTCTGTTGCCTTTGCGGCAACGTTTATCGATTGTAGCCAGCCGACAGGCGGCGCGGCACCTCATCAGTCGCATCCTGCTTGTTGTTCCGTTTTATTAAAATGATACTGATAGTCTCATTTTGTCAATGTTTATTTTCGAATGCAACCCATTTTATTCATTTTCGTGCAAAATCATGTCGGCGGCCTTCTCCGCGATCATGATTGTCGGCGCGTTGGTATTACCGGATACGATTTCGGGCATGATCGAGGCGTCCACCACCCTCAGGCCCTCGATACCGTGCACCCGCAGGCGGTGATCGACTACCGCCTGGTCGTCGTTACCCATCTTGCAGGTACTGGTCGGATGATAAATCGTCTGGCTGTAACGGCGTGCCGCCTCGAGTAACTCGGCATCGGTCTGAAATTTCCGCCCCGGCACGTATTCGTCGACGATACAGTCGCGCAACGACGGCGCTTCGGCGATTCGCCGTGCGACCTTGATACCGCCGACCGCGACCGCGCAATCGCGCGGATCGGACAGGTAATTGGGATAGATCTTCGGGTAGGCGAACGGATCGGGCGACTCGACCCGGATCTCGCCGCGGCTCCAGGGGCGCAACTGGCAGACCGACGAGGTGAAAGCCGAAAACGGATGCACGCCGTCGCCGGGCTTGTCGGCCGACAGCGGTTGCATGTGAAACTGGATGTCCGGGCGCTCCACGGACGGATCCGAGCGCGTGAAAATCGCCACCTGGCTGGCCGCGAGCGTCAACGGACCGGTACGCGTGAAAACGTATTGCATGCCGACCATGAGGCGCTTCAACGGATTGTTGAGCTCATCGTTCAAGGTCCGCTTGTTGGTCTTGAAGACCAGCCGGATCTGCAGGTGGTCCTGCAGGTTTTTGCCCACGCCGGGCAGCGCATGGCGAACCTCGATGCCGGCATCCCGCAACCGCTCAGGGTCGCCTATGCCTGAGCACAGCAGGATTTGCGGCGAATTGATCGCACCCGCGCTGAGAATTACCTCGGCCGCCGCGGCAGAGGACCCGTCCTCGCTACCGCGCCGGTAAGAGACGCCGGTAACCCGTTTGCCGTCCAGCTGCAGACCGGTGACCAGGGCGCGCGTGATGACTTCGAGATTGGGCCTTTTTTTCGCCGGTCGCAGGAAACTGCGCGCGGTGCTCCAGCGAAATCCCTTGTAGGCGGTTTGCTGAAAATAACCGACGCCTTCCTGGCTGCTGCCGTTATAATCCGCGTTCGCGGGTATGCCGATCTCGGTGGCCGCCGCGATGAAGTGCTCGGCGATGGGCCGCCGCAGGCGCAGGTCGGAGACTTTTTGCGGCCCGCCGACGCCGTGGAACTCGCTCGCGCCCCGTGAATTGTCTTCCGATTTCTTGAAATAGGGCAAAACCTCGTCGAAGGACCAGCCCGGATTGCCGAGTTCGACCCAGCGGTCGTAGTCTTCGGGCTGGCCGCGCACGTAGAGCAGGCCGTTCAATGCGCTGGATCCGCCGAGCACCTTGCCGCGCGGCCATTGAAGCCGGCGGTCGGCGATTCCGGGATCGGGTTCAGTCTGGTAACACCAGTCGAAGGCGGGGTTGTGCATGGTCTTGAAGTAACCCACCGGGATATGCAGCCAGGGACTGACATCGCTGCCGCCAGCCTCGAGCAGCAGCACCCTGACTGCCGGATTCGCCGACAGGCGATTGGCGAGCACGCAACCCGCGGAACCCGCGCCGACCACGATGTAATCGTAACTATCCACGCTTAGCCCTTTATTATGAAACGACAAAAATACACGACAAAAGGCTAAAACGGAATAATTTTTCTCGTTTTCGGTAGATTTTTATTATAAAGTGAAATCCGTAAGCCAATCGAGTCCGGAGCGAACCCTGTCGATACCAAAAACGAAGTCCCCGAATAAAAAATGAAGCGCGAACGGGGCTCGACCATACAACGCGTTCTCGACATTCTGGATATCGTCGCCAGCTCGCCGAAAGCCATCAGCGCCACCGAGATCAACGATATTCTCAAATTGCCCAAGGCGACCGCGCACCGCCTGTGCGCCGAACTCGAGGCGCGCGGCTACCTGCTCAAGAAGATCAACGGCAAGAGCTACGTGCCCGGCAACCGTCTGCACGAGGTCGCGGTCGGCGTGCTCGCCAATTCGCGTCTGCGCGCGACTCGCCACGCGATTCTCACCGGCCTGTCGGAAAAGGTCGGCGAAACCTGCAACATCGCCTATCCCGACGGCCTGTACATGGCATACTCCGACCGGGTCGAAACCAAGGCGCCGCTGCGCCTGCAATTCCCTATCGGTATGCGGGTACCCCTGTACTGCACCGCCAGCGGCAAGCTCTACCTGAGCACGCTGCCGAAGCCGAAACGCAAGGCCGTGATCAAGCAACTGCAACTCGTGCGCCACGCGAAAAACACGATTACCGACCCCGACCTGTTGCTGGCCGAGCTGGACCGGATCGAAAAACAGCAGGTATCGGTCGACAACCAGGAACTCTACGACGACATCATCGCCATCGCGGTACCGATCAAGGACAAGCAGGGACGATTTTACAGCTCGCTGGCGATCCAGGCGCCGATCTCGCGCGTCTCCTACGCCGACCGCGACAAGTACCTGCCGCTGTTGCGCGCGGCCGCCGAAGACCTCTCGAAGCTGGCTGACGAGGACGAGTAACCCGCAACGGCTCGGCGGGTCGCATCATTCAACCCCGACCGTGTCACCCGCTGCGACCCCGATCAAGCCGATTGCCTCGCCCTCGCCTGGCATGCACTCTCGACTTCATCGAGTTCGAGGGTTAACGACGACATGGCTACCCGAGTATACGACCGCGTGGCGGCATGCTACGACGATGACTGGGGAGGAATTTATGCCGCGGCCAGAACCTGCTACGTGGAACAGATCTGCCGCGCCCGGAAAAATCGCGGGCAGCCGCCCGACACGCTAGACCTCGGCGTCGGCACCGGCAATTCACTTTTCGATCTCGGGAGACGGCTGCCCCTCGGAAAATGTACCGGCTTCGATCTTTCGCGCGGCATGCTGCGGCAGGCCCGGAGCAAGCTCGGCGACAGGGTCGAGTTACTGCGCGAGGACGCGTTGCGGGCCGCGCGGCACATGCCGGCGGCATCGGCCGATCTCGTGCTCTGCCATTTCCTGCTCAGTTTCGTCGCCGCGGACCCGCTGCTGGACGAGGTCTACCGCCTGCTGCGGCCGGGTGGCCTGTTTTCGCTGGCCACTTCCACGCAGCGCTCTCTCGGCGAATTGCACAGCGGGCGCTTCAGTCGCACCGGCCGGCTACTCGGCGTGCGGCGCGAATTGCAAAAGGCGAGCACGCCCGCCGATCATCGGCACTGTCTCGAACTCGTCCGGACGCGCGGCTTCACGATAGTCGACGAGCACTCACAACGGCGCCAGCTTCTATTCGAATCCTTCGCCGACGTTCGCGACTGGGCGCTCAATTCGGGCTGGATCGCGGGCTCGCTCGACGATCCTTTCGGGCTGCGTATCGCCTGCGCCACGGCGATCTTCGCGCTGGCCCGGCTAACCATGCACCCGCTCTACCCGATCGAAGCCCACAGCGAAATTTCCATCGTGCTGGCGCGTAAACCGCGATGGAGCGAGGAGCGGCCGAGGCACGATCATCGGCAGGCCGAAAACCCTGTATAATGACTCGAACCCCGACAAGCTCACAGGCTATCCATGACCGAAATACCCAACGGCGAACTGACCACGCGCACCATGGCGATGCCCGCGGACTCCAATCCCTCGGGCGATATCTTCGGCGGCTGGGTGCTGTCGCAAATGGACATCGCCGCCGGCATCTGCGCCAGGGAGCGGGCACGCTGCCGGGTGGTCACCGTGGCGCTCGACGGTATGCATTTCATTCGCCCGGTTAAGATCGGCGACATTCTATGCGTCTACACCGAGGTCAAGCGCATCGGCAATACCTCGCTCGAGATTCACGTCGAGGCCTGGGTGCAGCGCGGCCAGTCGCACAACATGGTCAAGGTCACGCAGGCCAATTTCACCTTCGTCGCGCTCGACGAAACCGGCCGTCCGAAACCGGTACCGCCTGAACAAACGGACGACTGAACCCCGCCACCAACCCACCACAGAATTAGAGGGACACAATACTCAACTACCCTAATTATTCGAATGCGGAATCGGTAATTGTTGGCAGGTAATTGTGGTAATTGGGTAAAGTGTCCCCCTAATTGGAATCACGATCGACGATGCGGTCGAGTACCCAGTTGTCGAAGGCGTGCACCGCGAACTCGTCCGGCGCGTAACGGCCGGGCGGACGCTCGAAAGCCTGCCCTCGCTGCTGGGCCTCGCAGATCGCATTGTCCTCGGCGGTGGCGACCCGCCAGCGGTTGAAATAAGCCGCTACCCTGTCTTCGAAATCGGCACGCGCGATCGTCGAATCGGGAAAACAGGCACCGATCGAGAGCCGCGTATGATCGACGGCGCGGGGTTCGAAGGCGAGCCACCACATGCAATCCTGCGCGAACACGAACTGTGTCGACGGGTAAACCATCGTGAAGTAAGCCCCGGCCCTGCCGGCGTCGTCCAGGCCCTCGATATGCGCGAACGGCTTGTCGTCGCCCGGCATCGTCGCGACGCTGGCCTCGTCCTCGACCAGCAGCGCGGTCCAGTTGCCTTGCGCGTCGACGCGGCTGGATGCCTGTTGCCCGAGCGTGTCGCGGTGCACGCTGCCAGTGTGGTAAGCCTCGAGCGAGTTTTCGGCGAGCAGTTTCCAGTTGGCGGCGATGTCGAATTCGAGCGTACCCGCGAGGCGCATCTCCGCGCAGCGATGCGCGGCGAATTTTTGCGTCAGGTTACCGAGATGATCGGCCAGCGGTCCGGGCTCGCTTTGGTAATGAACGAATACGAACCCGTCCCAGCTATCCACGGCGAGTTCGAGCAGCGGGAAGTCGGCGGTGTCGAAATCCCTGACGCTCTGCATCCCGGGCGCACCGGCGAGGCTGCCGTCGAGACCATAGCTCCAGGCATGGTAGGGGCAGACGATACGCTTGCAGCTTCCGCTGCCGTCGAGCAGGCGCGCGCCGCGGTGCCGGCAGCTATTGGCGTAGGCATGAATGCGCCCGTCGCGACCGCGTATCAGGATAACCGGGCCGCCGGGCCCGTCGTGGCAAAAATAATCGCCGGGCGAGGCCAATTGCTCGGCGCGGCCCACGAATTGCCAGTGGCGCTCGAAAATACGCTCGATCTCGCGACGGTAAAAATCTTCGCAGGTATAGCAGGGGGGCGGCAGCGACGAAGCCTCGAGCAAAGGCTTGCGCTGCTCGCGATACGCCTCCGGCGCAAACAGATTTCCACGGCTCATCGCAAAACCTCAGCCCACCCCGGCGGGCAGGTAATGTTTTCCTGTTGGTAAGCGCTTGTGCCGCGCCTCGAACCTGAAGCCCGGTTGCGTTTCCGGATCCATATATTTCACCAAATCCATTCCACGCTCAGTCACGAGGACTCTCTATTCTTACGTGTCGGAGCAGTATCGGACGCCCGAACAAAGCCACCAGCACCAGCAAACCGAGAAATACGAGCGCCATCGGGTCGGTTTCTATCAGCCGATAAACAAGCGCGACCGACGCAGCGGCGGCGGCCAGCGCACCCGGTCCGGTTATGATCCGTAATCCCGCGCGCCGGAAAAAGGCGAGCCCGCACACTACCGTAAATGTAAACAGGAACGTGAGACTGGCAGCCTCGACAAGACTGGTAAGCGAACCCAGGGCAGCGAGGATCGCCGATACCGAGCCCAGCCCGATCACCGCCCGATCGGGAATTCCCGCCGTATTCTTGTGATCCAGCACGGCGGGCAGCTCGCCGTCCTCGGCAACCTTGTGCGCGAGTCTCGCCGTGGCAAAGAGCGTAGCGTTTATAGCCGACCCCGTGGAGAAAGCTGCAGCGATCGTGACCACGACGAGACCGGCGACCCCAAAGGCCTCTCTTCCCGCGATGGCCAGTGCGACTTCCTTGTGTTGCACCAGTTGGTCCGACCCGATCAGCATCGCCGTACCGACGGCGACGACAATGTAAACGAGGATCACCACTACGATCGCCGAAAGCACCGCGAGCGGCAGGGTTTTCCGCGGGTTGTTGATATCCTCGTAGTCGTAGGTCAGCAATTGAAACCCCTCGTAGGCCATGAAGACAGACGCCGCACCAAACAGAGCGGCACCAATTCCGGAATCCGGCACGCCCCGCGAAAGCAGCGAGGGTTCCCAATACGCAAGTCCCCAACTTCCCAGGCCGACAAGCACTACGATTTTAAACCAGACGAGAAACACCTCGACGCCGCCGGCCTCGCCGACACCGCGAAGGTTCACCACCATGAAGATTGCCATGATCGCGATCCCAGTCGCGCGGGGGAACCAGGGGCCAAGCCCCG